>NZ_JAWRYI010001072.1:0-253 GCF_046534705.1 Pseudomonas sp. SIMBA_068
GCGCCTGCCGCGCCGGCGAGGCCGAACAGGCCGATCTCGGTGTGGGACAAGGACAGTGGCGGGGCACTCAATGGCAACACCAATGGCGTCCACAGCACGGTGCCGGCGGCGAAGATCAGCATCGCCAGCACCGCCCGGTCCCGCAGCACTTTTTCCTCCCTGAACAGTTGCAGCAGCGAACCGAGCAATTGCCCGTAACCCTGGGTGGCCTTGGGTTGCTCGCGGGTAGGCAGGGTTTTCCACAGGGCCAGGG
>NZ_JAWRYI010001073.1:0-253 GCF_046534705.1 Pseudomonas sp. SIMBA_068
GAGGCATTGGCCAGATTACTGGCGGTTACCGCCTGTTGATTCAGTGTCTGGCTGGCTGCTCCCATCGCGGTATAAATTGCGTGATCCATTGAGCTATCCCGTCAGCGATTAGCGTAAGTTAACCAGCGTGTTGAGGATCTGGTCCTGGGTTTTGATGGTCTGGGCGTTAGACTGATAGTTACGCTGGGCAACGATCATATTGACCAGTTCTTTACTGAGATCGACGTTGGACGCTTCCAGCGCACCGTCGGTC
>NZ_JAWRYI010001074.1:0-253 GCF_046534705.1 Pseudomonas sp. SIMBA_068
CTACGACTCACACTGAGTTGCGTGCTTGGAGAAGAGTCTGCATCGTAATGTGCAGATTGTGCAATGACTTGAGCATTGGCCGGTGTGCTATTTGAGCCTGGAGAAATGTTGATCCCCCCTGCATATAAATTGCTATAACGGCTACTCACCCGGCGAACATAGTCTTGAGTTTCACGGAAGGGTGGAATACCGCCGTACTTTTGTACATTGCCTTCGCCAGTCTTGCGCTTGCAGGCTACAATGCTGGCGAAGG
>NZ_JAWRYI010001075.1:0-253 GCF_046534705.1 Pseudomonas sp. SIMBA_068
GTCGAAAGCAGCCGTTCACGCGTGTCCGCTTTCGCCCTTGGCAGGCATAGCGTTCGCTGCTGATTTGGGCACTTCAGTAGGTCTAAACCCATCAGAGCCAACAACCCTTGAGATTGCGCCTTGCGTTGGCGCAGACTCGATCAGCCCGGTCATGGCTTGGGCCACAGGCATGCCGAAGGGGTTGCGCGCCTGATTGACGCGCACCTTGCCTCCTGACGGTCGTTTCAAGCTGCCGTAGCCACGACTGGCCTAG
>NZ_JAWRYI010001076.1:0-253 GCF_046534705.1 Pseudomonas sp. SIMBA_068
GAATATCTTTAAGGCCGGCTTCGCCGATTAAGTCGATTTTGTTGAGGATTAAAATAGGCTCAATACCCATGTCTTCACAGGCAATTAAATAGCGATCAATAATGCTAGGGGTAAACTCAGGTAATACAGCAGAAACCATAAGTATTTGATCAATATTTGCAGCAATTACTTTTACCCCATCGTAAAAATCGGGGCGAGTAAGTTGCGAGCGACGCTCTTGTGTTGCTTCAATAACTCCGGCTAAATCGCCTTC
>NZ_JAWRYI010001077.1:0-253 GCF_046534705.1 Pseudomonas sp. SIMBA_068
GTGGGGTGAAGTACTGTTGTTCGACATCTTGTGCACTCCAACCAGGGATACCTATGTGTAGCGAGTGTATGAGCGCCTTGTTCCAGGGGATCTCTGCATCAGGATGCTGGTGCTCATGTTGTGCGCCTAGTGCGTGGCCGAATTCGTGCAGGACTGTATGGGTAAAGTAATCGCCTTGCTCCGGCCTTACCGTGAGCACCATCGACTCCCATGGGCGGTCCAGCAGGCAGTCAGTGCCGATTGCACATTCATT
>NZ_JAWRYI010001078.1:0-253 GCF_046534705.1 Pseudomonas sp. SIMBA_068
TGTTGGTTTGTGCAATTGGGGGGGTTGTCACATTCCCTGGGTTTGTGCTTCGTCGAGGCCAGCTCGATGCTGACGAGCTAAAAGTTTTCCCACCAAAATTGAAGCGATGGCTGGCTGTGTCTGCATGGCTTATCATCATTGGTTTTGGGTGGCTGATGCTCGCAGCTTGTGTTATAGAAATTTCCAAAATGAAGTAATTTTTGTTTCTTGATAATTGACTTATGCCTGCTGCGACAATGGTCCATTAGAACGT
>NZ_JAWRYI010001079.1:0-253 GCF_046534705.1 Pseudomonas sp. SIMBA_068
GTGGACGTGGATGTCGGTAGGCGACTTTAACATCGGTTTTAACCTGGTGCTGGACGGCCTGTCGCTGACCATGCTCTCGGTGGTCACTGGTGTGGGTTTCCCTATTCACATGTACGCCTCCTGGTATATGCGCGGTGAAGAGGGCTACTCTCGCTTCTTCGCTTACACCAACCTGTTCATCGCCAGCATGGTGGTTCTGGTGCTTGCCGACAACCTGCTGCTGATGTACCTCGGCTGGGAAGGCGTGGGCCTG
>NZ_JAWRYI010000126.1:0-371 GCF_046534705.1 Pseudomonas sp. SIMBA_068
GTGCCGTCGTGGTGCCAGGTGTCGCCGCTGACATGAAACTGGGTGACGTGATGAAGGCGGAAAACGCCGATTTCGGCATCTCGTTCTGCGGCAGCGGCGGCGCCGGTGCTATCACCGCTCAGAACAAATATGGCTATAAAGCAAAGCATGGCATGCGTTCTGTCGACGAAGGCGTCACCGCCATTAATGAAGGTGCCACGGTGCTGGGCTTCGGCTTTATGGATAAAGAAGAGTTAGGTGAGCGGCTGGTGCAGGCCTGGAACAAGAAGCACGGCAGCTGATTATGAAAGAACAATACGTTACCCAGGTGACGGTCGAGGGCAAAGGCGACACCAAAGCGAAAGCCTTTGCCGATGCCCTGAGTCGTGTGC
>NZ_JAWRYI010001080.1:0-253 GCF_046534705.1 Pseudomonas sp. SIMBA_068
GTGACCAACCCGGTCGGGGCGGGGCCTTACAAGCTGAAAAGCTTCATCCCCGGGCAGCGCTCGCTCTACACCCGCTTCGAAAACTACTACAAGCCCAACCGCCCCTATGCCGATGAGCTGGAAATCATCGAATTCAAGGACCAGGTCTCGCGGGCCGCCGCCTTGCGTGCCGGGCAAGTGGACGTGGCCAGCGGGGTGCAGGCCGAGCACAGCGCCTTGCTCAAGGCCGACCCGCGCCTGCGCCTGTACGCCT
>NZ_JAWRYI010001081.1:0-253 GCF_046534705.1 Pseudomonas sp. SIMBA_068
CTTCCTGGCCGACCCACAACGCAGCAAAGGCCAGCGCGTCCGCCAGCGGCGCCTCATTACGGCGCAGCCAGCGTGCCCATAGCCACGCGGGCAGGGCGAAGAACCAGGCGATGGCGGCGGTGAACAGCAGCATCAGGAAGCCGGCCAGCAGCGCCGAAGCGCCGCCAAAGTGGTGGATGCTGTAGTAGATCCAGCTGGTGCAGGCGCCAAACAGGCCGAAACCGAAACACCAGCCACGGCCCAGGGCCTGGCG
>NZ_JAWRYI010001082.1:0-253 GCF_046534705.1 Pseudomonas sp. SIMBA_068
TTCACTGCCTTTTGGTTTATCGTAGCTTGAGTAGTAAAATCCTTCATTACCTAACCAATCAATACCACTAAATTTCACATCAACTAAAGCTTGCTCTACTTGCTCTTTAGTCGTTGTATTAATAACGATAATTTTACGCCAATCACTGCCACCCTCCGAAACTTGATACGCTAATAAACTACCATCTTTAGAAAACGATAAACCCGACATAGACGTTGTACCGTCGTCGCTAAATTTATTAGGATCTAAAAAT
>NZ_JAWRYI010001083.1:0-253 GCF_046534705.1 Pseudomonas sp. SIMBA_068
CGGCCGAATTTGGCGCGCAGCGACCTGGACAAGCTGCTGTCGGAGCTGGCGGACGACCCGGTGGGTGGCTTGCTGGCGGTACCGGCGCGCGATACCCTCAAGCGTGCCGATGGCAGCGGCCGGGTAAGTGCTACCGTGGACCGCAGCACCATCTGGCAGGCCTACACACCGCAGATGTTCCGCCTTGGGGCACTGCACCGGGCGTTGGCCGAGTGCCTGGTGTCGGATGTGGTCGTGACGGATGAAGCCTCGG
>NZ_JAWRYI010001084.1:0-253 GCF_046534705.1 Pseudomonas sp. SIMBA_068
CTGTTGGCCAAGGTCGACTGCGAGGCCGAGCAGGATATCGTTGCGCGTTTTGGCATTCGCAGCCTGCCGACGGTGGTGTTGTTCAAGGATGGCCAGCCGGTGGACGGGTTTGCCGGAGCGCAGCCGGAGTCGGCGGTGCGGGCGATGCTGGAGCCACATGTGCAGATGCCGCCACCGGCAGCGGCCGATCCGCTGGAACAGGCTCAGGCGTTGTTTGCCGAAGGGCGTATCAGCGAGGCCGAAGCGGTGCTGG
>NZ_JAWRYI010001085.1:0-253 GCF_046534705.1 Pseudomonas sp. SIMBA_068
CTGTCTCTTCTTCCAGCACTGTACGCAGCAGCTCGACCGACGCCTGCTGGCGCTGTGCATCGCGGAACACCAGCCCAACCTTGAGCGGCACCCGCGGCTCGCTCAATGGCTTCCACAGCAGGCCCTGGTCATCCTCGGCCGCGTCCTTGGCCCGGCCAGGCAGGATGGTGGCCAGCGCCGTGTGCGCCAGGCTGTCGAGAATCCCGGCCATGTTGTTCATTTCTGCCTGCACCTGCGGCCGACGCCCCTGGCT
>NZ_JAWRYI010001086.1:0-253 GCF_046534705.1 Pseudomonas sp. SIMBA_068
GAAGTGGTGGAAAAAACAAACACCCGATACCGAGCAAGTTATTTTAGAATTGGTTGATATTTTTCACTTTGGTTTGTCGCTACGTATTGACGGAAAAACAAGCTATCAAGACTTAGCAAAGCAATTAGAAAGTGAGTTGAGCCAAGTTCAGCAAGCTGATGACTTTAAGCAAACGTTAGAAATACTTGCGGCATCTGCTGTTGCAGATAAAGCGTTTAATGCATCAGCATTTGCCGGTTGTATGGCACAAATG
>NZ_JAWRYI010001087.1:0-253 GCF_046534705.1 Pseudomonas sp. SIMBA_068
CTGACCACCCGATTCATAACGAGCCTGAACCCCAGTCTGAAGTGACGCGGGTGAAATACCGTGGCATTGCGGTCGCAGATACCGCGCGTGAGCGTCCGGTGCTGACCGTGCAGTTACTGGATAAGCAGCAGCGCCTGACCGTGAGCAGCATGGATGACAAGCGCCGTGCGCTGCTGGCTGGCCTAGGCGTGGCGACCATGCCCTATTCGCTGGTGGAGCAGGATATTGCGGAAGGCCGTCTGCGGGTGGTGAG
>NZ_JAWRYI010001088.1:0-253 GCF_046534705.1 Pseudomonas sp. SIMBA_068
GGACGGGCATTTTTATATTCAGATTGCGGCAGCAGGCGAGCCTGGACGTCCGCTGGCAGCGTCAGATGTTCAGCACGGATAGGACGGGCATAGCCTTTCGCCAGATTGATCTGTCCCTGGTCTGAGAAGATATATTCGCGCGTCAGTTTTGCGGCGTTAGGGTGTTTCGCATATTTGTTGATGACGGTGGTGTAGCCGGAGGTCACGGAGCCATCAGACGGGATAACCACTTCGTAGCGGTTTTTGTCGATCT
>NZ_JAWRYI010001089.1:0-253 GCF_046534705.1 Pseudomonas sp. SIMBA_068
CATACCAGCCGTCCAGTTCGGCGCCGGCCAGATAGAGTGCGCTACGCTCGTCGAGTGCCTTCTCGTTCATCGCCACGCCGCGCGGCGTGTGGCAACTGCCGCAATGGCCGAGCCCCTGGACGAGATGGGCACCCCGGTTCCATTGTTCGTCGGCTGCCGCTTTCGACTGATAGGCTCCCGGCTCGGTGAATACGGCATTCCACAGCGCAAGTGGCCACCGCATGTTCAGCGGCCAGGGGATATCGCTTCGCTT
>NZ_JAWRYI010001090.1:0-253 GCF_046534705.1 Pseudomonas sp. SIMBA_068
CCTGAGCCTGCACCCGGGCTCGCGCAACGTGATCCCCGGGCACGTGCAGATGACCCTCGACCTGAGCCACCTGCACGCCGACCGCTTGCAAGCCATGGTCGATGAAGTGCGCCAGGTGATCGAAGACAGCTGCCGCCAGCACGGCCTGACGTTCGAGCTGACCGCCACCGCCGATTTCCCGCCGCTGGACTTCGCCCCCGCCTGCGTGGCCGCCGTGCGCCAGGGCGCCGAGCACCTGGGGCTGAGCCATATG
>NZ_JAWRYI010001091.1:0-253 GCF_046534705.1 Pseudomonas sp. SIMBA_068
TCAGCGTGCCGCTATTTTTCATGATATCCGGCTATCTCTTTTTTGGCGAACGCAGCGCCCAGCCGCGCCATTTCTTGCGTATCGGCTTATGGCTGTTTTTTTATAGCGCAATCGCGCTGCTCTACATTGCACTATTTACCTCCATCAATGTGGAGTTAGCGCTGAAAAACCTGCTGCAAAAGCCAGTGTTTTACCACTTATGGTTTTTCTTCGCGATTGCGGTGATTTATCTGGTTTCACCGCTGATTCAGGT
>NZ_JAWRYI010001092.1:0-253 GCF_046534705.1 Pseudomonas sp. SIMBA_068
GTTATCTGGCGGACTTCTCTGCACCTGCGGTACGCATGCCACACTACTCCAACCTCGGCTATGCGCTGCTCGGTTATATCCTGCGCACGCGTTGTCATCAGGATATTCAGACGCTGGCGTCACAGCTTATCTTCACACCGTTAAAGATGAATCAAAGCAGTTTTGTACCGGAAACGCTGACGGGCTATCCGCTGCGTGCGCTGGGCCATGCAGGCGATCAGCCGAAATTTATTCGCCGCGGCACGCTGACGCC
>NZ_JAWRYI010001093.1:0-253 GCF_046534705.1 Pseudomonas sp. SIMBA_068
TATTCGGCCCGGGTCACACCACACTTGCTCTTTACTTATGTCTAAGGTTAAAGTAAGACCCGCGGCGGTTAAGTTGCTTTTAAGTTCCAAGCTGTCAGCGATGACTTTTTTACCTAATTCGCATTTTTGTAGCTCTATGTTTAAATGGTCGTTATCGGCTAGGCTTACTACTCTTAAGTCCTCAGTGATTCTCGTCAAACCCTCCACTTGACGCATTAATATTGAAAATTGCGCTTGGTTTGGGAGGAACACG
>NZ_JAWRYI010001094.1:0-252 GCF_046534705.1 Pseudomonas sp. SIMBA_068
GTCTTTAACCTTTGCGGTTAAAAATAATGCGATAACAGAAATAACCGCAATTACCCAGTAGACAGCAAAGTGCCCCCAACTTTGTGCAATTGCTCCCTGAATAACGCCAGCCAGAATTACCCCGGTAGAAATACTGTTAGTAAATAAGGTGGTAGCTGCCCCCGCTCTTCCAGGCATTAAATCCTGAAACCATAGCATCCCAATACCCGCAACAATGCCGATAAATACAGCGTTAAAAAGTTGCAGCGTCAT
>NZ_JAWRYI010001095.1:0-252 GCF_046534705.1 Pseudomonas sp. SIMBA_068
GTCGATCATTTCCAGCGCTTTGCCGCCACCGCGCGCCACACAGGTCAGCGGGTCTTCAGCAACAACGACTGGAATGCCGGTTTCTTCCATTAACAAACGGTCAAGGTTACGCAGCAGTGCGCCACCACCGGTGAGCACCATGCCGCGCTCGGAGATGTCGGAAGCCAGTTCCGGCGGGCACTGTTCCAGTGCAACCATTACCGCGCTCACAATACCGGTCAGCGGTTCCTGCAGTGCTTCGAGGATTTCATT
>NZ_JAWRYI010001096.1:0-252 GCF_046534705.1 Pseudomonas sp. SIMBA_068
CGATAATATTGTTATTGGATACTTTATCCATGCTTTCGGCTTCTTTTATGAATGGCTTAAGCGTACTTAGCTTTAGTAAAACAGCAGGCGAAAGTTTTGCTGTTTTAGATGGAACTAAACGATGATCTGCCTTCTCAGGAGCTGGCACTTTAGCTTTATTAATAATAGGAGTCATAACTTTTTTCTTAACAGGTTCACTGTTACGGCCAAAGTCGTTTGTCCCCTTTATATCCACACCCTTGTCGTTCAATG
>NZ_JAWRYI010001097.1:0-252 GCF_046534705.1 Pseudomonas sp. SIMBA_068
TGGCACTGATTACCCGCAAGTCGACCTTGCGCTCTTTCACCGCACCAATGCGGCGGATGCTGCGGTCTTCGAGCAGCTTCAGCAGCTTGGCTTGCAACACCAGGTCCATCTCGCCGATTTCATCGAGGAACAGCGTGCCCCCATCAGCGGCCTCGACCAGGCCCACCCTGCGCTCCTTGGCATCGGTGACAGCACCTTTCTCATGACCGAACAACTCCGCTTCGAGCAAATTGGCCGGGATCGACGCGCAGT
>NZ_JAWRYI010001098.1:0-252 GCF_046534705.1 Pseudomonas sp. SIMBA_068
TTTTCTCGGTTTCACTGTCCAGACCGCTGCGCGGTGGGTCGACAAAAATGGTTTCGCACTGATAACTCTTTAAGTCGATCCCTTGCAGGCGGTTAAACTCGCGCACACCATTCATCGCCTGAGTAAATTCTTCTGCCGCCATACGAATAATTTGTACGTTATCAATATGGTTAGCTGCGATGTTGTATTGCGCAGCAGCAACCGACGGCTTAGCGATTTCGGTGGCTAATACCCGATCAAAATTACGCGCCA
>NZ_JAWRYI010001099.1:0-252 GCF_046534705.1 Pseudomonas sp. SIMBA_068
CTGGATGTTTTCGAAGCCATACTTCTGCGCCAGCAATTGCATCGGCGCCTGGGTTTCGCGGCCATACGCCGAATCGTGGTAAACGGTGACGATCTTCTTGCCCTTGAGCTTGTCGAAACCACCTTCGCGTTCAGCGATGTAGTTGATGCCCACCGAAGCCTGGCCGTAGTAGTTCAGCAACAGCGGGAAGGCATAGGGGAACACGCTGCCATCGGTGGACTCGGTACGCCCACCGGCACCGTCGATCAACGG
>NZ_JAWRYI010001100.1:0-252 GCF_046534705.1 Pseudomonas sp. SIMBA_068
TGGACTATGTGCTGGCTGGCCGCTATTCAGGCATGGCCATGGCCCAGAGCCTGGGTATGAGCAATGACCTGATCGCCCGTGGCCTGCCGGTGGACCGGCCAGGCCTGTACTTGGCCCTTTCACACAACTCGGCCTGCAATGACAGCTGGTTGCGTGGGCAATTGGCGAAAAAACTGACAGAATTGCCGATCTCCGGTGCGTCCGAGGCGGTCCTGCAACGAAATGTCGAGCGCTGGAAAGCGCAGTTGCAGG
>NZ_JAWRYI010001101.1:0-252 GCF_046534705.1 Pseudomonas sp. SIMBA_068
CTTGAAATCAAAAGTCAGACCTAAACGCTACACCTCTTACAAAGGTGAAGTCGGTAGAATCGCTGAAAATGTTCTCAAACGTGAATTTACGGCAAAGAAGCCCAATCAAAAATGGGTGACCGATGTCACTGAATTTAAAGTCAATGGAGAAAAGGTATACCTGTCACCGGTAATAGACCTATTTAACCAAGAAGTGGTCAGCTATGAGGTAAGGACATCTGTCACGCTACCACTAGTGACTGACATGCTTAA
>NZ_JAWRYI010001102.1:0-252 GCF_046534705.1 Pseudomonas sp. SIMBA_068
TGCAGAGTTTTGCAGTTGTGTAATCATTAATTGGATCTCATCAGTACTTTGCTGGGTTCTGGTTGCTAAGTGACGTACTTCATCAGCTACAACAGCAAACCCTCTTCCTTGTTCTCCCGCTCTTGCCGCCTCTATAGCCGCATTTAGTGCTAATAAGTTTGTTTGCTCAGATAACCCTTTTATAACGTCTAAAATACTACCAATTCCCGTGGTTTTATCTTCTAGCTCGGTGAGCACCTGTTCAACTTCTTG
>NZ_JAWRYI010001103.1:0-252 GCF_046534705.1 Pseudomonas sp. SIMBA_068
GGGCCGTGGAAATCACCGGCGCGGGTGGCGGGCAGGTACAGCACGCCCAGGCTGGTGCCCGCTGGGGCGGCGAAGAAGTCCCGGGCATTGAGGTCGGCGGCGTTCAGTGAAAGGCTGGCCAGGGTAGCCGTCAGGGCCAGGGTGATGCGGGGCACGGGCGTGGTCATGGGCGGTGCGTCTCTTGTGGGAGTTGTTGTTCGGCGAACGGCTCGCCGGCACACGGCAGGGGCTGGAAAAAGGGCAAAGGCTGCC
>NZ_JAWRYI010000127.1:0-370 GCF_046534705.1 Pseudomonas sp. SIMBA_068
GCCCTTAATGAAGTCAAATCAACCGCTAGAGCAGGGTGGCGACGATGGCGTGTTCGGCATTGAAACTGGCGATCACTGCGTCGCCGGGCTGCAGCGTCAGTTGCTGCAGCTGATCGTTGCTCAGGGTCGCGCACAGGGTTTCGCCGCTGGCGAGCTTCATCAGCACTTCACTCATCTGCTCGCCGGGTTCGATGGCACTGACCGTCGCTGCCAGCTGATTGTCATCCTGTGCGGCGTCACGACTGATGCGGATCCACGGCGCCTTGATCAGCACCAGCACCTCTTTACCGGCGGCCAGTTGCAGGCGATCGGCGCTGCGCTGGGTCAGCGCCACATTAAGCTGCGTGACGCCATCGGCCAGTTGAATCAG
>NZ_JAWRYI010001104.1:0-252 GCF_046534705.1 Pseudomonas sp. SIMBA_068
GTGTGCCGGGCGCGGGGATCCTGGCAATCGCCATCCTTATGCTGGGCATCGCCCAGGCGCCGGCCACGCTGATCACGCTACCGGTCATCGCCTATGTATTCCATGCCGAAGGCTTCACCGTCGCGACCATCGTGTTTGCCATCTACACCTTCGTCGCCGGCCTTGCCGACAACGTGCTCAAGCCGCTGTTGCTGGGGCGCGGCGTGGATGTGCCGATGCCAGTGGTGCTGATCGGTGCGCTGGGCGGCATGG
>NZ_JAWRYI010001105.1:0-252 GCF_046534705.1 Pseudomonas sp. SIMBA_068
GATTGGTTTTATAACTTGGCACAATACATGCTTTATAAAAACAACATAAAAGTGGTTCTGTTAAAAGAGTTGAACCACACTCTGCTTTGACTAGGAGAAGGCAAAATGGCTTTAACAGTAAATACAAATGTATCTTCACTTAACTCACAACGAAACTTGAGCAATTCTACAAATGACTTAAGTACCTCGTTCGAAAGACTGTCTTCGGGGTTACGTGTAAACAGCGCAAAAGATGATGCAGCAGGTCTACAG
>NZ_JAWRYI010001106.1:0-252 GCF_046534705.1 Pseudomonas sp. SIMBA_068
CCCAACAAAATCGTGACAATTCTCCCCTACTAGCCGGCGCTGCAAACGCCAAAACCTCCATCACAGAGGTGCCCTAGCAGGGCGAGAAACATTGGATAAACCGAGTATGGCATATGGCGATCATACACTTAAAGTGTAATTTATGATTTTTTGCGCACCATTTTGGTGCAATCAGGACGTCATTTCACCGGGCTGTACCAGTGACGAACTGCTGATTTAGGCGGGGCGTGCGAGGTAGGTGTGGGGGGGGTG
>NZ_JAWRYI010001107.1:0-252 GCF_046534705.1 Pseudomonas sp. SIMBA_068
CTGGTTTATCGCCTTGCAGGGCGCCCTTCTTCCAAAGGCCGTATAGATAGTTATCCAAAGTACATCGAATTTTATCCCACGTTACTGCGGAATTCGGCTCGAATATCACCGAGCGCAACGCTGTTCGCGTATCGCGCTCTACCGCATTGAAGAGGCGCCGTACCGGCACGTAGAGCCAGTCATTATTTTTAGGATTCGACATCGTGCGTGTGCCATACACCGTCACTCCTTGACCACTAAAATATCGGATCG
>NZ_JAWRYI010001108.1:0-252 GCF_046534705.1 Pseudomonas sp. SIMBA_068
CGCGTAGCTTATCAGTCAAGAAGCCAGCTTTTTAACCACAAGAAAAACACCAATGAAGCCGCTGACCAATCCGCTGAAAAAACCACTCACGCTATTGCCGATGGAGTTATCAATCGGATTGAGCGGGAAAGGTGCAAGGTAATAAGCAACCAAGAAGGCCACGACTGCGGATACCACCCCACCAATAAGGCCTGCTCTAACAGATTCTTTCAAGGCAACATTCATAGCAGCTCCTCTGTTTTTTTATTTTCG
>NZ_JAWRYI010001109.1:0-252 GCF_046534705.1 Pseudomonas sp. SIMBA_068
CCAGAACTCGTGGCATCAGACCCAGATGCAGTACTTGCAACACTTCAGCAAGCATTACAAACTCATGGCTCTAGCCGTACGCTAAATGCACCAACGTCAAGTTCTTCAGGCTTTTTTGATATTGAAGAAATTACCCACGCTTTTTATGCACAAGCTAACTTTGAATACGACATGTTCCGCGGTAACTTTGGTTTAGGTTATATTCAAACTGATGTTGAATCGACAGGTAACTCTGTAACGCAAGACGGCAGT
>NZ_JAWRYI010001110.1:0-252 GCF_046534705.1 Pseudomonas sp. SIMBA_068
GGTGCGCGGGGTCGCAAGATGGCCAACGTCATCGAGTGGATAAACCCTGTGCTGCGAGGTTGGGCAGGCTACTTTCAACTCAGCCAAAGCAAGCGGCCGCTCGAAGAGCTGGATAGCTGGCTCAGGCATAAACTTCGCTGCTCACCATTGATGGTCGCGATGCTCGCCTGCTTGGCACTCACAGCGGCCATCTTGGCGGTTTCTTCCATCTTCTGCGCCATCAGCTGGGCCAGTTGTTTCTGTTCGTCGGCC
>NZ_JAWRYI010001111.1:0-252 GCF_046534705.1 Pseudomonas sp. SIMBA_068
GTCCGCCAGTACCCCAAATGGCGCACTTCCCGCACTCGGCGCGTTATAGACCGGCGTATCTTTCCAGGTAACTAAGTTCTGATTACTCAGCGGCTTGTTGAGGTCGCCCAAACCGTCTTCAACTTTTTGTCGCCCCTGAACCGGCTCGAGATGACCTTTATCGATAAAACCTTTGCCAAAGCCAAAATTAAATGCGTAATAACTTGCGGCAGTGGGCTCCACGGCAATGATTTGTCCGGCCCGAATATTCCC
>NZ_JAWRYI010000128.1:0-370 GCF_046534705.1 Pseudomonas sp. SIMBA_068
GCGCACCAGTGACGCTTCGCTGAAGCGCGCCGGTGGCTTGGTGAAGTGCTGACCGGGCAGCAGTTGTTGCAGGTCCAGAACATCACCCACGCTTACCGCAGGCAGCGTACGATCTTCATCATTCTTACGCAGCGCAGGCATCACTTTGGTCCAGCCGTCGAAACGCAGAATACGGCCTTTCGCTTTGAGCCGGAAATCACCGGCGGCGGCAGTAATGGTGCTGGAGTCATATTTTGCCGGTGTCATCTGACAGGCAACAAACTGACGCCAGATCAGCTGATAGAGTTTCTGCGCATCCGCTTCCATATCTGTCAGCTTTTCCGCCACCACTTCCACTTCCGATGGACGAATCGCTTCGGGCGCTTCCTGG
>NZ_JAWRYI010001112.1:0-252 GCF_046534705.1 Pseudomonas sp. SIMBA_068
CACTCCGGCATTGGCCGTGAGAATGGCCTGATGACGCTGCAGAGCTACACCCAGGTGAAGTCAGTGCAGGTTGAGCTGACGCGTTTTCAGTCAGTCTTTTAATCACTTAACCTGAGGAACGATGAATGGAATTTGATTACATTATTATTGGAGCCGGATCCGCAGGAAACGTTCTGGCTACCCGTCTGACCGAAGAGAGCAACGTGAGCGTCCTGTTGCTGGAAGCGGGCGGCCCGGATTACCGCTTTGATT
>NZ_JAWRYI010001113.1:0-252 GCF_046534705.1 Pseudomonas sp. SIMBA_068
GCTGGGTTTGAGCATCAGCCTCGGGGTACTGGCCGAAGGGCCGGGCGAGGGGCATGGCGAACGCGGCCAGCAGGTGCAAGGCGAGGGCGGGCCAGGCCGCTCGCTCAACTCGCGCGATGAAGTGCGCCAGACCCAGCCGCCGCGCCAGGGTTATTACCAGGACATTCCCCATCGCCATGGCGACGACCACCCCTGGCAAGCCGGTGGCCCACGGCCCGGCGGTGACTGGCAGGGGCGCCCGGATGGCCATGG
>NZ_JAWRYI010001114.1:0-252 GCF_046534705.1 Pseudomonas sp. SIMBA_068
CCATGACGGTGCGCTACCAGGCTGCGCTACGTGCCGACTCGTGGCTGCTAATACTACCGTTTTCCACACCGATTGCAAGTAAGATATTTCGCTAACTGATTTATAATTAATCAGTTAGCGATAAAACGCTTCTCGTACAACGCTTTCTGGTGAATGGTGCGGGAGGCGAGACTTGAACTCGCACACCTTGCGGCGCCAGAACCTAAATCTGGTGCGTCTACCAATTTCGCCACTCCCGCAAAAAAAGATGGT
>NZ_JAWRYI010001115.1:0-252 GCF_046534705.1 Pseudomonas sp. SIMBA_068
GCAGGCTTCCGTCAGGGGTGGATGGTGTTGAACGGGCCGAAAAAACACGCCAAAGGCTACATCGAAGGTCTGGAAATGCTGGCTTCAATGCGCCTGTGTGCTAACGTTCCTGCGCAACACGCCATTCAGACCGCGCTAGGTGGTTATCAGAGCATCAGTGAATTTATTACCCCTGGCGGTCGTCTTTATGAGCAGCGTAACCGCGCGTGGGAACTGATCAACGATATTCCGGGCGTTTCCTGCGTGAAACCT
>NZ_JAWRYI010001116.1:0-252 GCF_046534705.1 Pseudomonas sp. SIMBA_068
TGGCTCAAACGACATGACGCAGCTGGCGCTCGGTCTGGATCGTGACTCCGGCGTGGTGTCTGAACTGTTCGATGAGCGCAACGATGCGGTGAAAGCACTGCTGTCGATGGCGATTCGTGCCGCGAAGAAACAGGGCAAATATGTCGGGATTTGCGGTCAGGGTCCGTCCGACCACGAAGACTTTGCCGCATGGTTGATGGAAGAGGGGATCGATAGCCTGTCTCTGAACCCGGACACCGTGGTGCAAACCTG
>NZ_JAWRYI010001117.1:0-252 GCF_046534705.1 Pseudomonas sp. SIMBA_068
TTCATAACGCTTCGTCACCAGTTGCTGTTGCAGTGCGCTGCTTTGAGCGTAAAAGTCATTATGGATTTTCTGCCACGCTGTCTGTTGTTCGCTGGTCAAAGGCGCGGCATTTTGCTGCCACATACCGTGTCCGCCGTGAGCAAATGCAGATGTCGAGCCCATCGCCATTGCTGAAAGCGCCATCATTACCAGGGCAATTTTCGTGTTCCGTTTCATGGTTAATCCTCCGATGGTTGTCTTACTTCGGGTATT
>NZ_JAWRYI010001118.1:0-252 GCF_046534705.1 Pseudomonas sp. SIMBA_068
CCTGAAAACCCCGATCAGTGAGAGTAGTGTACTCATGTTTGTGGAGCATAACCTGATAAAAAATATCAAGATATTCACACTAGCGTTTACGCTCACCGTGGTACTTATTCAGCTATCCCGTTTTATTTCGCCACTTGCCATTATCCATTCCAGTTATATCTTTCTGGCGTGGATGCCACTGTGCGTAATGCTGTCAATCTTGTTTATCTTTGGCTGGCGCGGTGTCGTTCCCGTTTTATGCGGGATGTTTTG
>NZ_JAWRYI010001119.1:0-252 GCF_046534705.1 Pseudomonas sp. SIMBA_068
CGAATATCACCGCTGAGGTAGAAGTCGAGACTGGAGCAGCCCAGGCTGTTCAGTGGCCGGTCGACCAGTGCCTGCAGTCCGATGCGGATCACCGCGTTATCGAGTGTCTGGGTTGCACTCACCGTGTCGATCTTGAACGGATGAATGTTCACCGCAGTGCACGTGCGGAACTCGCAGGCTACGCCGTCCACGGGTTCCGAGCACAACCTCGACCCCTTCGGAATGTGCTGTGACTGACTGAGGGACTGCTTG
>NZ_JAWRYI010001120.1:0-252 GCF_046534705.1 Pseudomonas sp. SIMBA_068
CTGGTCTGGCATTTATGCGCGCCCTGATGGGTTTCAGCGAAGCGTCGGCAATTCCGGCGGGTGTAAAAACCGCATCAACATGGTTCCCGGCAAAAGAGCGTGGCGTGGCGACAGGTGTTTTCAATATGGGCACCTCACTCGGCGCGATGCTTGCTCCACCGTTGATTGCCTGGTGCATTATGTTTCATAGCTGGCAATTTGCGTTTATTGTTTCAGGTAGCCTTGCTTTGCTCGCGGCTTTATTTTGGTTCT
>NZ_JAWRYI010000129.1:0-370 GCF_046534705.1 Pseudomonas sp. SIMBA_068
CTCAGCGCGCCAGTGGTGTTCATGGCATCGCTCAGGCTGATGGTGATCTGGTTGTCGCTACCGGTGTTGGAGCCAACCTGGAAGGTCATGTCGCTGGCGGTACCGTCCAGCAGGTTCTTGCCGTTCAGCTGGGTCGAACCGGCGATACGGTCGATCTCTTTGAGCATCGACTGGAATTCTTTATCCAGTGCGTCGCGGTCTGCTTCGCTGTTGTTGTCGTTTCGCGACTGAACAGCCAGTTCACGCATACGCTGCAGGATGTTGGTGGATTCTTGCATCGCGCCTTCAGCGGTCTGGGCGATGGAGATACCGTCGTTGGCGTTTTTGATCGCCATGGTCTGACCACGGATCTGCGAAGTCATGCGGGTAG
>NZ_JAWRYI010001121.1:0-252 GCF_046534705.1 Pseudomonas sp. SIMBA_068
ATTGACGATTTATACCGTGGTTATGTTGGTAAAAATACCTTAAACTTTTTCCGCCAAGACCATGGTTATAAAGACGGTAGCTACATTAAAGTGTGGAACGGGCAAGAAGATAACGAGCACTTAGTGGAAGTAGTTAAAAGCCTTGATACCGAACATGCAGACTTTGCAAAGTTAGTTTATCAAGGCCTTGAGGCACGTTACCCAAAAAGCTAAATAATAGTACGGTAGTCGGTTACATTTAAGTAATCGGCT
>NZ_JAWRYI010001122.1:0-252 GCF_046534705.1 Pseudomonas sp. SIMBA_068
GGGGCCAAGCTGGTCGCGTATGTAGGTCAGTGCGGGCTCGGTGCGAAACGCAGCGGCGAAGCTGTAAGCGAGGTAACCGGCAATGCTCAGGGTATCTTCGGCGGTAAACGGGCGAGGGGTGATACCCAGCAGGTCGAACTCCACGGGCTTGGGATGGCTGGCTTGCCAGCCGTTGACCCCGTCGAGGTAAGCTTGCAGGGCCTGCCAGGCAGGTGACTGGCGGTCCTGACGCTTGGCCATCAGTGCGGCCTG
>NZ_JAWRYI010001123.1:0-252 GCF_046534705.1 Pseudomonas sp. SIMBA_068
TGATGCTTTATCGCTCCAACGACGACATCGTCTGGTTCCTGTTGAGGATGGTTTGGCACGGCGAAGTGGTAGGTGCGATTGCGGAGGTCAAACAGTTTTCCCTCCATGCTCAGCACAAACACACGCGCCTAGCCGCAATGCGAGCCATTATTGATCTGGGAACGGCTCAAGATATCGCTGATGTACGACACGGGCTTTTGGCCGGGGCGGCCAAGGTTAACCGGGAGTGGTTAGCCGAAGTGATTGATGGAC
>NZ_JAWRYI010001124.1:0-252 GCF_046534705.1 Pseudomonas sp. SIMBA_068
GTGACAGCAGGCCCGATACCAGAATCCCGGTCGAGAGTGCGCCATAAATCCACTGCTGTGACCAGCCTGTCTCAGCCGCAATCGGATTCGCCATCACCGCCATCAGATAGAACGACCGCCCCATGACAGGATCTGCACCCAGCCCAGGGTAATAATGGCGGCGATGCCGGGTTTGTTGTTCTGATTCACAGGCAATCTCCTGGTTAGCAGGCGAACCGTGTTTATAACATGTTCTGCGATAAGCCAAAATGC
>NZ_JAWRYI010001125.1:0-252 GCF_046534705.1 Pseudomonas sp. SIMBA_068
CGTTCTACTTCTCGACCATCTCGGGCTCGGTAGAGGACCGTGGCACACCGGACTTTTTGCGCAAGATGGCCGCGCACGCCGGTATTCCCACCCGGCATATCGACCTGGAGGACATCGGCCTGAATGGCGAGGGGCGTTTCGTTGACCTGGAGGGGCAGCCGATTCAGCGCTTGTTCAAGCTGCACGCCTGGGAGCACATCTTCCACGAAGCCTTCGGCAAGGCCATCCCAGGTTGTGACACGCAGTTCATCG
>NZ_JAWRYI010001126.1:0-252 GCF_046534705.1 Pseudomonas sp. SIMBA_068
GCTGGCGAATTAACCTCGCATTACTGATTGGGCTTGTGTCGATCGCACCAATGTTCTGGAAAATACTCCCGCATCGCGGTCGCTATATTGCGGCCTGGGCGGTGATTTACCCACTGATTGTCTGGTGGCTGATGTATGGCGGTTTTTTTGCTCTTGAGCGGGTTGAAACCCGGCAATGGGGCGGGCTGACGCTAACTTTAATTATTGCATCAGTTGGGATTGCGGGGGCGCTACCGTGGGGGATCTTACTGG
>NZ_JAWRYI010001127.1:0-252 GCF_046534705.1 Pseudomonas sp. SIMBA_068
GTTTTTCTTCACTTTGCCGCCTAGAAGCCTGCCGCCATGCGTCCTGCCCGTGCCCTGATCGATCTCCAAGCCCTGCGCCACAATTACCAGTTGGCCCGTGAAGTCACGGGGGCCAAGGCCCTCGCCGTGATCAAGGCCGATGCCTACGGCCATGGCGCCGTACGTGTGGCACAGGCGCTGGAAACCGAGGCGGACGGGTTTGCCGTGGCGTGTATCGAAGAGGCGCTGGAACTGCGCGCCGCCGGTATTCGT
>NZ_JAWRYI010001128.1:0-252 GCF_046534705.1 Pseudomonas sp. SIMBA_068
GTCGCTCAACTACCTGTCCCTGCTCTCGGTCGAGCCGCTCAAAGCGGTGATCCGCGCCTACGACTTCGTCGCCCTGCACGACATCCAGCAGGCGCGGACCACCCAGAAGCGCCTGGACGGCATGCGCGACATCCATACAAAGCCCATGGACTGGCTTATCAAGGGGCAACCCATTCGCGGCTTGCACACCCGGCTGAAGCTGGACCAGGCCGCCTTCCTCTGCGAAGGCGACTTATACCTGTTCAGCTGCGT
>NZ_JAWRYI010001129.1:0-252 GCF_046534705.1 Pseudomonas sp. SIMBA_068
GCTACTGATCACCCACGACCACTACGATCATCTGGACTACCCGACCATTCGCGCCCTCAAGCCCAAGGTGAGGCGCGTGATCGCTGGACTGGGCGTAGGGGCACATTTCGAGGCCTGGGGCTATGACATGTCACTCGTGCGCGAGGCGGATTGGAGTGACATCGTCGAACTGACACCAGGACTGCACGTCCACATCACCCCGGCCCGGCATTTCTCCGGGCGCGGCTTTACCCGGAATCAGTCTCTGTGGGT
>NZ_JAWRYI010001130.1:0-252 GCF_046534705.1 Pseudomonas sp. SIMBA_068
GTTTCTGTCGGTGAATTTACAGGCTAATGCCCAGGGCTGTCTGAAGGGAGCCGCAGTAGGCGGCGTCGCAGGTCATGTTGCTCATCATGGTGTGGCCGGTGCCGCAGCGGTCTGCGCAGTCGGTCATCATATGGCGAAGAAAAAACAGAAAGAGGCTGAGCAAAATCAGCAATCTCAAAAATAAGCTGAGGCTGTAGCACCGATGTAAATCAGCTGATTACCGGGCAATGTGATGTCCGGTGATCGCTGAGT
>NZ_JAWRYI010001131.1:0-252 GCF_046534705.1 Pseudomonas sp. SIMBA_068
CGTACTGAACCCGGGTAGGCTGCTTGAGCCAGTGAGCGATTGCTGGCCTAGATGAATGACTGTCCACGACAGAACCCGGCTTATCGGTCAGTTTCACCTGATTTACGTAAAAACCCGCTTCGGCGGGTTTTTGCTTTTGGAGGGGCAGAAAGATGAATGACTGTCCACGACACTATACCCAAAAGAAAGCGGCTTATCGGTCAGTTTCACCTGATTTAACGAAAACCCGCCAGCGTAAACCGGCGGGTTTTT
>NZ_JAWRYI010001132.1:0-252 GCF_046534705.1 Pseudomonas sp. SIMBA_068
GCTGGGTTTCCTGCTGATGGGCTCGTTGCCCGGGATCTGGATCGGCAGCCACATGACCGGGCGCATTTCCGACGAGATCCTGCGCCCGTGCCTGGCGGTCATGCTGTTTTCCATCGGTTACAAGCTGGCCTTCTGAAACCTGGCGCGGCGTTTCAGCTGCGCCGATACAGCGCTAGAAACCCCGCCAGCGCCAGCATCGCCGCACCGCAGCATTGATTGAGCCGGCCCATGCCGCTGGCGGTCAGGAACTTC
>NZ_JAWRYI010000130.1:0-367 GCF_046534705.1 Pseudomonas sp. SIMBA_068
CGAGCGTTTCCAAGTCTACGTCCAAGAGATCACTTGGCGATCCCAACATCCCGATAGCTTGAAAGGAGTCCCGCATGGCGGCACCGTTAATCCCCCTAGTGACAGCCGCAGCGGCGGAAGCGGGGCCGGCATTGTCGGCTATTGGAAGCGTATTACTGGGGGGCGCGGCAGTAGCGGGGATAGGTAGCCTTCGGGGTGACGTTAGCAAGATGGACGAGCAGGCGAAGGCAAAGACGGAATCGCGGACAATGTCCGACTCCACTGCGCCCTGCAAGAAGTGCCCGCCCGAACAGACCGGCAAACTTGTGCGTAGCCGACACGGCGCCAACTGGCCTGCGTATCGATATCAGGCGCGAGTAACCGGCTT
>NZ_JAWRYI010001133.1:0-252 GCF_046534705.1 Pseudomonas sp. SIMBA_068
GCTTAAATAATCTCGATGGCGATACATGGCTTTGCCCTGACTCTTTTAAAGCAATTGAGCGCGCGGTGGGGGCCGGGGTTTTTGCGGTAGATGAAATACTTGATGATAAACTCGACGCGGCATTTTGCTCTGTGCGTCCGCCAGGGCATCATGCCAATAAGCACTCGTCATCAGGGTTTTGCGTATTTAATAGCTTAGCGATTGCTGTTAAGTATGCACAAAGCAAAGGCATCAAACGTATTGCAATTGCCG
>NZ_JAWRYI010001134.1:0-252 GCF_046534705.1 Pseudomonas sp. SIMBA_068
GTGTCGCTGGTTGCGGTCGATGTAGCCATTGCCCTGGCCCCGGCTGAAATCCAGGCGCATGAAGTGGCGGGCATCGGCGGGGTTGCTGGCCAGTGCCTGATTGATGCCGAAGGCCACCTCCGAGTCATCGTAACTGCCATAGCGTACGCGCCCGTCGAGGGTCTGCTGGTCACGGCTGGCAAGCTTGGTGATGTAGTTGATCGAGCCGCCCACGGCACCTGCGCCGTGCAGGAAGGATGACGGCCCGCCAAT
>NZ_JAWRYI010001135.1:0-252 GCF_046534705.1 Pseudomonas sp. SIMBA_068
GCTTCCTGATTGTCTGGGAGCTGACCGACGATAACCCGATAGTCGATCTGTCGTTGTTTAAGTCGCGCAACTTCACCATCGGCTGCTTGTGTATCAGCCTCGCGTATATGCTCTACTTCGGCGCTATTGTTCTGCTGCCGCAGTTGTTGCAGGAGGTCTACGGTTACACGGCGACCTGGGCAGGTTTGGCCTCTGCGCCGCTAGGGATTATTCCGGTGATCCTGTCGCCGATTATCGGCCGCTTCGCGCATA
>NZ_JAWRYI010001136.1:0-252 GCF_046534705.1 Pseudomonas sp. SIMBA_068
CGGCAACCCTGGCAGTTAACGGCGGTGCCAGGTCTGGGGTCTAGAAGTTTTGTGCAGCCTCAACTGAACAGCCCGGCGGCGATATTGATCGAGAAACCGAGGATTGCGGGGTTGAACCGAAAACCGATCAGCGACTGGGCGAGGACGATCTTGCGCAGCTCGCGGGTGGCCACGCCGACGTCCGAGGTTTGCACCGCCACGCAGATGGTGAAGGAGAAATACAGGAAGTCCCAGTAGTCCGGGTTGGTCGGG
>NZ_JAWRYI010001137.1:0-252 GCF_046534705.1 Pseudomonas sp. SIMBA_068
GGCGTTGAGTTTATCCAGTTTATTCCTGTGGTCGAACGCCTGGCTGATGAAACGGCTGTTCATGCTGGACTTAAGCTACATGCTCCCGGCGATATTCAGGGCGAACTGACGGAATGGTCGGTTCGCCCCGAGGAGTTCGGTGAATTTTTGGTGGCGATATTCGACCACTGGATCAAACGCGACGTCGGCAAGATTTTCGTGATGAATATCGAATGGGCGTTTGCCAATTTTGTCGGTGCGCCAGGAGCGGTT
>NZ_JAWRYI010001138.1:0-251 GCF_046534705.1 Pseudomonas sp. SIMBA_068
TACGAGCACGCTGCACAAGGCGATGACGTTTACAATGACGCTGGCCAGATCAGCCTGGGCATCAATTCGGCTGTAGACGCCACCGGCGCTACCTTCGAGAACCTGCAACTGGGCGGTGCGGCCACTGTTCAAGTGACCGATACCACCGACGAGGTCGTGGCCAAGCTGACCGCCACCCCTTCGGTTACCGAAGGCGGCGAGATCACCTACACCATCACGCTGACCAACAAAGACGGTCTGCCGATCAACAA
>NZ_JAWRYI010001139.1:0-251 GCF_046534705.1 Pseudomonas sp. SIMBA_068
GTCTTGGTAATAAAAAGTGGGGTAAAACCCTTTTTCAAGTTCTGTAAGCATTTCCCAAGCAGTTTGATTACCGAGTTCACCATCAAACTTTTTAAGTAGCTTCATATTTGCTATGTCGCGTGCTGGCAGCCCAGATCGCCAAGAAGGAGGAACTGCTTTAAGCCCTGCAATGGCGTAATTTTCAGGGCGAACAACCATATCTAAATTGAAAGTTAGGTTTTTATTTTTACTCGCCGATGCTTTAAAAATAG
>NZ_JAWRYI010001140.1:0-251 GCF_046534705.1 Pseudomonas sp. SIMBA_068
GTTGCGTTTGGCAAACTCCGCCAGGTCAACCAGTGACGTCGCACCCAGCTTTTGTAGCAGTCGTGTTTTGTAGGTGCTTACGGTTTTATTGCTAAGAAAGAGCATTTCGCCAATTTGTTTGTTGGAATACCCTTGGGCCAGGTATTGCAATACGGTCACTTCCCGGTCAGTCAGTGATTGAATCTGCTCCTGCTCCGTCAGTTGCTCGGAAGGATTGACACTGTCAAACGTCAGAGAGGGAAAGAAGGAAT
>NZ_JAWRYI010000131.1:0-366 GCF_046534705.1 Pseudomonas sp. SIMBA_068
TTTTATTTCGGGTAAAACTTTAACGGAACTGACAAAAACATCCGGTGAAGCGTTACCCTACGACGTGCAACAGTTTGCCATCGCCCCCGCGAGCCGTGAATTGCTGCACCAGCGCATCGCGTTGCGTTTTGAGCAGATGTTGGCGTCAGGATTTGAAGCGGAGTCTCGGGCCCTTTTTGCACGAGGTGATTTGCATACGGACATGCCTTCCATTCGTTGTGTTGGCTATCGTCAGATGTGGTCTTATTTATCGGGCGAAATCGATTACAGCGAGATGGTTTATCGGGGAATTTGCGCAACCCGGCAGCTTGCTAAGCGACAGATGACCTGGTTACGCGGTTGGGAAAATGTTCACTGGCTTGACAG
>NZ_JAWRYI010001141.1:0-251 GCF_046534705.1 Pseudomonas sp. SIMBA_068
TTGGTCAGATAGTCATCTGCCCCCGCATCCAGTGCGGCGATCTTATCCTGCTCATCGCTGCGCGCTGACAGCACAATCACCGGTATGGCGCTCCACTGGCGCAGGTCACGAATGAAATCGGTGCCATCTCCATCCGGCAGACCCAGATCCAGGATCACTAAGTCCGGCTTGCGGGTCGCCGCTTCAATCAGTCCGCGTTGCAGCGTATCGGCATCAAACACCTTAAGGGCTTCATTTTCCAGCGCCAGCCG
>NZ_JAWRYI010001142.1:0-251 GCF_046534705.1 Pseudomonas sp. SIMBA_068
GAACGATGAGCGCATAGAATCGATGGCTGAAGGGATAGAAGTTATAGTAAGCCTTGATGATCCAGTGGGTCAGCTTCGTGAAATCACCGAACGACCTAATGGTATTAAAATTCGTAAAATGCGCGTACCACTTGGTGTTGTTTGTATGATTTATGAAGCACGCCCTAATGTGACCGCAGACGCTGGTGCTTTGTGTTTTAAATCCGGTAATGGCGTTATTTTACGCGGTGGTAAAGAGGCGCTTAAAAGCT
>NZ_JAWRYI010001143.1:0-251 GCF_046534705.1 Pseudomonas sp. SIMBA_068
GTTAATCATAAATGGGGCCGCACGAAAGTGACCGTTGTTGTGGGTATTGTTACTACGATTATTGCGTGTTTCCCGTTTGTATTTTCTCAACTGTTGGGATTTGTTGGAATAATGGGCCTAATGATGGCCCCTGTAGGTGCTGTTATTGTGGCCGAGCATTGGTTGTTCCCTCGCATAGGATTTACACGCTATTGGTCGAAATATAAAGGCAACACTACTAATTATGCGGCCATTATCACGTGGTTAAGTTC
>NZ_JAWRYI010001144.1:0-251 GCF_046534705.1 Pseudomonas sp. SIMBA_068
GCTAAAAATTCGCGGGCAGCGTATCGAACTGGGCGAAATCGATCGCGTGATGCAGGCGCTGCCGGATGTCGAACAAGCCGTTACCCACGCCTGTGTGATTAACCAGGCGGCTGCCACCGGTGGTGATGCGCGTCAATTGGTGGGCTATCTGGTGTCGCAATCGGGCCTGCCGTTGGATACCAGCGCATTGCAGGCGCAGCTTCGTGAAACATTGCCACCACATATGGTACCGGTGGTTCTGCTGCAACTTC
>NZ_JAWRYI010001145.1:0-251 GCF_046534705.1 Pseudomonas sp. SIMBA_068
TACGAACTGTTCCCCAGCAACACCCAGGTAGGCAACTCTCTCGCTGGCCTGGCCGATGCCGTCGAAGAGGGCGGTTACCTGGTCTACACCGGCCAGCCCTGGCACCCGCAACTGGAAATGATCGCCCGCGCCCTGACCAGCCACCGCGGCGGCGAAGCGTGGGTAATGCGCCGGCGCAGCCAGGCAGAGATGGACCAACTGGTCGAGGCGGCGGGCTTTCGCAAGCTGGCCCAGCGCATCGACGAATGGGG
>NZ_JAWRYI010001146.1:0-251 GCF_046534705.1 Pseudomonas sp. SIMBA_068
TACTGTGACGACTGGTACCCCGCGTTCGAACAGGCGCCCTGGCACGACAGCCACCTGCAAGGGGACGAGGGCAGCTATTGCGGGTATTGGGCGTTCGAGGCGGCAGCCATCGCCTTTCTGTATGGCCTTGATGACAGCGGGGTCGAGCATAGGGTCTATCCCAAGGATCTGGTGGCCTATGCGAGGAACCTCCGGCCGAGCCACCCGAAACGTGTAGCGCCGGTGGTGGCGGGGGAGACCTGTAGTAAGGC
>NZ_JAWRYI010001147.1:0-251 GCF_046534705.1 Pseudomonas sp. SIMBA_068
GGTATAACTCACCTCGCCAATGGCATACAAGCCCTCGACGTCCGTACGCCCATGATCATCAACCATTACACCACCGCAGGTATAGTGTGCAGCAGGCACAATCGGTACCGGTTCTTGTGTGAGATCAATCCCCAGCCCGAGCAATTTTTCATAAATCATCGGGAAATGCTGGCGAATAAAATCAGCGGGCTTATGGCTGATATCAAGGAACATACAATCCGCGCCGAGGCGTTTCATTTCATGGTCAATGG
>NZ_JAWRYI010000016.1:0-115689 GCF_046534705.1 Pseudomonas sp. SIMBA_068
CAGCGGTAGTTCAGTCGGTTAGAATACCGGCCTGTCACGCCGGGGGTCGCGGGTTCGAGTCCCGTCCGCTGCGCCATCTTGGCCTCAAGGCCCCTTGAACGCCTTGAAGCACGAAAAAAGCGACCTTCGGGTCGCTTTTTTTGTTTCTACGGCTGGAAACCCCCGGCTTTACCCAGATTTACACCAACCTGACAGACTCTTCACCGACCAGTGGTTCCTGTGCCTGCCTGCTGTGTTGCACAATAGGCACCTTCTCGACTTACCCGGAATTCGCAATGACCAGATCTTCCGTCTTTGGTGCGCTCGGGCTGGCCCTGGTGCTGGCGGGGGTGGCCGGTTGTTCCTCGAAAAAAACCGCCGTGTACGAGCACGAGAACTTCGATGACTCGGGTACCTTCTCGCGCAGTTTTCCGGTGAGCGATGCCGGCTCCTGCGAGGCCGCCCGGCGTGCCTTGCTCAGCCAGGGCTACATCATCACCAACAGCGGCACCAACCAGGTGGTGGGCAACAAGAGCTTCCAGCAGAACAGCGAGAACCACCTGCAGATCAGCTTCAACGTGACCTGCGCGCCGGATGTGAGCGACGAGCAGCGTTCGACCATGTTCGCCAACGCCCTGCAGGACCGTTACGCCCTGAAAAAGTCCAACACCTCCGCCAGCCTGGGCGTGGGCGTGCTGGGTTCGGTATCGATGCCGATCGGCTCCAGCGACGACTCGATGGTCAAGGTGGCCAGCGAAACGGTGACGGCGGCGCAGTTCTATGACCGGTATTTCGCCCTGGTAGAGAGCTACCTGCCCAAACCGAAGCCGAAGAAGGTCGAAGAGGCCAAGGTCGAGGCGCCCAAGGTACAGAAACCCGCGGTGGAACTGGGGCTGCCGGAGCAGGCAGCTGCGAACCCGGTGGCACCTGCCCCGGCTCCGGAAGCCGTACCTGTGGCGCAAGTTGCACCAGCGGCTGCGGCCGTTGCCCCGGCCAGTGAAGCAGCAGCGGCACCGGTGGTGAATGACAGCCAGGGCTCGCAGCCGGTCGCGCCGCCGGCCGAAGCAGCGCCGATTCAGGTGCAGCAGGAAGCCCAGCCTGCCGAGGCCGCGTCGCCTTCCCTTTGACGGGGCGCCCGTACCGGCCCTTTCGCGGGCTTGCCCGCTCCCACAGGTAATGCGCAAGTTTCAGAGCTTGTGAAGGACCTGTGGGAGCGGGCAAGCCCGCGAAGAGGCCGGTACAGGCTTTCAACATTCCCTGTTACAGACACCCCGCGATAACTTCCTGAACACCTGCTACGTTTATCACTCATAAGCTTGTCATCATCTCTTCATCCCACCTGCCTAGGCTGAAGGTGATACCTACGAAGACATAACGAGCAAAGAGGACGCAGGGCGATGGATGAATACCAGGAAGAACTACTCGAAACCCAGGCTTACGAACTGGACACCCCGGAACCGGCTGAAGACGCTACCGAGCTTTAGCCCGCCCGCCGCTGGCTGCGGCGGAACTCCCCCGGCGTAAGGCCCGTCCAGCGCTTGAACGCGCGCTGGAAGGCCTCGGCCGAAGCAAACCCCAACAGATAGGCAATCTCGCCAAAGGCCAGCTCCGTGTCACGGATATAGGTCTCGGCCAGGTCGCGCCGCGTTTCATTGAGCAAGTCGCGAAAGCGCGTGCCTTCCTCGGCCAGCTTGCGGCGCAGGGTCCAGGTGGGCAACTGCAAGTGCAGCGCCACTTCTTCCAGGTCCGGTTCACGGCCGCCATTGAGCAGCGGGCCCAGCAGATGAGTAATGCGCTCACCCAGGCTGCGCACCCGCGTAAGCTGTTGCATTTGCGCCTCACACAGCTGCAGCAGGTGCTGCCAGGTGCTTGGGCAGTGCCTGGGGTTGGCCAGCTGCAGTGTGGCGCGGCTCAGACGCAGCTGGTTGCCCTCGGCCGCGAACTGTACGGGTGCGCTGCACAGCGGCTGATAGCGCGCCGCATAGGGAGGCGCGGAAAATTCGATGTCCAGGCGCTCGGCCTGCACCGTTGTGCCAGCCAGATCGGCCAGCTGCGCCAGCCAGCCGGCAAGCAGTGAATCCACCACGAAGCGGTTGTAGGCGTTGTAGGGGCTGATGGAGTAGAAGCGCAACCAGGCGCCCTGGGCATCTTCCTCGAAGCTGGAATGGCCACGGTAGTTGGCCGCATACAGTGGCTCGAAGCGCAGCAGGGTGCGCGCCGCATCGCCCAAGGTCGGCGCCTGGGCGGCGGTGACCCCGGCGAGACCGGCATGCGCCAGTCGGCTCAGGCGCCCCATGTGCAGGCCCAGCGCGGCGTCACCGCACAGCTCGATGGCGGCGTGGCCCAGGTGCATGTAACGGGGGATCGACAAGCGCGCGCCGGCCTCTGCGAGGCGGGGTGCATCCAGGCCATAGCGGCGCAGCAGAGGCTCAGGCTCGTGACCCAGTTCGCGCAGGGCATCGGTCAGCGGCTGGACAAAGCCTACCGAAAGGTCGCCCAGGCGTACACGGGGGCGGGCCATGGGCCTATAGCCACAAGTTCAGCAGGCGAGCGCCATGGCTGGGGGTACCCGCCAGCAACTCACCCGACTGGCGGGCAAAGCCCTGGCCGTCGCTGGCCTGTTCCCAGAACTGCCCGCGCATGAACACGCTCATGCTGCTGACGCTGGCCCCTGCGGCCTCGGTCAGGCGTTGCCAGGCGCTCTGTTCGCTGACCTCGCCACGTTGCAGGGGCAGCCCGGCGCTGGCCTCCTGGTGGCGATTGCCACGCCATGGCGCTTCCCAACTGCCCTTGCCGCTGAGGAATACCGGGTTGGCGATCAGTTGTACCGCTTGTTGTGCCAGTTGCTGATGGTTTTCCGGGTACCAGCTGTCACTGCCCACCAGTACACCCAGGCGCCCGGCAGGGGTTTGCACCACTTGCAGGGGTTGTTGGCGGCCATCGTGGACATAGCGGCGCATTTCACTGTCGGGGAATTGCTGGCGCTGTGGCTGGCCCAGCAGTGAGCCATCACCGGCAAACACCAGGCTGCTATTGAACAGCGGGCCACTGCCGGCGTGCAGCACGCCCTGTTTCACGTATGGCGCAGGCAGCACGATGGAGCCAGCCACCAGGGTGACGCCAAACTCTTTGGCCAGCCCGCCGAACAGCTGTTGGTAGTCCGCGGCCATCTGCTCGGCCTTCATGCGCAGGTGTGCATCCGCGCGCCAATCGTCGCCGTCGGCACCCAGCATGGCCAGGCCGTAACGCAGCGGGTTGCTCAGCTCCAGCCATTGCAAGGCCTCGCGGCTTTGCGTGACCTGATACAGCTCGTTCTTTTCCCCGCGAGCCCATAGCCAGGTACCGATGTGCTCCGGCAGCACCACCACCGTGCGCGGGCTCACCAGGCCCTGGGCGCGGGCCTGCTCCAGATAGGCTGCCAGCTTGCGGTGAAGGCGTTGCAGGTTCTGGTAGTCGCCTGGGTACAGCAGCGGCTCGACGCCCAGCAGGTTGCCGTGCTCGCCCGGTACGCCATGGTTGAGTGCCAGCTCGATGCGCAGGTCGGAAAGGTAGTGGCCTTCCGGGCGCTGTTGGGTCCAGAAACCGTAGCCGCAGAGGGAAGCGATCATCACCAGCGCCAGGGCGCTTGCCAAGAGTTTTCGCATGAAACAGGACGACGCCTTAAGAAACGAGGGTTCCCTAGCGTAGTCCTGCTGTTCGTCAGGATCAATAACTTGTCAGTTTCGATCATTGAGCCAATTCAAACGGCTGTTTAATGTCGCTGACAGACAAACGACGGGCCCCGCCGACCAGTGAGGTGCCCGCATACCGTGATCACGCCACCAGGGGACCTTCCATGGCCGCCGACCGCTACCCGCACCTGCTCGCTCCGCTGGACCTGGGCTTCACCACTCTGCGCAACCGCACCTTGATGGGCTCGATGCACACCGGCCTCGAAGAGCGCCCCGGCGGCTTCGAGCGCATGGCCGCGTACTTTGCCGAACGCGCCCGGGGCGGCGTCGGCCTGATGGTCACGGGCGGCATTGCGCCCAACGATGAAGGCGGGGTGTATTCCGGCGCGGCCAAGCTCAGCACCGAGGAAGAAGCCGACAAGCACCGCATCGTCACCGAAGCCGTGCACGCCGCCGGTGGCAAGGTGTGCCTGCAGATCCTGCATGCCGGGCGCTACGCCTACAGCCCACGGCAGGTGGCACCTAGCGCAATCCAGGCGCCGATCAACCCGTTCAAGCCCAAAGAGCTGGACGAGGAGGGCATCGAGAAACAGATCGCCGACTTCGTCAATTGCGCGGCACTGGCCCTGCGCGCCGGCTACGACGGCGTCGAGATCATGGGTTCGGAAGGCTACTTCATCAATCAGTTCCTGGCTGCCCATACCAACCACCGCACCGACCGCTGGGGCGGCAGCTACGAAAACCGCATGCGCCTGGCGGTGGAAATCGTCAGCCGGGTGCGCGGCGCGGTAGGGCCGAATTTCATCATCATCTTCCGCCTGTCGATGCTCGACCTGGTCGAGGGTGGCAGCACCTGGGACGAGATCGAGCTGCTGGCCAAGGCCATCGAGCAGGCCGGCGCGACCTTGATCAACACCGGCATCGGCTGGCACGAAGCGCGTATCCCGACCATTGCCACCAAGGTCCCGCGTGCGGCATTTACCAAAGTAACCGCCAAGCTGCGTGGTGTGGTGAGCATTCCGTTGATCACCACCAACCGTATCAATACGCCGGAAGTGGCCGAAGCCGTATTGGCCGAAGGCGATGCCGACATGGTCTCGATGGCCCGGCCGTTCCTGGCCGACCCGGACTTCGTCAACAAGGCAGCGGCTGGCCGCGCCGACGAGATCAATACCTGCATCGGATGCAACCAGGCCTGCCTGGACCATACTTTTGGCGGCAAGCTGACCAGCTGCCTGGTCAACCCGCGTGCCTGCCACGAAACCGAGCTCAACTACCTGCCAGTACGGGCAGTGAAGCGCATTGCCGTGGTTGGCGCCGGCCCCGCCGGTTTGGCTGCGGCCACCGTGGCAGCCGAGCGTGGCCATGCGGTGACGCTGTTTGACGCCGCCAGCGAAATCGGCGGCCAGTTCAACGTGGCCAAGCGAGTGCCTGGCAAGGAGGAGTTCTTCGAAACCCTGCGCTATTTCCGCAACAAGGTGAAAAACACGGGCGTGGACCTGCGCCTGAATACCCGTGTCGACGTACAGGCGTTGGTGAGCGGCGGCTACGACGAAATCATCCTGGCCACTGGCATCGCACCGCGTACCCCGGACATCCCAGGTGTCGAGCATGCCAAGGTGCTCAGCTACCTGGACGTGCTGCTTGAGCGCAAGCCGGTGGGCAAGGCGGTTGCGGTGATTGGTGCGGGTGGCATCGGTTTCGATGTGTCCGAGTACCTGGTGCACGAGGGCGTGGCCACCAGCCAGGACCGTGAGGCGTTCTGGAAGGAGTGGGGCATCGATACCCAGCTTGAGGCGCGTGGTGGTGTGGCCGGGGTCAAGGCCGAGCCGCATGCCCCGGCGCGCCAGGTCTACCTGTTGCAGCGCAAGAAGTCCAAGGTGGGTGATGGCCTGGGCAAGACGACCGGCTGGATTCACCGCACCGGGTTGAAGAACAAGCGGGTGCAGATGCTGAACAGCGTCGAGTACCTGGGTATCGACGATGCCGGTTTGCACATCCGCGTGGCGGACGGCGAGCCGCAGGTGCTGCCGGTGGACAACGTGGTGATCTGCGCCGGGCAGGACCCGCTGCGTGAGTTGCAGGACGGCCTGGTGGCGGCGGGGCAGTCGGTGCACCTGATTGGCGGGGCCGATGTGGCGGCCGAGCTGGATGCCAAACGGGCGATCAACCAAGGTTCAAGGTTGGCGGCTGAGCTCTGAGGTTGCTGGGGCCGCACAGCGGCCCCAGGATTTCGCTGGTAAACTCGCACGATGCTTTTCGACTTCCCTCAAGCGCCCCTGCAACCCCTGAGCCTGCCTTGGCTGGCAATTGCCAATGTCGAGGCCGCCATCCTGCGGCTGGACCTGATCGACCCACTGATCAGCGGCAACAAGTGGTTCAAGCTTCGCCATCACCTGCAGCAAGCCAGCGTCAGCAAAGCCCCGGGCCTGATCAGCCTCGGCGGCAACCACTCCAACCACCTGCACGCCCTGGCCGCCGCCGGCAAGCGCTTCGGCTTCGCCACCGCCGGCCTGCTGCGGGGTCACGCTCAGGAAACACCTACGGTGCGTGACCTTCAGGCGCTGGGCATGGAGCTGCACTGGCTGGGCTACGGCGGCTACCGCGCGCGCAACGAACCCGGATTCTGGGGGCCCTGGCAGGCACGCTACCCAGGCTGGCATTGCATTCCGGAAGGCGGCGGCGGGCCGGCCGGTGCACAGGGCTGTGGCCTGATCATGGAACAGGCACGCGCGCAGATCACGGCACTGGGCTGGTCGGGCTACGATGCCTGGTGGCTGGCTGCCGGAACAGGTACTACCTTGGCCGGCCTGGTACTGGCCGAGGCGGGTGCACATGCCGTCCATGGCGCGCTGGCTGTGCCCAGGGATCATGGTGTGCCGGACGCGGTGACAGCATTGGCCGGTGCGCACGGCTACCAGCTACACGACGCTTGCCGTGGCGGTTTCGGCAAATTCGACGATGAGCTGCTGGGATTCGTCGCAGAGTGCGAGCTGCACAGCGGTGTACCGCTTGAAGCCCTCTACACCGGCAAGGCCCTGCTGGCCTTGCGTGATCAGGTCGAGGCCGGGCTGTTCGCGCCCGGCACCCGCCTGATCGTGGTACACACCGGTGGCCTGCAGGGCCGGCGAGGTTACTTGTAGGGCAGCATGCGCAGCAGCGTGTTGTCGCGCTGCACATAGTGGTGGTACAGCCCGGCCACCGCGTGCAGGCCGATCAGCCAGTAGCCCCAGCTGCCCACGCGTTCATGCCAGCCTTTGATGAACTTGGCCTGGTCCGGGTCCGGACCGATCAGGTGCGGCAGTTCCAGGCCGAAGAACGGCACCGGTTTGTCGGCGGCGCTGAGGATCAGCCAGCCGGCCAGCGGCAGGCCGATCATCAGCAGGTACAGCGCCAGGTGCATCAGGTGCGCAAGGCCGGTCTGCCAGGCCGGCGGCTTGGGCACGATGGGCGGGGTAGGGCG
This sequence comes from Pseudomonas sp. SIMBA_068, assembly GCF_046534705.1. Classification (NCBI taxonomy): domain Bacteria; kingdom Pseudomonadati; phylum Pseudomonadota; class Gammaproteobacteria; order Pseudomonadales; family Pseudomonadaceae; genus Pseudomonas; species Pseudomonas sp. SIMBA_068. The sequence goes on from NZ_JAWRYI010000016.1 coordinate 7,114, forward strand.
GCTCAGGCGCATGGCCAGGCGCAGCCAGACCAGCACGAACACGCTGAGCCCGAGCATGAAGTGCAGGTCCTTCATCAGGTTGCGTTCGGCACTGTCCTTGGGGAACAGGCCGCGCAATTCGATGAGTGCATAGACAGCGGCCAGCAGCACCAGCATCAGCCAATGCAGGGCAATGGACAGGCGCGCGTAATGGGTCGCGGGGGTGGATGAAACCATGATCGGTCCTCGTCATCAGGTCAAAATGGCGCTCTTGCTGGCGCTCAGGTACCACTGTAGTGGTTACCAGAAACAAATCTTTGCGCTAGGTCTGTGAAAATTGTGTTGCCTGTGCCGGCCTCTTCGCAGCACAAGGCTGCTCCTACACGGGCAGCACGGCTCTCAAGACCTGTACGGTCCCTGTAGGAGCAGCCTTGTGCTGCGAAGAGGCCGGGTCAGGCAACATCATGCCTGCGCTGAAAATGGCCAACTGTCAGCCACCAGAAACACCCGCTCCACCTCCTGCCAGGCACCCTCGGCATCAGGCTCCAACCTCACCAGCAACTGCGCCGGCGCCTGCCGCTCAAGCATGTGCAACCAGGCCGCAAACTGCTCCACCGTCCAGCCGTCGCCTGCCTCGACCCGCGCAGGTGCCAGCCAGGCATGCCGCTGCAATGGCTGCCAATGCTCACCCTCTGCCATGACCCAGTCCCGCCGGCGCACCCAGCGCCCGCGCAAGTGCTGCGGGTTGGCGCCCGCAGGTGGTTCGGCATGCCCAGGCCACGGATAGAACAGGTAGCCACCCAGCCACACGTGTGCCTGCACCTGCTCAACCCCCAACCGTGCCAACAGCTCGCGGCTGTGCGCGCCGTTCGACATGGGCAACTGGTGCCCGGTCAGGTGCGCAAGCTTGGTCTCCAGCCGGTCATGGCACCCAGGCCCCAGCCAGGCATGCGGGTCGTGCCCGGCGTCTTGCGGCCCCAGGTACAACTTGATCGCCAGCTCAAGGTGGTGCACACCGTCGCGGTCGCGCAGCACCACGTCCAGCTCGCCCAGGGTGTGCCCACCGTCACGGATTGCCAGGTTGGCCGCCAGCAGCTCGATGCCGGGTGCCTGGCCCAGGGAAAATTGCCACAGCCGTTCGTAGTAAAGCCCCAGCCGCCGGCTGCCGAGCTTTGCCAGCCAATCGCGCAACGGGCGATCGTCGGCATCCAGCGCCCGCAACCAGCCCTCGAGGCGCTGCGGCTGCTCCGCCCAGAGGCTGCCCGTCAGCGGGTGGCGCTGGGGGCAGGGCGGGGCGCTGAGCAGGGGCGGCGACAGCAGGGCCCAGGCCAGGTCGCGCACGGCGGGGCGGCGTAGCTGCCGGGGCAGGTCGTTGAGCAGGGCGAATGGAGTCATCCAGCGAGCATAGCCGGTTTGCCGCTGCCCGGTGGTTTCGCCCATAATCGGTCCATCGTCACCCGTCGCAGAGCCCCGCAGGAGCCCCATGGAGCAATTTCGCAATATCGGTATCATCGGTCGCCTTGGCAGCTCGCAGGTGCTCGACACCATTCGCCGACTGAAAAAATTCCTCCTCGAGCGCCACTTGCATGTGATTCTCGAAGACACCATTGCCGAAGTACTGCCCGGCCATGGCCTGCAAACCTCCACCCGCAAGCTGCTGGGCGAGGTCTGTGACCTGGTCATCGTGGTCGGCGGCGACGGCAGCCTGCTGGGCGCCGCCCGCGCCCTGGCCCGGCACAACATTCCGGTGCTGGGCATCAACCGTGGCAATTTGGGCTTCCTCACCGACATCCGCCCCGACGAGCTGGAAGAGAAAGTGGCGCAAGTGCTCGACGGCCACTACCTGGTGGAAAACCGCTTCCTGCTGCAGGCCGAGGTGCGTCGCCACCACGAAGCCATCGGCCAGGGTGATGCGCTGAACGACGTGGTTCTGCACCCGGGCAAGTCCACGCGCATGATCGAGTTCGAGATCTACATCGACGGCCAGTTCGTCTGCAGCCAGAAGGCCGACGGCCTGATCGTCGCCACCCCCACCGGTTCCACCGCCTACGCGCTGTCGGCCGGTGGCCCGATCATGCACCCCAAGCTCGACGCCATCGTCATCGTGCCAATGTACCCGCACACCCTGTCGGGCCGGCCGATCGTGGTCGACGGCAACAGCGAGCTGAAGATCGTGGTGTCCAAGGACCTGCAGATCTACCCGCAGGTGTCCTGTGACGGCCAGAACCACTTTACCTGCGCCCCCGGCGACACCATCACGGTGAGCAAGAAACCGCAGAAGCTGCGCCTTATCCACCCGCTGGACCACAATTACTACGAGGTCTGCCGCACCAAACTGGGTTGGGGCAGCCGTCTGGGGAGCAGGGACGACTGATGCTCGATCCGGCGCGAAGTTTCGACATCATTGGTGACGTGCACGGCTGTGCACTGACCCTTGAACGCCTGCTCGACGCCCTCGGTTACAAGCGTGTGGCCGGCGTGTGGCGCCACCCAAGGCGCCTGGCGCTGTTCCTGGGCGATATCGTCGACCGCGGGCCACGCATTCGCGAGGCGCTGCACATCGTCCATGACATGGTCGAGGCCGGCCAGGCGTTCTGCATCATGGGCAACCACGAATACAACGCCCTGGGCTGGGTCACCCCGGCGCTGCCCGGCAGCGGCAAGGCCTATGTGCGCGAGCACACGCCACGCCACGCCCGGCTGATCGACGAAACCCTCACCCAGTTCGCCCACCACCCCGGCGACTGGCACGACTTCGTCAACTGGTTCTACCAGCTGCCGCTGTTCATCGACGCCGGGCGCTTCCGCCTGGTGCACGCCTGCTGGGACCCGCGGTTGATCGAGCCGCTGCGCCAGCAATACCCTGACGGGCGCATTGATGAGCACTTCATCCAGGCCTCGGCGGTGAGTGGCAGTTTCGCCGACACGGTGTGCAACCGCCTGCTGCGCGGCACCGACATGCGCCTGCCGGACGGCCTGACCCTGACCGGCGGCGACGGCCTGACCCGTGCCTTCTTCCGCACCAAGTTCTGGGAAGAAGACCCGCAAACCTACGGCGACATCGTGTTCCAGCCCGATGCCCTGCCCGAAGAGGTGGCCAGTACCCCGCTCAGCCACAGCCAGAAGAACGCCTTGCTGCGTTATGCCGAAGAAGAGCCGTTGCTGTTCGTTGGCCACTACTGGCGCAGCGGCCGGCCGGCGCCGATCCGCGCCAACCTGGCCTGCCTGGACTACAGCGCCGTGCTCTACGGCAAGCTGGCCGCCTATCGGCTGGATGATGAAACCCGCATCGACCCGCACAAGTTCGTCTGGGTCGACGTCGACCGCCCACAGGCCAACCAATGAATATTATCGAAGTGATGCGCCTGCCGCTGTCGGTCGACCTCAGCGGCTTCATCCACCTGCTGCAGCGCCTGCAGGTGCCGCACCGGGTGAGCGAGGACGGCGATGCCCAGGTGCTCTGGGCGCCTGACACCCTGGTCGAAGACGTGCTGCAACTCTACCAACGCTACCCCGACGGCAATGCCGACATCCAGGTGGCAGAGGAACCGGTGCAAGCGAGCATGCCCGCGAATAGCCCCACACAGCCCTCCCTGGTAGAACAGGCCAAAGCCTGCAAGGTCACCACCCTCACCCTGCTGTTGTGTTTCATCGTCGCCGGCCTCACCAGCCTGGGCGACAACTTCACCACCATCAGCTGGTTCACCTTCCTCGACTTCCGCGTCCAGGGCGACTACCTGTACTTCAGCTCGCTGGCGCAAGTTCTGGACGAAGGCCAGTGGTGGCGCCTGGTATCGCCCATGCTGCTGCACTTCGGTGTGCTGCACCTGGCCATGAACAGCCTGTGGTACTGGGAGCTGGGCAAGCGAATCGAACTGCGCCAGGGCCCCTGGATGCTGCTGGGCCTGACCCTGCTGTTCAGCCTGGTGTCCAACCTGGCCCAGCACTACACCAGCGGGCCGAGCCTGTTCGGCGGGCTGTCTGGCGTGCTGTACGGCTTGCTCGGGCATATCTGGCTGTATCAGTGGCTGGCGCCCAATCGTTACTTCAACCTGCCCAAGGGCGTGCTGGTGATGATGCTGATCTGGCTGGTGGTATGCCTGACCGGTGTGGTTGGCACGCTGGGCCTCGGCCAGATCGCCAACGCCGCCCATGTTGGCGGGTTGCTCATCGGATGCCTGACCGGGCTCTTGGGTGGGGCGCTGGCCCGGCGTAAACTGTCGGCTTGAATCAGGAGACACTATGTCCACTTTCGCGCAAATGATTGAAAACATCACACCGGAAATCTACGAGAGCCTGAAACTGGCCGTGGAAATCGGCAAATGGTCCGATGGCCGCAAGCTCACCGCCGAGCAAAAAGAGCTTTCGCTGCAAGCCGTGATCGCCTGGGAGATCCAGAACCTGCCCGAAGACCAGCGCACCGGCTACATGGGCCCGCAGGAATGCGCATCGAAGTCTGCGCCGATCGCCAACATTCTGTTCAAATCGGACTCGGTACATTGATCGAACTCGCTCGTGGCTCGTTGAGCAAAATGGCGGTAAGCCTGCAGGCACCCGTGGTGCAATACAGCTTCCGCCTGGATGACACGCAGGTGCCGGTCAACCCGCTGATCGGCCAGCGCCTGCGCCTGGAATACCTCGGCGCCATTCACTGCAACCACTGCGGCAAACGCACCAAGACCAGCTTCAGCCAGGGGTACTGCTACCCGTGCATGACCAAGCTGGCCCAGTGCGATGTGTGCATCATGGCCCCGGAAAAATGCCACTACGACGCTGGCACCTGTCGCGAGCCGTCGTGGGGCGAACAGTTCTGCATGACCGACCACGTGGTCTACCTGGCCAATTCGTCAGGGATAAAGGTCGGCATCACCCGCGCCACTCAGCTGCCCACCCGCTGGCTCGACCAGGGCGCCAGCCAGGCCCTGCCGATCATGCGTGTGGCTACCCGTCAGCAGTCAGGCCTGGTCGAAGACGTGCTGCGCAGCCAGGTGCCGGACCGCACCAACTGGCGCGCGCTGCTCAAAGGCGATGCCGAGGTGCTCGACTTGCCGGCTATCCGCGATCAGATCTTCGACGCCTGCGCCGATGGCCTGCGTGAGTTGCACGGGCGCTTTGGCCTGCAGGCGATCCAGCCGCTGGCCGACGCCGAAGTGGTGCAGATGAAGTACCCGGTCGAGGCCTACCCGAAAAAGATCGTCAGCTTCAACCTCGACAAGGACCCGGTGGCCGAAGGCACGCTGCTGGGCATCAAGGGCCAGTACCTGATCTTCGACACCGGTGTGATCAATATTCGCAAGTACACGGCCTACCAGTTGGCCGTGCTCCAGTAAAAAGGACCTGCACATGCGTACCGAACAACCGCAAGTGATCTACCTGAAGGATTACCAGGCGCCCGAGTACCTGATCGACGAGACGCACCTGACCTTCGAGCTGTTCGAGGACCACACCCTGGTTCACGCGCAACTGGTGATGCGCCGCAACCCGGCACGCGGTGCCGGCCTGCCGCCGCTGGTGCTCGACGGCCAGCAGCTGGAACTGCTGCGCGCCGCGCTGGACGACCAGGAACTGCAGGCGGGCGACTACCAGCTCGAAGCCGACAGCCTGACGCTGCACCCCAAGGCCGAGCAGTTCACCCTCGACACCAGCGTAAAGATCCACCCCGAGAGCAACACCGCGCTGGAAGGCCTGTACAAGTCGGGCAAGATGTTCTGCACCCAGTGCGAGGCCGAGGGCTTCCGCAAGATCACCTACTACCTCGACCGCCCGGACGTGATGAGCACCTTCACCACCACGGTGATCGCCGAGCAGCATCGCTACCCGGTGTTGTTGTCGAACGGCAACCCAACGGGCAGCGGGCCGGCCGAGGACGGCCGCCACTGGGCCACCTGGGAAGACCCGTTCAAGAAGCCGGCCTACCTGTTCGCGCTGGTGGCCGGTGACTTGTGGTGCGTCGAGGACAACTTCACACGTCAGTCTGGCCGCGATGTGATGCTGCGCATCTATGTCGAGCCCGAAAACCTCGACAAGTGCGACCACGCCATGGTCAGCCTGAAGAAGTCCATGCGCTGGGACGAAGAAGTCTACGGCCGCGAGTACGACCTGGACATCTTCATGATTGTTGCGGTCAACGACTTCAACATGGGCGCCATGGAAAACAAGGGCCTGAACATCTTCAATTCCAGCTGTGTGCTGGCCCGTGCCGAAACCGCCACCGATGCCGCGCACCAGCGCGTCGAAGGCGTGGTCGCCCACGAGTACTTCCACAACTGGTCGGGTAACCGTGTCACCTGCCGTGACTGGTTCCAGCTGTCGCTGAAAGAAGGCTTCACGGTGTTCCGCGATGCCGAGTTCAGCGCCGACATGAACTCGCGCACGGTCAAGCGCATCGAAGACGTCGCCTACCTGCGCACCCACCAGTTCGCCGAAGACGCCGGCCCCATGGCCCACCCCGTGCGCCCGGACAGCTTCATCGAAATCTCCAACTTCTACACCCTGACCGTGTACGAGAAGGGCGCCGAAGTGGTACGCATGGTCCGTACCCTGCTGGGTAACGAAGGCTTCCGCAAAGGCAGCGACCTGTACTTCGAACGCCATGATGGCCAGGCGGTGACCACCGACGACTTCATCAAGGCCATGGAAGACGCCAACGGCGTCGACTTCACCCAGTTCAAGCGCTGGTACAGCCAGGCCGGTACCCCGCGCCTGGAAGTCAGCGAAGCCTATGACGCTGCTGCGCAGACCTACAGCCTGGCCTTCCGCCAGAGCTGCCCGCAAACCCCGGACAAGGCCGAAAAGCTCCCGTTCGTGATCCCGGTCGAGCTGGGCCTGCTGGACGCCGAAGGCAATGACCTGCCGCTGCGTCTGGCCGGTGAGCCGGCTGCTGGCGGTACCAGCCGTGTGCTGTCGGTGACCGAGGGCGAGCAGACGTTCACCTTCGAGGGTATCCAGGCCAAGCCGTTGCCCTCGCTGCTGCGCGGCTTCAGCGCCCCGGTGAAGCTCAGCTTCCCTTACAACCGCGACCAGCTGATGTTCCTGATGCAGCACGACAGCGACGGCTTCAACCGCTGGGAAGCGGGCCAGCAGCTGTCGGTGCAGGTACTGCAAGAACTGATCGGCCAGCATCAACGCGGCGAAGCCCTGAAACTCGACCAGCGCCTGATCACTGCCCTGGGAACCGTGCTGGGCAACGAGTCGCTGGACGCCGCCATGGTTGCCGAAATGCTTTCGCTGCCGGGCGAGGCCTACCTCACCGAAATCAGCCAGGTGGCCGACGTCGATGCCATCCACGCTGCCCGTGAGTTCGCCCGCCAGCAGATCGCCGCACAGCTGTTCGACGCCCTGTGGGCGCGCTACCAGGCCAACCGTGAAGTGTCGCGCAGCACCCCTTATGTGGCCTCTGCCGAGCACTTCGCCCGCCGTAGCCTGCAGAACATCGCCCTGTCGTACCTGATGCAGAGCGGCAAGCCGCAGGTGCTGGAAGCGACCCTGGAGCAGTTCGATCAGTGCGACAACATGACCGAACGCCTCACGGCCCTGGCGGTGCTGGTCAACTCGCCGTTCGAAGCCGAGCGGGCCAAGGCCCTGGAAGCCTTTGCCGAGCACTTCAAGGACAACCCGCTGGTCATGGACCAGTGGTTCAGCGTGCAGGCGGCCAGCGCGCTGCCGGGCGGGCTGGCGCGGGTCAAGGCGTTGATGCAGCACCCGGCGTTCACCCTGAAGAATCCGAACAAGGTACGTGCGCTGGTGGGTGCCTTTGCCGGGCAGAACCTGGTCAACTTCCATGCGGCAGATGGCTCGGGCTACCGTTTCCTGGCGGACCTGGTGATCGAGCTGAATGCGCTGAACCCGCAGATTGCCTCGCGTCAACTGGCACCGCTGACCCGCTGGCGCAAGTATGACGCTGCGCGTCAGGCCCTGATGAAGGGCGAGCTGGAGCGGATCCTGGCTTCGGGTGAGCTGTCCAGTGATGTGTATGAAGTGGTGAGCAAGAGCCTGGCGTAAGCCTGGTAGATCATGGGGCCGCGAAGCGGCCCCCTGCATTCCCGGATAACAAAACATAACACCCCGCCCGTTGTATCCCCGCCAACATCCCCGCTACGATCCCCTCAAGCTATTGCAGGCCTCTAGATCAGGCTTTTCGCAGTACCTGCAATGCATTGACCCACCAACAAGAACACAACAAGGGGGCAGTCATGAGGGAACCGCTATGGGCGCCAGCCAGGCGTGGTGCCTGGCCATGGGCGGCCAGCGCAGTGCTGGCACTGGCTTTGGGGGTGTGGGCCGACAGTGCCCAGGCCGCCGCCGCCGACGAATACTCCACCGAATCCGCCAAGGCCAGCCAAAGCCTGTTGATCGACGCCACCCATGCCGGCAAGCGCCTGGTGGTGGTGGGTGATCGCGGCCACATTCTGTTCTCCGACGACCAGGGCAGCACCTGGACCCAGGCCCGGGTCCCCACCCGGCAGTTGCTCACCGCCGTGTTCTTCCTCGATGACAAGCGCGGCTGGGCGGTCGGCCATGATGCGCAGATCCTCGCCAGCAACGACGGCGGGGCCACCTGGAGCAAGCAGTTCGAAGACCTCGCCCGCGAAGCGCCCTTGCTCGATGTTGCCTTCCTTGACGCCCAGCACGGCTTTGCCGTGGGTGCCTACGGCGCCTTGCTGGAAACCACAGACGGCGGGCAGCACTGGCAGGACGTGGCCGAGCGCCTGGACAACCCTGACCAGTTGCACCTGAACGGTATCGCCCGGGTGCGTGACGCCGGCCTGTTCATCGTGGGCGAGCAGGGTGGCATGTTCCGCTCCGCCGACAACGGCCAGACCTGGTCCAAAGTCCAGGGCCCTTACGAGGGCTCGCTGTTCGGCGTGATCGGCACCGCCCAGCCAAACGCCCTGCTTGCGTACGGCCTGCGCGGCAACCTGTTCCGTTCCACCGATTTTGGCGACAGCTGGCAGCCGATCGAACTCAAGGCCGCGCGCGGTAACCTCGAATTCGGCCTGGCAAGCGCTACGCTTCTCGATGATGGCACCCTGGTGCTGGTCGGCAACGGCGGCAGCGTGCTGCGCAGCGCCGATGGCGGTCAGACCTTCAGCGTGTACAACCGCGCCGACCGCATCGCCTTGGCTGGCGTCAGCGGCCTGGCCAATGGCGGCCTGCTGCTGGTAGGGCAGGGCGGTGTACACCTGGCGGATGCCCAGGGTGCCGAGGGGGCGAGCCAATGACCAGCAGGGAGAGCATTACCATGCACCCGCACCACCAGGACAAGGCCACGCTGCTCGAACGCCTGATCTTCAACAACCGCCCCGTGGTCATCGCGCTGTGCGTGCTGGTGAGCATATTCCTGTTCTGGCAGGCCACGCAGATTCGCCCGTCCACCAGCTTCGAGAAGATGATCCCGCTGCAGCACCCGTTCATCGAGCAGATGATGGAGCACCGCAACGACCTGGCCAACCTCGGCAACACCGTACGCATTTCGGTCGAAGCGGTGAACGGCGACATCTTCGACAAGGACTACATGGAGACCCTGCGCCAGGTCCACGACGAGGTGTTCTACATCCCAGGCGTCGACCGTGCCGGGCTGAAGTCGCTGTGGAGCCCCAGCGTGCGCTGGAGCGAGGTGACCGAAGAGGGCTTTTCCGGTGGCGAGGTAATCCCCAACACCTACAACGGTTCGCAGGACAGCCTCGATACCCTGCGCGACAACGTGCTCAAGTCCGGCCAGGTGGGGCGCCTGGTGGGTAACAATTTCAAGTCCAGCATCGTCGACGTGCCGCTGCTGGAGAGCTACCCCGACCCGCAGGACCCAGGCAAGCAGGTCAAGCTGGACTACCAGCAGTTCTCGCACCTGCTGGAAGAGAAGATCCGCGACAAGTTCCAGGCGCAGAACCCCAATGTGAAAATCCACATTGTCGGCTTCGCCAAGAAGGTCGGCGACCTGATCGACGGCCTGGTGATGGTGGCGATGTTCTTCGGCGTCGCCCTGGCCATTACCTGGGTGCTGTTGTACTGGTTCACCTGGTGCATCCGCAGCACCATCGCCGTGCTCATCACCACCCTGGTGGCGGTGGTCTGGCAGCTTGGGCTGATGCATGCGGTGGGCTTTGGCCTGGACCCTTACTCGATGTTGGTACCGTTCCTGATCTTCGCCATCGGCATTTCCCACGGGGTGCAGAAGATCAACGGCATCGCCTTGCAGTCGAGTGACGCCGACAACGCCCTCACGGCGGCCAGGCGCACCTTCCGCCAGCTGTTCCTGCCGGGCATGATCGCCATCCTCGCAGACGCGGTGGGCTTCATCACCCTGCTGATCATCGATATCGGGGTGATCCGAGAGCTGGCCATCGGTGCGTCCATCGGCGTGGCGGTGATCGTATTCACCAACCTGATCCTGTTGCCGGTGGCTATTTCCTACGTTGGCATCAGCAAGAAGGCCATCGAGCGCAGCAAGAAGGACGCCACCCGCGAGCACCCGTTCTGGCGCCTGTTGTCGAACTTCGCCAGTGCCAAGGTGGCGCCGGTGTCTGTAACCCTGGCGCTGGTCGCCTTCGCCGGCGGCCTGTGGTACAGCCAGAACCTGAAGATCGGCGACCTCGACCAGGGCGCGCCGGAGCTGCGCCCCGACTCGCGCTATAACCAGGACAACAGCTTCATCATCAGCAACTACTCGACCAGTTCCGACGTGCTGGTGATCATGGTCAAGACCCCGCCGGAGCAGTGCTCGGTCCACTCGACCATGGCGCCGATCGACGAGCTGATGTGGACCATGCAGAACACCCCGGGTGTGCAGTCGGCGATTTCCCTGGTGACCGTGTCCAAGCAGGTGATCAAGGGCATGAACGAGGGCAGCCTGAAATGGGAAACCCTGTCGCGCAACCCGGACATCCTCAACAACTCCATCGCCCGTGCCGACGGCCTGTACAACGGTGACTGCTCGCTGGCGCCGGTGTTGGTGTTCCTCAACGACCACAAGGCCGAGACCCTGGAGCGGGTTACTGCTGCGGCCAAGGCGTTTGCCGACAGCCACAACAAGGAAGGCCTGCAGTTCCTGCTGGCGGCGGGCAACGCCGGGATTGAGGCAGCGACCAACGAGGTGATCAAGTCGGCCGAGCTGACCATCCTGATCCTGGTGTACATCTGTGTGGCAGTGATGTGCCTGATCACCTTCCGCTCGTTCGCCGCCACCCTCTGCATCGTCCTGCCGCTGGTACTGACCTCGGTGCTGGGCAATGCGCTGATGGCCTACATGGGCATCGGGGTGAAGGTGGCGACCTTGCCGGTGGTGGCGCTGGGCGTGGGGATTGGCGTGGATTACGGCATCTACATCTACAGCCGGCTGGAAAGCTTCCTGCGTGCCGGGCTGCCGTTGCAGGAGGCCTATTACCAGACCCTGCGTTCGACGGGTAAAGCCGTGTTGTTCACTGGCTTGTGCCTGGCCATCGGCGTGTGCACCTGGATCTTCTCGGCAATCAAGTTCCAGGCTGATATGGGGCTGATGCTGACCTTCATGCTGCTGTGGAACATGTTTGGCGCGCTGTGGCTGCTGCCGGCGCTGGCACGGTTCCTGATAAAACCGGAGAAGATGGTGGGCAAGGAAGGTGGGTCCATTTTCGCCCATTGAATCGCAAGGGGCCGCTTTGCGGCCCATTCGCAGCACAAGGCTGCTCCTACAAGGGTTACGCGATCCCCTGTAGGAGCAGCCTTGTGCTGCGAATGGGCTGCAAAGCAGCCCCAGGGTTATAATGCCGCCACATCTCCCACAGGTACCCCCATGTCCCCCCTCGCCACCGCCCTGCAGTCCTGCGACATGCTCCTGATCGACGGCCTGCACGCCTTCGATTTCACCGCCGACGCATCCGGCCTCACTGTCGAATGCATGGACGGCCGCCAGCTGCGTCGCTGGTCCTTCACCCCCGAACAAGTCGCTGCGGCTATTGCCACCGGTGATGAATGGCAACTCAACGATGCCAACGGCGAGCATCGGCTAGTCTGTATGAGTGCCTTTCGCGCCCCGGATGATGACCAAGATGAACCGGACCTGGACGAGCCTGCTGACCGCTAGCCTGATGAGCCTGACAATCCCCGCCCACGCCGCAACCTTGCTGGTGGGCAGCTACACCGACGGCGCCAGCCAGGGTATCTACCGCTACCAGTTTGACGACAAGGCCGGCCAGATCGGCCCCTCACCCCTGCAGGTGGTGAAAAGCGTCAGCCCTTCGTGGCTGGTGCTGTCGGCCGACCAGCGTCAGCTGTTTGCGGTGAATGAGACCCCGCAGGGCCATGCCAGCAGTTTCAGCATCAGCAGCAAAGGCGAAATCAAGCCGCTCAACCAAGTGGCCACCCAGGGCGACGAGCCCACCCACGCCAGCCTCAGCCGTGACCAGCGCTACCTGTTCGTGGCCAACTACGCGGTCAACCCTGACCCCGGTGGCAGCCTGGTGGTGATCCCGGTGGCCAAGGACGGCACGCTCAAGCCCGTGGTGCAACAGGCCCGGCATAAGGCGAGCGGGGTCAACCCTGAGCGCCAGGCCGGTGCCCACGTGCATTCGCTGGTGCTGTCGCCGGATGGCCAGCACCTGTATGCCAGCGACCTGGGGGCCGACAAGGTGTTCATCTACCGCTACGACGGTGCCAGTGCGGACCACCCGCTGACAGCGGCGATACCTGCGTCCGTGGCCTTGCCGCCGGGCAGCGGGCCGCGTCACCTGCTGTTCGACGCCAAGGGCCGGCACGCCTACCTCACTCTGGAAATGAATGCCGAGGTGGTGATGTTCGATGTGCAGGACGGCAACCTGGTTGAACGCCAGCGCTTACCCCTGACCGAGCGCCAGGAGGCCGCAGCGAAGGCAGCAGGTGGCTTGCACCTGTCGGCGGACGGGCGCTTCCTGTACGTGAGCAACCGTGGCACGGCCAATGAAATTGTGGCGTTCAGCGTGGGCAAGCAGGATGGTCAGTTGACGTTCCTGCAGCGTCGACCGGTAGAAGGCGATCACCCCCGGGAGTTTGCCCTGGCCCCGAGTGACAACTTCCTGCTGGTGGCCAACCAGAAGAGCAACCAGATCGTGGTGATACGTCGCGATCCGCGCAGTGGCAAGCTGCTGGAGACGGTGCAGACGCTGCAGCAGGATGCACCGTCGGACCTCAAGTTCATCGAGTGATATCGATCAGCGTGATAATCGGTACTGCCGCAATGAATTTTTGCGTGCGGCCTCGGCGGCGTAAGTTTGACTCAAGGCCCAAACGGGCCACCGTCAAACCACCGCCGTCGAGGTCAGCCCAGATGAACTTCAATCTCTTCCCGGTTATTGCCGCATCCGCCATTTCCGCATCGGTCGTACTGCCGGCGCATGCCCATGCCGACAGCAGCAAGGCTTCTGCCACCCACAGCTACACCGAGCAGTACCTGCGCCAGAGTGCCAATTTCCATGCGGCGTTGAGTGGCAAACAGAAGCACTGAGCCTTGTGCGGTCTCCTACGAGGGATCGCGTGAACTCATTTGGCCATGACTGACCTGAACAGCTCCGAAGCCAACCACCCCTCCAGCCAGCTCCGCACCCGCGGATAAGCCGCCTCGGCGAACCACTGCGGTTCGACCCCGGCAAACTGGCGCATCAGGGGCAGCAACGCGGCATCGGCAATGCTCGGGTGGTCGGCCAGCAGGTAGGGCCGGCCGGCCAGCAGGCCTTCGAGCTCCGCCAGCCAGGTTTCAGCCTGCTGGCGGTAATGCTCGCGGGAGTGCTCCGGGTAGCGTTCGGCATACTTGTACAGGTTCACCTGCGCCTTGAATGTGCTGTCATTGCGCGCAATCAGCGCTTCAGCCTGCTGCGCCGCCGCAGGGGCGGCCTGTAGTCGCCAGTCTTGCGGGTCGTTTTGCGTCAGCGCCCAGCGCATGATGTCCAGGCTCTCCTCCAGCACGCCAGCACCGGTATCCAGCACTGGCACTGTGCCCTTGGGCGACAAGGCCAGCAGTGCTGGCGGCTTGTTCTTCATCGCCACCTCACAGATTTCCACCTCGCAGCCGGCATAACGCAAGGCCAGGCGCGCGCGCATGGCCCAGGGGCAGCGGCGGAACGAGTAGAGGATCACCCGCACACCTCCACGTCACTCAGGCCATTGCCTTGGCGACGCACCTGGATCTGCACCGGGATGCGCTCGTGCATTTCCTGCACGTGGGAAATCACCGCCACTTTTCGGCCCTGAGCCTGCAAGCCGTCGAGGGCGTCCATGGCCAGTTGCAGCGACTCGGGGTCGAGGCTGCCGAAGCCTTCGTCGATGAACAGCGATTCGATGCGCAGCGTGCTGGAGGCCATCGAAGCCAGGCCCAGGGCCAGGGCCAGCGAGACCAGGAAGGTTTCCCCGCCCGACAGCGAGTGCACCGAGCGCAGTTCGTCCCCCATCTCGGTGTCCAGCACCAGCAGGCCGAGGGCGCTGCCGCCGCGCTTGAGGCGGTAGCGGCGGGCCAGCTGGCGCAGCTGGGTGTTGGCGTGGTGCAGCAGCAGGTCGAGGTTGTAACCCTGGGCGATCTTGCGGAACACATCACCCGAGGCCGAGCCGATCAGGGCGTTCAAGCGGGCCCAGCGTTGCCATTGCTGATGGGCCTGTTCGATTTCTGCCGCCAACGCCTGGTGTGCCTGCTGGCGACGCTGGTCGTCGGCCTGCTGTGCACGCAGTTCGGCGCACTGCTGCTCGTGGCCGGCCAGGCGCTCGCGCAGCTCGGTCAGGGCTTGCTCCAAGGCTTCGGCCGAGGTGTCCACGGTCATTTGTGCGGTGTGTTGTTGCAGGCGTTGTTCACGTTCCTGCAGCAGTACGCGACCTTGTTCGATGGCTTTCTCGGCGTTTTGCAGGTGCTGGCGCAGTTCACTGACGTGCGCATCGTCCATGGCCAGCAGGCGATCCAGGCCTGCGTCATCCAGTTCCGGGTGCTCGCTGCGCCACTGGGCGATCTGCCCTTGTAACTGCTGGCACTCGGCGTCCAGCGCCTGTTGCTGCTGGGCGTTGGCCTTGAGCTCACTGGCCAGTTGCACACCCTGGGTGCGCAGGTCTTGCAGGCGTTGTGCGGTGTCGGCGTCGAGGGCGCGGGCATGTTCCAGCGCGCAGTCCATGTGTTGTTGCCAGGCTTCGGCGCTGGCATGTTCGCCGAGCAGTTCGCCGAGCGAGGCCTGCGCTTGCTGGCGTTGCGCGTCGAGGGCGGCCAGATTCTGCTGCAATTGCTGCTGGCCTTGCACACGCGCTTGTTGTTGGTCGCGTAGCTTGTCCAACTGGGCCTGGCGGGCTTGTTGTTCTTCCTGTTCGTCCTTGCGTTGCTCCAGTTGTTGCAAGCGTTGGGCAATCTGCTGGTCCAGGGCGAGGAAAGCATTGGCCGGGTCGTCGTTAAGGGCCTTGACGGCTTCCTCAGGCAACACGCCGGTCAGGCCGTTCAGGCCTTGCTGCAGTTGTTGCTCGTCGTTGGCCAGGGCCTGGTGCTGGTGCTCCAGGTGGCGCTGGGCCTGTTGTTGCGCTTCATGGGCGGCCTGCAACTGCTGGTTGAGGCGGGATGCATCTTTTTGCAGGGTGAGCAGGGCGCTCTGGCGCTTTTGGTCGTGACTGATTTCTTCTTCAAGACGCCGCAGTTGGCTGTCGAGCCAGGTGCTGCGGGCCTTGTCGTCCTGCGGGGCGAGGGCAGGCCACAGGCTGTGCGCCTGTACCTCGGCCACCAACGGTTGCAGCTGTTCGCCCAGTTGCTGCTGCTGTTGTTGGTAGTCCTTGAGCTGGGCGTTGATCACACCCAGCTGGGTACGCAGCTCTACCAGCTTGCTGCCGAGGGTTTCGACCTGCTGCTGCGCGGCGTCTACTT
Source organism: Pseudomonas sp. SIMBA_068 (assembly GCF_046534705.1). Classification (NCBI taxonomy): domain Bacteria; kingdom Pseudomonadati; phylum Pseudomonadota; class Gammaproteobacteria; order Pseudomonadales; family Pseudomonadaceae; genus Pseudomonas; species Pseudomonas sp. SIMBA_068. The sequence goes on from NZ_JAWRYI010000016.1 coordinate 22,922, forward strand.
CGGCCTGATCGTGGCGACCCAGGCTTTGCAGCAGCGCTTCGGGTTGATGGAACGGGTGTTCGGCGCTGCCGCACACGGGGCACGGTTCGCCATCGCGCAGTTGGCCGCGCAGTTCTTCGACGCTGGTATTGCGCGCCAGGCGCTGGCGTTCCAGCAGCTGGCGGGTAAGGTTCAGCGCTTGCTCGGCGGCTTCCAGCTCGGCCTTGGCGGCGGTGCCTTCGGTAATCAGTTGCTGGCGTTGCTGCATGGCCTGCTGCTGCCGTTCGCGCACGGCATGCAGCTGCTGGCGCAGCTCTTGTTCACGGCCATGCAGGCGCGACAGTTCTTCGACGGCGCGCTGCTGCTTGCGGTTGTCCTGCAGCATGCCACCGAGCAGGTCGATTTGCTCGGCAAGGGCCTGCGGTTCGGCCTTGGCTTCGCGGAACAGCAGGTCGTAGGCGTCGCGCTCGGCCTGCAAGTGTGCATTGGCCTGGCTGGCCTGAGCCTGAAGGCCGGGCAGTTCTTCACGGCCTTTGGCCAGGCGCCCACCGATCAGCATCACCTGCTTCAGCTGTGGCAGGTAGGCGTGCCAGGCATTTGCCAGGCCTGCCAGGTGCTGGCTGTCGGCCAGCGCGGTGTCGATCTGGGCCAGTTGCTGCAGGCTGCGCTGCTGGTTGTCTTCAAGCTGCTGCAACTGCTGCTGGCCGTCGGCGACCTGCTGTTCAGCCTGTTGGCTGGTGCTGCGCTGCGCGGCCAGTTCCTGGTCCAGGCGCGCCAGGTTGTCCTGGGCGGCAAAGGCCTGGCGCAGGCGCGGTGCGTTTTCGCCATGCTGGGCCTGGCTGTCGGCAAGCGCCTGGCGTGCGGCGCCCAGCGCCTGTTCGAGCTCAAGGGTGCGCACCTGCAGCTCGGCTTGCTGCTGCTGTTGCTCAGCGATTTTCGCGGCCACGGGTGCCAGTTGCGCAGTCAGCGCCTGCTGGCGGTGGAACTGGTGGCGCTGGGGGGCCAGGCGTTCCAGGCGAACGAGGTCCAGGCGGGGTTCGGCCAGTTGCTGCCAGCTTTGTTCAGCGGCCTGTAGCGCGGTGCCGGCTTCGGCATGTTGGGCCTGCAGCTGGCGTTGTTCATTCAGCCAGTTGCGTTGCTGTTCCAGTTGGCGCTCGCCAGCCTGGTCGGCCTTGAACTGCTGCTGCGCCTGCTCCAGGCGCTGGTCAAGATCGATGCGGGCTTCGGCGGCCATCGGCAGCAGGTGGCTGGCGCGGTCCTTGAGGGCGTTGTGGGCCTCGCCGGCTTCACGGGCCTTGCTGAAGGCACGCTGGCCAAGGCGGGTGTAGATGGCGGTATTGGTGAGTTTTTCCAGCAGCTCGCTGCGCTCTTTGTCGTCCGCCTTGAGGAAAGCGCCGAACTCGCTCTGGGCCAGCATTACCGCACGGGTGAACTGCTCGAAGTTCAGGCCAAGGCGGGCCTCGACCAGTTGCTTGTATTCGTTCTTGCCACTGCCCAGCACCTGTTCGCTGTCCAGGTCGTAGAAGCTCTGGCGGCTGTGTTGCAGCTTGCCGTTGGCCTTGTCGCGGGCGCGGTTGGCTTCCCAGCGGGCGCGGTAGCGGCGGCCGTCGATGCCGACGAAGTCGACCTCGGCAAAGCCACTGCCGGTGCCACGGCGCAGCAGGTTACGCGGGTCGTAGGTGGGGATTTCGCCGTCGGCGTCGGGCACCTTGGCCTCGCGGCCGATGTCGTTCAGGCGTGGCACTGTGCCAAACAACGCCAGGCACAGGGCGTCGAGCAGGGTGCTTTTGCCGGCCCCCGTTGGCCCGGTGATGGCGAACAGGCCAGCGCTGGCCAAGGGCTCTGCGGTGAAGTCGATTTCGACCGGGCCGGCCAGCGATGCCAGGTTCTTCAGGCGAATGGCGAGAATCTTCATGGCTGCTCCTCTTCCTGCTGCACGTCCTGCAACAGCAGGGCAAAGTCGGCCAGCGCCTGCTCATCTGCGGGGTTGCCGTAAGCCTGCTCCCAGGCGCGGCTGAACAGGTCTTGCGGGGTCATCTGGGAAAGCTCGACAAAGGCCAGGTCATCGTCTTCGGCGTTATTGCGGCCGGCGTATTCGGCGCTGATGCGGATCAGCCGCACGGCCTTGCCTTCCAGTGCAGTTTCAATCTGCTGGCGCAGGTCGGGTTGCGGCTCGTCCAGTATCACCCGCACCTCCAGCCAGGGCTGGCGGTTGGGGTCTTCGAGCAGGTCGATTACGGGCAGGTCGGCCAGTTGTTGCAGCAGTTCGCCCAGGGGTGCCGGGCCAACCCGTTGCAGGGCCACCGCGCGCGGTACCGGGCGAGGTTCGACGCTGACCAGTTCGGTGCCGTCCAGCTCCACTTCCAGCACCTGGTGCGGGTAGTTGATTTCGGCGAACGACAGCGGGATTGGCGAGCCGCTGTAGCGGATGCGTTCTTCGCGGTTGACCTTCTGCGGTTTGTGCAGGTGGCCCAGGGCGACATAGCTGATGGCCTTGTCGAACAGCTTGGCCGGCAGTGCCTCGGCGTTGCCGATGATCAGGCTGCGCTCCGAGTCTTCCGACACCGAGCCACCGGCCATGTGCGCATGGCTGATGGCGATCAGCGCCTGGTCTTTCTTGCGCTTGGCTTGCGCGGCGGTGATCAGTTGCTGGTGGACCTGGGTGATGCCTTGCAGGTAGTCGTCGCCCAAGCTCGGGCCGGTGACCTCGGCCGGGCGCAGGAAGGGCAGGGCCAGGCACCATGCGGCGACCTTGCCGCGGCCGTTGGTCAGTGGGATCAACAGGCGCTCGGCATCCAGCTGGCCTTCGTCCAGCCAGTGCACACGGCCCAGGGCATGGGTGCGCAGGCGCCGCATCAATGCGGCGGGCAGCTCGATGCGCGAGCCGGAGTCGTGGTTGCCGGCGATCATCACGATATCCAGCTTGGGCTGTTGCTCATGGGCCTGGACGATGAAGTCGTAGAGGCGCTCCTGGGCTTTGACCGGCGGGTTGACCGTGTCGAAGATGTCGCCGGCAATCAGCAGTGCATCGGGCTGGCGCAGGCGCAGCTGGCCGAGCAGCCAGTCGAGGAAGCAGGCGTGTTCGAAGTCGCGTTCCTGGCCGTGCAGGCTTTGGCCCAGGTGCCAGTCGGAGGTATGAAACAGACGCATGGATGACCTGTTGGTGTCGAGTCGGACAAGCGGGGAAAGGGCGGTATGGTAACCCAAGGTTGGGGCTGAGAGGTGTCTGCCTGGAGATGTTTGGCGCCTGTGAGATCGAGCGCCGCCCGCGCGGCGCTCGATCCCACAGGCGCTGAAAACCTGGTGGCGAACACCCTGGTGGCCTACTTGGGATAGAGCGGCGGCAAGCTGCCGCTGTCACCCGTCGGCAGCAACACCTGCTCAGCCGGCGGAATGGTGCCAATCGCCCGCCACAAATCCTCACCCTGCCAATACTGCCCGGTTTCGCTGTACAGCGCCCCGTTCAACCCATCCAGCGCATCCGACAACGGCACGAAACGCGCGGCCATCTCGGCCAGGGTTTCCGGCTGTTGCCGGGCCCACGCATCCAGCGCCTGGCGTGTGGCCTGCGGGTCGTTTGCCTGGCACGCACGCTTGAGGTCGTCCAGCAATGTGCGCGGGCTTGGCCCGTTTTGCGCCGCGCGCAGCACCGCTGGCCGCGAGCGGGCGCGCCACCACAGGGCGAAGCCCAGCACGGTGGTCAGGGCGAACAGCAGTGTGGCCAGTTGCCAAGGCCACAGCAGGGTGCTGGCGCTGCTGTTGTCGCCCACCGGGGTGTCTGCGCTCAGCGCCGGGTTGTCTTGCACGTTCAATGTGCGCGCTGGCAGGCTGCTGTGTTCCAGATGGTCTTCGCGGGTGTTCCACCAGGCCACTTCCAGCGCTGGCAAGGTCAGCGCACCTGCGTGGGTCGGCACCAGGGCTTCGCGCTCTTCGCGGTTGGCGGTCATGCCGCGCTCGCTGATTTCGTTGCGCAGCAGCGGCTGGTCGGGGTAGCGGCGCAGGCCGATGATTTCTGTGGCGGGCAGCGGCGGCAGTTGGGTGCTGGACAAGCCCTCGGCACGCAAGGTGATGTTGCGCGTCAGCGAGTCGCCAATCTGCACTTGCTGGCTGCCCGGGTCGGGGTTCCAGTGCTCTTCCAGGGTCAGGCTGCGGGCTGGTAGCCACGGCACGCCAGCGGGCCAGGCCGCGGGAATCGGCCGCACGTTCAGGCGCAAGGGCAGCGAACTGACCTGCACCTGGCGGCCGGCGCGGGCCGTGCCATTGGCCTGTGAGGCTTCGTCGTTGCTGGCGGCGGCAGTGGCGGTAAAGGTCAGCGGTGGAATGTCGAGGCTGCCACTTTGCTGGGCGTACACCGCATAGCGGGTTTCGATCACGCCATGACGCACGCCGTTGATTTCCTTTTCATACGTGCGCGATTCGCCCAGTGGCTCGACCTTGGCATTCTCCAGTTGCAGCGGGCTGAGGTTGCTGTCGTCGTACAGCGCCACCGAATGGTAGATGCGCAGAGTCAGTACGGCCTGGGCCTGGACGTAGACGTCGCTGCTGTCCAGGGTCGCTTCGATGAACACTTGCGAGGCGCTGTCCTGGCGATTGGCATCGGCCTGCAGCACTTGCAGTTCGATGGCCTGGCTGTGCGACTGGCCCAGCTGCAGTTCGGGAATACGCAGGCTGCCGCTGCGCCGTGGCAGCAGGGTGATGATCCAGCGGGTGCTTGCGCGGGTTTCGCCGTCGAGGGTGTGCAGGCTGTTCAGCTGGCGCGTGCCACGCACTTCAAAGTCGCCTTCCAGGGCTTGCAGGTCGGGCTTGCCGAACTGGGTGACGTCCTGGCTTTCCAGGGTCAGCTCCAGGCTCTCGCCAGCTTCCAGGCGGGTGCGGTCAACGCTGGCTTGCAGCAGCGGCTCGGCCTGGGCCAGCACGGCCCATAGCAGGGTGAGCAGAAAGACGCCGAAGCGACTCATCGTGGGGTTTCCTGATGCAATTGCTGTTCATACCAGAATTTGCGCCGCAGCAGCTCCGCCGGGTTATCGGGGATCTCTCGCAGCCATTGTTCCAGGGCCTGGCGCTGTTCGGTGTCGAGGTTGGTCGATACCGGGCGCTGTGGCGGCTGGATGACGTCGTCGTCAGCACCCGCCTGGTTGCCGGGCGCGGCCTGGCTGTTATTGCTGCTTTCACCGGGCTGTTCGGCGTTGGCTTGTTCGTCGCTGCCGGGCGTGCCTTGGGCGGGGCTGCTGGCCGAGCTGCTGTTGCCCTCGGTTTCGCTGCCGGGGGTACCTTGGGCATCGCTGTTGGCCGGCTGCTCTTCGGCCTTGGCCTCGCGCTGTTGCAGCATTTGTTGCACCAGCGCCTGGTTGTCCAGCGCGGGTTGCAGGTCTGGCTGGCGCTCCAGGGCTTGCTCGTAGGCGTCCAGGGCGGCTTCCAGTTCACCGCTGCGGGCCAGGGCATTGCCTCGATTGTAGTGGGCGGCGGCGGTATCGCCTTGGGAAAACGCCTCGGCGGCACCTGCATAGTCGCCAGCCTGGTACAGGGCCATGCCGCGCCACTGCGGGTCCTGGAAGTGGCGTGCGGCGCTGGCCGGGCGGTTTTGCTCCAGCAGGCGCTGGCCTTGCTGGTCGGGGCGCAGCCACAGGTCGTTGAACTCGAAGGCCTGGCTGGGCTGTGGCAAGGCCAGCAGCAGTGGCAGGCAGAACAGCCAGCCACGACGGCCGGCGCAGGCGGCCAGCAGCAACAACGGGATCAGCAGCCAGTAACCCTGATCGGCCCAGCTGTCCAGTTGCAGGGTCTGGCCGTCATTGCGCGCGGTGCGGGGGTTGTCGAACAGGCCAAGGCCGCGCAGGTCGAGGTCGTCGATGCGGGCATGCCGGTAGCGCCCGCCAGTGCCGCTGATGAAGCCCTTGAGGCTGGCGCTGTCCAGCCGAGGCAGCAAGATACCGCCCTGGTCGTCCTTGAGGTATTCGCCGCTGGCCCGGCGCACCGGGGCGCCTTCGCGGCTGCCGATACCCAGCATCAGCAGGCTCGGGCCCTGGCGGCCGAGTGCCTGGCTGATGCCTTGGCGTTCCGGGGCGCTGAGCGACGAGCCGATCAGCAGCAAGCGGCCTTGGCCCAGGCCACTCTGGGCCAGCAGGGCCAGGCCCTTTTGCACGGCCAAGTCGGCGCGCTGGCCGGGTTTTGGCATGATCGACGGGTCGATGGACTCCAGCAGGTTCCGGGTGGTGGCCAGGTCATCGGACAGCGGCACCAGGGTGTGCGCCGAGCCGGCGTACACCACCAGCGCGGTCTGGCTGTCGCGGCGGTGTTCGAGCAGGTCGAGGACCTTGCGCCGGGCCTGCTCCAGGCGGTTGGGCGGGCTGTCTTCGGCGAGCATCTGTGGGGTCAGCTCCAGCAAGATCACCAGCGGGTCGGCCGGGCGTTGGCGGCTTTCTTCCACGCGTTGCCAGCTGGGCCCGAGCAGGGCCAGGACCACCAGCGCCCAGGCCAGGCCCAGTGCTATCCACGGCAGCTTGCTGGTGCTGCCGCTGCCACCGCCCAGCAATACGCCATGGAAGGCGGGCGGCAAGATCATCTGCCAGCGCCCGGCGCGCTTGCGCCTGTGCCACAGCTTGTACAGCAGCCAGCCGAGCAGGGGCACGGCCAGCAACCACAGCGGGCGCAGCCATTGGGGCCAAAGATCGATCATCGCCGCCTCCTCAGACGCAGGCGCTTCAGGCGCTGGCGCCATTCCGGGTGCGGCTGCAGGAACCGCGGCTTGCGCAACAGCCGTTGCAGCAGGTTGTCGGGCCATTGCACGGCCACCACCAGCAGCACGCTGAGCAGCAGGGCCAGGGCCAGGGGCCAGGCGTACAGGGCCTGGGCCGTGCGTGCCTGGGTCGGTTGCTGTGCTACTGGCTCCAACTGATCGAGGGCGTCGCCGATGGCGTCCAGCTCGGCACCGTCATGGGCACGGAAATAGGCACCGTGGGTGATGTCGGCGATTTCCTTGAGTGAGGCCTCATCCAGGTCCAGGCTGGGATTGAGGCCAAGCAGGCCGGGGGTGCCACTGGCGTCGGGGTTGGCGCCAATGCCGATGGTGTAGATGCGTACCCCTTCCTGGGCGGCCAGGCGAGCAGCGGTCAGCGGGTGGATTTGCCCGCCGTTGTTGGCGCCGTCGGTGATCAGCACCAGCACCCGGCTTTGGGCCGGCCGTTGGCGCAGGCGCTTGACCGCCAGGCCGATGGCGTCGCCGATAGCGGTGTTTTTACCGGCGATGCCGATCTGCGCCTCGATCAGGAATGTGCGCACGGTGCGCCGGTCGAAGGTGAGTGGCGCCTGCAGGTACGCCTGGCTGCCGAACAGGATCAGGCCCACGCGGTCGCCTTCACGGTCTTGCAGAAAGTCGCCCATCAGTGCCTTGACCAGGTCGAGGCGGCTGATCTCTTCGTTTTGCCACTGCATGTCGGGGAAGTCCATCGACCCGGACACGTCCACCGCCACCAGCAGGTCGCGGCCACTGGCAGCTACCGGTACCGGTTCGCCCAGCCATTGCGGGCGGGCGGCGGCGCATAGCAGCAACAGCCAGATGACCACGAACGGCGCCTGCTGGCGCCAGGTGGGCAGGTTGAGGCGTGCGCGGCGCCCGGCCAGGCTTTCCAGTTCGTTGAGGAAGCCTACCTTGAGCACCGGCTCGCCGCTGTCGGCGGCTGGCAACAGCAGGCGCGCCAGCCAAGGCAGCGGCAACAGGGCGAAGACCCACGGCCAGGCCAGTTCAAACATGCTTGCGGATCCAGGTTTCGACGGCCTGGCTGAGCCCGACAATGGCCTTGTCGTCGAGCTTGCACTCGGGCTTGTAGGCGCCCTCGACCAGCACCATCCAGCGGGTCAGGCCGGCGGCCGGGCAGCGGTTGTCGAGAAATGCCAGCCACTGGCGGCCGTTGAGGGTGTGGCTGTTGGCACCCGGATAATGGCTGCGGCACAGGCGTTTGAGCAGGGCATTGATCTGTTGCAGCCAGGCGCCGGCCGGGGCGCCGTCGTACGGGCGCGGCAGGCGTGCCAGCTCGGCCAGGGCTTCCACACGCACCGGGTCCAGGGGTTGTTCGGCGCGCACGATGCGGCGTTTGCCCGGGCGCCAGCGGCGCAGCCGCCACAGCCCCCAACCCAGCAATGGCAGCACGGCCAGCAGCAGCCACCAGCCGGGTGCCGGCGGCCACAGGCCGACAGGCGTAGGGTCGATCAGCGGATGCAACTGGTCGAGCGGGTTCATGACGCGCTCCTTGGCCGCTGGGCGTTCAGGTATTCGCGCAACTGCTCGATCATGTCGCTTTGGGTGCTAAGTGGCATCAGCACGACGCGCAGCTTCTGGGCCATCAGCTCCCAGCGCTCGATGCGTGCCTCGGCCTGCTTGCGATAAGCCTGGCGCAGGTTGGCGTCCAGGGTGTCGAGCTCCAGCTGCGCACCGCGCTGGGCGAAGCGTAACAGGCCGGCGGCGGGCAGGGCGTGGTCGAGCGGATCGGATACGGGCAATAGCAGCAGGTCGCAGTGACGCGAGAGCATGGCCAGGTGCTGTTCGCACTGTGCGCTCAACGAACGCTCGTCACAGATGACAATGGCCAGGCTGCCTGGGCGCAGTACTTCGCGGGCCCGGCGCAAGGCCAGGCCAAGGCTGTCAGCTTGCGGCACGGCTTCGGTGTGCAGCGACTGGTTGACCTTCGCCAGGCGGTTGAGCAGTTGCAGCAGGCTCTGCTTGCTGCGCCGAGGCTTGATTTCGTGGGGGTCGTTGTCGCCGAATACCAGCCCGCCGATGCGGTCGTTGTGCCCCAATGCGGCCCAGCCGAACAGGGCCGCGGCCTGGGCCGCCAATACAGACTTGAACAGCAGGCCCGAACCGAAGAACAGCCGCTGGCTTTGTTCGACAAGGATGAAGATTGGCCGCTCGCGCTCTTCGTGGAACAGCTTGGTGTGCGGTTCCTGAGTGCGTGCAGTGACCCGCCAGTCGATGTTGCGCACATCGTCGCCGGCCTGGTACACGCGCACCTGGTCGAAGTCCACTCCGCGTCCACGCAGCTTGGAGTGGTGCAGGCCCACCAGCGGGCTGCGTTGGCCGGGCTTGGAAAACAGCTGGATTTCGCGCACGCGGTGGCGCATGTCGATCAGTTCGGCAAGGCCGATGCGGATGCCGGGTTCGGCCAGCTGCGCGGTGGGCATGGGCTCAGGCAACGGCGACGACGTCGAGGATGCGCTGGACCACGCGGTCCTGGTCGATCCCCGCCGCCTCGGCCTCGAACGAGAGGATGATGCGGTGGCGCAGCACGTCGAACAGCACGGCCTGGATGTCTTCTGGGCTGACGAAGTCACGCCCGGCCAGCCAGGCGTGGGCACGCGCACAGCGGTCCAGCGAGATGGAACCGCGTGGGCTGGCGCCGTACGCGATCCAGTCGGCCAGCTCGGTGTCGAACTTGGCCGGGGTGCGGGTAGCCATCACCAGCTGTACCAGGTATTCCTCCACCGCGTCGGCCATGTACAGGCCTAGGATTTCCTTGCGCGCGGCAAAGATGGCCTGCTGGCTGACCCGGCGCTCGGGCTTGGTTTCGCCGCCCAGCGCTTCGCCACGGGCCTGCGCCAGGATACGCCGCTCCACGGCTGCGTCGGGGAAGCCGATTTTTACGTGCATCAGGAAGCGGTCGAGCTGGGCTTCGGGCAGGGGGTAGGTACCTTCCTGCTCGATCGGGTTCTGCGTGGCCATGACCAGGAACAGCGGCGACAGGTCGTAGGTGCTGCGGCCCACGCTGACCTGGCGTTCGGCCATGGCTTCGAGCAGTGCCGACTGCACCTTGGCCGGGGCGCGGTTGATTTCGTCGGCCAGTACCAGGTTATGGAAGATCGGCCCCTGCTGGAACACGAAGCTGCCGGTTTCCGGGCGGTAGATTTCGGTACCGGTGATGTCGGCCGGGAGCAGGTCTGGGGTGAACTGGATGCGATGGAACTGCGCCTCGATGCCTTCGGCGAGTTCTTTGATGGCCTTGGTCTTGGCCAGGCCCGGGGCACCTTCGACCAGCATGTGGCCGTCGGCCAGCAGCACGATCAACAGCCGTTCGACCAGTTTCTCCTGGCCTAGGATCTGCGAAGAAAGAAAGGTGCGCAGCGCGGTCAGCGCTTCACGGTGTTCCATCGGTGACGGTTCCTGGTATGGGGCCGCAGGCGGGGCTGGAGGCAGCTGCCCTGGCAAGGGGTGATACTTTAATCCATCCGGGGGGGTGGCGACCAATGGCGGCTTGGAAATTTATCCAGCCTTGGGCCATGCAAGTACAGAATTGTCCTGCAAATGGCTGGCCATAGGCTGATGTTCAGCGTCGGCGCCCTGGCGCCTGCTTGTGTTTTTGACGCAAGCAGGCGCACAACGATAATCTTGAGATTTGGCGTGTTTTTCGATGGCACCGGTAATAACCAGCACAATGTGATGCCCACAGAGTCGAACGCCGGCAAGGGCGCCAGTTACACCAACGCCTTGAGCAATGTGGCCCTGTTGCACGCGCTTTATCCGGCAGAGGGGCCGAGCGGCGACGGCGCCATGGCGTTTCTCAGCCGTTATGTCGAAGGGGTGGGCACCTTGGAGGGCGCTGAGGATCATGCGTATGCCTCGGCCACCGGGCGCGGGCGCACCGGCGTCGAAGCGCGAGTCACCGAGGCATTGGAGGGTATCGCCGGCCAGCTGCTGGATTGGGCGCACGCCCATCCGCTCGCAATACTCGAGGGGGTCGAGTTCGACCTGTTCGGCTTCAGCCGCGGTGCCGCCGCGGTGCGTCACTTGGCGAATCTGCTGCACGCTGACGGGGGCCGGGTGCTGGCCGTCGCTTGCGGCATTACGATCAATTTCATAGGCCTGTTCGACACTGTGGCGGCGATCGTTGCGCCGTTGCAGGGCGATTTCGACCCTGCCGACGACCGCCATGGCGGCTTGCGCCTGGGCCTGGGTGAGGGTATTGCCCGGCACGTGGTGCAATTGGTGGCCGGGGATGAGCAGCGGCACAACTTCCCATTGGTGAGCAGTGGTCACGACATCGTGTTGCCGGGTGTGCATTCGAATATTGGTGGTGGTTACCCGAACAGTACGCAAGAGCAGGTACTGCTGTGCAAACCGCAGTCACAGCGTGTGCCGCTGCGCATCCGCGCTGAACAGACCCGCGTGTACAGCACAGTCAGCGCCTTGGTGGCGTCGGCGTTTGGCGGCCTTGGCGCGCGGGTGATTACCTGGGAAGAAGCGATTGCCGGTGGGCGGCCGGATGAGGCGCAAAAGCAGGTGTATGCGGCGGTGTACCGGGAGCGGGAGGTGGCGGGGCAGCTTTCACGGGTTTACCTGAGTGTCATGCGCGCGCTGGCGGTGCGTGCGGGGGTGCCGTTTGGGCCGTTGGGCGGGCAGGCTGAGCATGGGTTGCCGTTTGAATTGCTGGAGATCAGCCGCAAGTTGCATGCGTTTGCCCTGGGTGAATGTGAGCAGCTGCGGCTGACCGAGGATGAGCAGCGGTTGTTGCGTGACAGGTATGTGCACGCCTCGGCGAACTGGAATGCGCTGAAGGGGTTGCGTAACAGTGTGCTGGATGTGCTGTTCATCAATCGGCCAGCGGCAGGCGGTCGAGTGGTGCATCCGAACCGGTAGCTTTATCAACCTGAACCGGCCTCATCGCCGGCAAGCCGGCTCCCACACGGATCGCGCCGCACTCAAGAAGTGTGGAGTCCTGTGGGAGCTGGCTTGCCGGCGAATGGGCTGCAAAGCAGCCCTAGGGTCTAAGCCAGCTGGCGACGCTTACTGGCTAAATACGCCTCCTGCGCCAGGGTCAGCAGCACGGTCAGCAGCATGAACACCACCGAAGCGATGAAGATGCCCTCAGGCAGGCGCTGGTCGAGCATCCAGCCGAACGCAACCGGCCCGATGGCGCCGCCGATATTGAAGCCGGTCGAGACCAGCCCGAAGGTTTTGCCCTCGGCACCACGTGGTGCTGCTGCCTTGACCAGCATGTCCCGCGATGGTGCGATGACCCCGGTCAGCAAGCCGATGGCCCCGAGCACCACCACCAATGCCCAGCCCTGCACCAGCCCCAGCGCCACCAGCGTCGTCAGCGCCGCCGCCAGGGCAAAGGCCATGGCGGCCACCAGGCCATGGCGGCGGGTGCGGTCAGCCAAGGCCCCGCCGCACAAAACGCCCACTGCACTGCACAGCAGAAAAGCCGTGAGCGCCGTGTTCGCCCAGGCCAGGGTCAGGCCTTGGCCCTGGACCAGGGCGGCTACGGAGAACTTCTCGATGGCACTGGTACTCAGGTTCAGCAGGATGAACAGCACCGTCAACACGCCGATCATCGGCGTGAGCAAGCGCACGCGGCCCGGCGCAGCGGCAGCCCCAGCGCCACTTGTGCGGCCATGCCCGGATACCTGATAGACACCGCTGCCTGGCACCGAGATCAGCAGCAGAGCGGCAACACCCACCACTGCACCCGCTGCCAAGGCTGCCTGTGTACCGAACGCGGCGGCAATGCCGAGAAACACCGCTGGCGTTACCGCCGAACCGAGGAAACCGGCGAACGTATGGATCGAAAACGAGCGCCCCAGGCGGCCTTGCTCGATGCCGTTGGCCAGCAACGCGTAATCGGCAGGGTGGTAAACGCCATTGGCGAGGCCCGCCATGGCCATCGTTACCAGCAACACCGGATAGCCGGGGCTGACCGCCAGCAGCAGGAAACTGAGGCTGCCCAGCAACAACCCTGCCTTGAGCACCTTGCGCGCGCCGTAGTGGTCGACGGCATAGCCCAGCGGTGCCTGCACCAGGGCAGAGACGATGTTGAACACCGCCAAGGCTACGCCAAGCTCGACAAACCCCACGCCCAGCAGGCCGGGGAGGACGGGCAGCAATGCCGGGATCAGCATGATGTGCACATGGCTGACGAGGTGCACTGCAGCAATCTGTGTAAGTAGCTTGGGGCCAGCGTGGGGCATGTCGATACCTGTCGAACGGCGTGGGCACATGGCGCAGGGTAGGGGGGGCAAGCTTTTACCGGGGTGAGCGGTTGACGCGAGGCAGGCGCCCGTTCAGCACGGCATAGGCCAGCAGGCCAATGACCAGCCCCCAGAAGGCTCCGCCAATGCCGAACAGGCTGATGTTGGCCGCCGCCGCCAGGAAGGTGATCAGTGCGGCTTCGCGCGAGCGGGCATCGGCCATTGCACTGGCCAGGCTGCCTCCGATGGTGCCCAGCAGGGCCAGGCCGGCCAGGGTGGTGATGAAGGTACCCGGCAGGGCCATGAATACACTCGCCAGGGTGACCCCGAACACCCCCACGAGGATGTAGCAGGCACCGGCAGCAATCCCCGCCACCCAGCGCTTGCCCGGGTCTTCATGGGCTTCCTTGCCGGTGCAGATGGCCGCGGTGATGGCGGCGATGTTGAAGGCGTGTGAGCCGAATGGCGCCATCAGCAACGAGCCCAGGCCCGTGACCGCGACAATCGGGTTGGCGCTGGTCTTGAAGCCGTCGTTGCGCAGCACCAGCATGCCGGGCATGTACTGGCCGGTGAGGGTGATCAGGAACAAGGGCAGGGCCACGCTGAGGGCAGCGTTGAGGGAGAAGGTGGGCGCCGTGAACACCGGTGCGGCGAACTCCAGGCGCAGCGTCGCCAGGCCTGCTTGCCCCTGCAGCAGCAGGTAGCCCAGCCCCAGTATCAGAATGCCCACCACGGCGTAGCGGGCGGTGAAGCGTTTGAAGGCCACGTAGGCCACAATCAGCAGCCCTGCCAGGGCCGGGTCGACCGACAGGCCGGCAAAGGCGCCGATGCCGAACTGCAGCAGGATACCCGCCAGCAATCCTGCCGCAACGCCTCCGGGGATGACCCGCACCAGGCGCTCGAAGCACCCGGTCAGCCCTAGCACCACGAAGCCGGCGGCCGACAACAAGTAGGCACCGATGGCTTCGCTGTAAGGCACGGTGGCCAGGGCCGTGACCAAAAATGCGGCTGCCGGCGTGGACCAGGCGGTGATCACCGGTTCGCGGCTGTACCAGGACAGCACCAGGCCGCTGAGGCCGACACCGATCGACACGGCCCAGACCCAGGATGAAGTCAGCTCCGGGCTCAGCCCGGCAACCTTGGCGGCCTGGAACACCAGGATGAAGGTGCCGCCATAGTTGACGATGACTGAAACGAGCCCCGCCACCACGGGGTGGAGGATGTCTGTCAGCCGTAATGGCGTTGAAGGTGTGTGTGCAGGCGCGTCCATGGTTGCCTCTGGTCAAAAGTCAGGTACAGGCGCAGCACCAGGCTGATCCTGCAAAAAACGATGCCCGGCAGCGTTATGCCGCCGGGCGGGTTTCACGGTTAATTGGCCAGTTCGGCCAGCAGGCCTTTCAGGTAAGTGCTGCCCTGGGCATCCAGCGGCTGCAGGGGCAGGCGTGGGGCGCCGACATCCTGGCCGAGCATTTTCAGGCCGGCCTTGATGGTGGTGGGCAGGCCGCGGCGGGTGATGTACTCCAGCAGCTCGTACTGGCGGTAGAACAGCGCGCGGGCTTCGGCCAGGTCGCCGTGCTGCACGGCATCCCACAGCGCCAGGTTCAGTGCCGGGATCAGGTTGGGTGCGGCGGTGCACCAGCCTGTGGCGCCGGCCACCAGCGCTTCCAGGGTCAGCGGGTTGCAGCCGTTGTAGAACGCCACCTGGCCATCGGTGGCCTTGTACAGGCGGTGCATGCGCTGAATGTCACCAGTGCTTTCCTTGACCATGGTCACACTGGGCACCTCGCCGAGGATGCGCAGGATCAGTTCAACCGACAGGTCAGTGCCGCTGGTGCCTGGGTTGTTGTAGAGCATGATCGGGATGTCGATGGCCGCGCCGACGGCCTTGTAGTGGGCGATCACTTCGGCTTCGGTGAGCTTCCAGTAGGAAATGGGCAGCACCATCACTGCCGTGGCGCCGCAGGCCTGCGCCAGGCGCGCGCGCTGCACTGTACGGGCGGTGGTCAGGTCGGAAACGCTGACCACACTGGGCACGCGCCCGGCAATGCGTGCCTGGCTGAAGCGCACCACGGTTTCCCATTCGCTGTCGGACAGGTAGGCCCCTTCGCCGGTGCTGCCCAGCGGTGCGATGGCGTGCACGCCGTTTGCGATCAGGCTATCGATGGACGTGCCCAGGGCATCCAGGTCGAGCGTGCCGTCAGCCGTGAAGGGAGTGATGGTGTAACCGATAACGCCGCGAATTACAGGTGTAGACATGACCAGGCACCTCTGCCGTTGTTGAGGAAAGAGTACAGCTTCGATCAGCCCAGGCAGTCGCCGTGGGCACGCAAGGCCCGGCGTGCGTAGTAGCTGAACGCGGCGCCGTGACGTTTGGGGGTGGAGATCCAGTCGTGGGCTTCTTTGCCCAGTGCTTCGGGGATGGGGCGGATGTCACCGGCGCCCATGGCCAGCAGTTGCATCTTTGCTGCGCGCTCGAACAGCAGGGCAAGTACGCAGGCTTCCTCGATCGAGCCACCGGCAATCAACAGGCCGTGGTGCGAAAGCAGGATCGCACGCTTGTCACCGATCGCCTTCGCGATGATTTCACCTTCCTCGTTGCCCACCGGCACCCCTGGCCATTCCTTGAGGAATGCGCAATCGTCAAATAGCGGGCACAGGTCCATGTGCGAGATGGCCAGCGGCACCTCCAGCATCGACAGGGCGGCGCTGTGCAGCGGGTGGGTGTGGATGATGCAGTTGACATCGGGGCGGGCGCGGTACAGCCAGCTGTGGAAACGGTTGGCCGGGTTGGCCATGCCGCGGCCTTGCAGCACGGTGAGGTCTTCGTCCACCACCAGCAGGTTGGAGGCGGCGATTTCATCGAAGCCCAGGCCCAGTTGCTGGGTGTAGTAGGTGCCAGGCTCCTGCGCACGTGCGGTGATCTGCCCGGCAAGGCCAGAGTCGTGGCCGCCGTCGAACAGGATGCGGCAGGTAAGGGCAAGTTTTTGCCGGGCCGTGTAGGTGTTGTCGGCCAGGGCCGTCAGCATCTGCTGCTGGGCGAGCTTGACCAACTGGTCCTTGGGGGTGTGCATGGTGGTCGTCATGGGCGGTACCTGCGTGGAAAAGGGCGGGTACTGGCTGATCGTCGTAGTGGCGCTGCCAGGACACATGGCGATATTAATGACACCTTGTGTCATTTGCAAGCGTTGTGTTATTCCCACGGTGAAGGCCGGCAGGCATGCGTGGTACGCTCTGATAGCAAATCCTTCGCGGGTAGTCGCGCAGGCTTCAGGCAGTACCTGTGGGGACAACTGTCTTGCACAACACTTGAAAGCTGGCGCGATCACTGTGGGCGCGGCTTTAGCCGCGAACACCGGCGGAGCCGGTGCCATTCATCGCGCAGGCTTCAGGCTAATGCAGTACCTCATGCGCCTATGCAAAGGTCGCCCAGCCTGCTTGCCACATCCCTTGGCGGGTACTGCCGGAAAGCATCTGAAATGGCAGTGATCAGCTGCGTGTCCCTGATCGGGTCCAGCCCTGGAAAACGCTTGCCGTTGCAATCAACTTCATGAGTAAGCACGGCCTCCACACTGGCGTCGTTTTCCCTGTAAACCCGCCTGATGGCCTGTGCTTCCAGCGCCTTGTCGTCTTTGCAGTGCAGGGCATGGTGAATGGCCAGTGCCGCGCCAAACGCCAGCGACGGGGTTTCAATACCATGCTTGCGTGCAAGGTCGATGCTGCTGAGGATGCGTTCGTTGCGCTGAAGCTTGCGCAACGGGTCGCGCCCCACCCGGGCACAAGGGTCTTTGAACGAAGTTGCACAGCGCTCCAGGAAGGTATCGGCAAAACGGCTGACCACTTCTGCCATGTGCGGGTACTCCGCCACCAGTGCCGGCCCGACTTCCTGGCGAATCAGGCGTTCGGCCAGTTCGCTGACACGCGCGTCGCCCATACCCTGGCCCACCGAGTCATGGCCCAGCAGGCTCGCGTACCAGGCAACGATGGCATGTGGGCCGTTCCACAGGCGGTTCTTGATGACCTGGATCTGGGTGATGTCAGGCACCGTCTTCACCTGGCGCAGGCGTTCGAGCAGCTCGCTGCCGTGCTCTACATACAGCGGCATGTCGGGTTCGCTGTTGAACAGGATCAGGTGCAGCTGGCTCATCGCACTGCTGGGCTGGGCAAAAGGCCTGAAGCGCCCGATCAGTCGCTCGTATTCAGGCACGGGCGTCGATGCCTTGGTGGCGACTGCCGGTTCGTCTTCCAGGCTGTTCTGGAACATCTGCGACTTGATGCGCAGTTGACGCACCAGTGCGTCGTTGCTGAGCTTGGAGACGATGCGGCTGACGACTGTTTCGGCGAAATGGGTCTTTTCCAGCACCTGCTTGCCAATTGCCGGCGGACACAGCAATGCCAGCTCTGCCTGCACATGGCGGCGCACGAACGCGGCGCCGCCCACCTTGTTAAGCACGATCAGCAACGTCAGCTCACGGCCACGTCGCTCGAAACGTTGCAGCAGCCCCTTGGCAATCACCTTCGCCTGGTTGCGGATGGCCTGCTCGGGCAGGCTCAGGCCGATAATTTCGGCCGTGGTGTACATGCCGATGACTGCGTCGTCATCGTCCAGGTCGATCATGCGCACATTGTCGAGGGTCTGGTCGAACGAAGTGGCCCCGTAGCGCACGCTGTAACGGCCGAAGGCATTGACGCTTTCGCGCAGCATGCGCGAGCGGGTCGCGGCGATGATTTCACAAGGCCGGGTGTAACCATCCCAATGGGAAAACACCTGTGTCAGGTAACCACCGCCGATGGCGCCGAAGCCATGAATGCCCACGCTGAACTGGTTCAACGAAGCCGGGAATGGCTCGCTCAATGCCGGCATGCCCAAGTCAGGTACGCACTCGCTAAGGTCGGCGAGAAACTCATGCATGCTGCGGTAGGCTTTGAGCGCGCCAGCCTTGATTTCGGCAGCGGGCGGCTTGATGTCTTCGATCAGGATCGCCTGGCCTTCGGCACGGATGGCCGACAGCATGCCGTTCTCTGAATCCTCGACCATGAAGCACTGATCGGGTTCGCAATTGAGCGCGCGGGCGGCTTTCAGGAAAATCTCGGGGTGGGGTTTGCCCTGGCTGACTTCATCGCCACAGACAGTGATGTCGAAATACTTCAGCACATTGGCATTGATCAGGTATTCCTCGGCAATGGCACGGCGGCTGGAGGTGGCCACTGCCATGGTCAAGCCCGACTTGCGCAGGCGCTCCAGCACTTCCAGCAAGCCGGCCTTGATGGGTACGCCGTGATTGCGCACGTACTCCAGCTCAAGTTCATCCGCACGTTTGCGGATCTCGGCGTAGGGGAAGTCTTCACCGTTATGTGCCTTGGCAAGGGCTTCGGCCTTGGTCGCGCTCAGGCCAAGCGAGCCTATCAATGTGTCCTCGCTCAGCGCTGTGCCGAAGATCTCCAGAGAGGCTTGTTTCAGTGTCTTGAAGCGCAGGCGCTCGGTGTCGAAGAGGGTGCCATCCATATCGAAGATGGCGCTGAAAATGCGTTTATCGTGAAAGAAAAGCATTGGGTGTTGCCCCTTGTTGTTGCGTCAGACATCCCGCCTGTAACAGGCGAATTCGGTGTGTGAGCTGCAGCGGTGGCAGTCAGGTCGGGGGCACACGGTCGACAGGGGGGCGCTCAGGGGTAACGCAGAAGTAAGGTGGGGCGGAGCGGGGAGTGCAGAGCAGGTTTGCAACCTTTGAGGCGAGGCGGGCGGCTGGTTTGGCCTTGAGGTCACGCCCACTGGCTGCAGTCGGTTTTGCAGGCAGTGGGCGCAAATAGCGATGGATACGTGTGATTCCAAGCATAAGGTGCTTTGCTTCCTTTTCGTTATGGGTGATCCTTTTTCAGCCTTGCACGTATGCGCGCCGCCATGCAAGGCTTGGGCTTCCGTTACAAGGTGAACCGCAATGACCCAAGCTACCGATCAGGCCTTTTATGACCGCGCCGATGCGCACATCGACCTGGCCAACCAGCAGATTGAAAAATTCGAAGACCTGGGCAAGGTGAGTGCCTCGCTGACCTTCGGCGCAACGCGTTTCAGCGCCTGGATGAGCGCCCGCAGCTTCAAGAGCGGCGCGGAACTGGCGGCAGCCCGGGAGGAGATTCTGAAGTACTTCTGCGAGCAGTACCGGATGATGCTCGAAGACAACCTGGATGAGCACATCGAGCATTTTGACCACCTGGTACTCGGCAAGGACGCCTGACCTCGCCTGCCTGCGCAGCGGCGACTCAACGGTTGGGCCACTGCTGCAGCAGGATCGAAACGAACTTCTCCGCCGCAGGCGACAACGACGCGCCGCGCCGGTACACCAGCCCCAGGGTGCGTGTGACTTGCGGCTCGATCAACGGCACGCTCACCAGCGTGGGGTGGTCGGCATTGGGCATGGCCAGGCTGGGCATGGCGGACACGCCCAGCCCGGCCTCGACCATGCCCAGCGACGTCGACAGGTGTTGCACTTCGTAGAACCATTTGGGCCGCAGGTTGAGCCCGGACAACGCATGGTCCAGCAGCATGCGGTTGCCGCTCAGGCGGCCGACGCCGATCAGGCGGTAATCCGCCAGCTCTGTCCAGGTAACGGAGGCCCGGTTTGCCAGTGGGTGGTCGCGCCTGCAGGCCAGTACAAAGTGCTCTTGCACCAGCGTGACAAACTCGATGTCCGGGTGCTGGCCGCTCATCATGTTGATGCCGAAGTCGGCCTCGCCGCGCAACACGGCTTCGAGCCCGTCGTTGGCACTAAGGTCCAGCAGGCGAATGCGGATTTTCGGGTACTGCTCGTTGTAATCGCGGATCACCGACGGCAGGAAGTAGAACGCTGCGGTGGGGATGCAGGCGAGGGTGACCTGGCCGGTCTGGCGCTCGGCCAGCTCGCGGATGCTGAGGATGGAGTCTTCAAAATCATCCAGCAGGCGCCTGGCCTTGGGCAGGAAGTCGCGCCCCACGCTGGTCAGGCTGACCCGGCGGGTGGTGCGCTCCAGTAGCGAGGTGCCCAGGCCTTCCTCAAGCTTCTTGATCCGCCGACTCAATGCCGGCTGGGACAGGTGAAGCGCCTCGGCGGCCTCGTGGAAACTACCGAGTTCGGCGATTTTCACGAAAGATCTGATGTCTTGCAGCTCATATTCCATAAGAAAGCCCGCTACTGTGGACGTGCATGATTAATGTTTGAATCGCAATAATGGCTACGATATTTGCATTGGATTGATTTATCCATGCCTGTCACTCTTTTGCTCACAGCATCAATGATGTCCATTGATCAACAAGGGTGCAAAATCATGCAGCGAATTCCTTGCGTACTCATGCGCGGTGGTACCTCTAAAGGGCCGTTCTTCCACGCCTGGGACCTGCCTGCCAATGTAGTCGAACGTGACGAGTTGCTGATCAACCTGATGGGCTCCGGCCACGAGCTTGAAATCGATGGCATCGGTGGCGGCAGCCCGCAGACCAGCAAGGTGGCGATCATCAGCCCGTCTTTGCACGCCGACGCCGACGTCGACTACCTGTTCGTGCAGGTGATGGTTGCACAGCGGCGGGTCGATACTGCCCCCAACTGCGGCAACATGCTGTGTGCCGTTGGCCCGTTCGCCATCGAACAGGGGTTGGTCAAAGGCAAGGAAGGGAAGACCCTGGTCCGTATTCGCAACTTGAACACCGGTACCTTCGTCAATTCGCTGGTAGAAACCCCAGGCGGTATTGTGCGCTACGAAGGCCGTACCGCCATCGACGGCGTACCCGGCACTGCCGCCCCGGTGCACCTCACTTTCCTGGACGCAGTCGGCAGCAAGACTGGCAAGCTGTTTCCTACCGGCCAGGCCAGGGACCTGATCGATGGTGTCCCGGTGACCTGCATCGATATGGCCATGCCGATGATGGTGGTGGAGGCCAGCCAGCTGGGTGTCACCGGCTCGGAAACCCCGGCCCAGCTGGACGCCAACAGCGAACTGCTCGAACGCCTTGAAGCATTGCGCTTGAAGGCCGGCAAGGCCATGGGCCTGGGCGATGTCAGTGGCATGGTCATCCCCAAGCCAGTGCTGGTGTCCAAGCCTCGCTATGACGGCACGCTGCAGGTTCGCTATTTCATGCCGCACAACTGCCATCGCGCCCTGGCGATCACTGGCGCAGTGGGGCTGGCGACTGCCTGCGTCAGCCCCGGCACGGTGATTGCCGACCTGCTGGGCGAAGACGCGCAGCAGCTGACCGAAGTCCGCCTCGAGCACCCCAGTGGCGGCATCGATATCGCCCTGACGCGCAGCGGTGCCGATGGCCAGACGATCCAGGCCTCGGTAGTACGAACCGCCCGGCGGCTCTTCTCAGGGTTCGTCTACGCCCCTACATTCCGCAGGTTGGCCGGGTAGCCCGAGGCGTCGATCCAGATCCGCACATTCGTAACAAGCGCATCCGCACAATTTCAACAATGGTGATGCCCCATGAAACTCGCCAAATCGCTGTATTTCCAGATCCTCTGCGCCGTACTGCTGGGCGTGGTAGTCGGCCACTTCTGGGCGCAACAGGCCGTGGCCCTCAAGCCGCTGGGTGATGCGTTTATCAAGCTGATCAAGATGATGATTGCGCCGGTGGTGTTCTGCACCATCGTCACTGGCATCGCGGGGATGACCGACAAGCGTTCGCTGGGGCGCCTGATGAGCAAGACGTTGCTGCTGTTCCTGGGCCTGACGGTGGTGAGCCTGGTGATCGGACTGGCGGCGGTATACCTGTTCAAGCCAGGGAGTGGCATGAACATCGACCCTGCCACCCTGAGTACTGCGGGCCTGAGCCAGTACACCGCCTCGGCCGCCAAGCTGAGCGTGGTGGACTTCTTCATGCACATCATCCCGGACACCTTCGTCGGTGCCTTCAACAAGGGAGAGGTCTTGCCGGTACTGTTCATCGCCGTGCTCAGCGGTTTCGCGCTGTCGTCGATGGGCGAAAAGGGCAAGCCGGTACTGGATGTGCTGGAATCGGCTTCGACCATGGTGTTCCGCATCTTCGGCTACCTGATGCGCTTTGCCCCGATCGGCGCTTTCGGCGCACTGGCATTCACCGTAGGCCAGTACGGTATTACTTCCCTCGGCGCGCTGGCCAAGCTGGTGGGGACGTTGTACATCGCCTGCGCATTCTTCGTTCTGGTGGTGCTCGGTGGTATCTGCCGGGCCCATGGCTTCAGCCTGTGGAAGCTTCTGCGCTATTTCCGCGAAGAGTTCCTGGTGGTGCTTGGCACGTCCTCCACCGAGCCTGTGTTGCCGCGCATGCTCGAGAAGCTCGAGAAGCTTGGGTGCAAGAAAGGCGTGGTCGGCCTGGTGCTGCCCACCGGCTATTCTTTCAATCTTGACGGTACTGCCATCTACCTGTCATTGGCAGCCGTTTTCATCGCACAGGCCTGCAACATCGACCTGAGCCTGGGCCAGGTTGTGACCATGCTGGCCATCATGCTGTTGTCTTCCAAAGGCGCGGCAGGTGTCACCGGCAGCGGTTTTGTGGCCTTGGCCTCGACCCTTACCGTTATCCACGACATTCCCCTGGCCGGCCTGGCCCTGCTGATCGGCGTCGATCGCTTCATGTCGGAAGCCCGTGCACTGACGAGTCTTGCCAGCAACGCAGTGGCTACGGTGGTGGTTTCGCTGTCGGAAAATGCCTGTGACCGCCAGACGCTTCATAGCCGCCTGAACGGCGAGCCGGTGGCCAGCACCGTGGTTGAACCTGCCGACTGGGTCGCCGAACCGCGCCGCCACGGCTGAACACCGACCCCTTCACGCTTTTGACAAGGCCCCCACCAGGCACTGCCGGGTGGGGTTGGGGGCTGTCTGCGCTGCAGGTGGCCACATAGACTATAAAAACAAGAGAACAAACCATGCTCGCACTCTTGGGCCTGATCATGGTGGTGACGTTCACCTACCTGATCATGAGTAAACGCCTGTCCCCAATCGTTGCACTGACCGTCGTTCCGATTGTTTTCGCCCTGGTTGGCGGCTTCGCGCCAGACCTGGGCAAGATGATGCTCGATGGGCTGAAAATGGTCGCCCCGTCTGCCGCGCTTCTGTTGTTTGCCATCTTGTTCTTCGGCTTGATGATCGACGCTGGCCTGTTCGACCCGCTGATCCGCAAGATCCTCAAGCGGGTAAACGGCGACCCGGTCAAGATCGCCATCGGCACCGCACTGCTGTCGCTGCTGGTGGCGCTGGACGGTGATGGCACCACGACCTACATGATTACCTGCGCCGCCATGCTGCCGCTGTACAAGCGTATCGGCATGAACCCGATGATCCTGGCCACCGTGTCGATGCTGTCGTTGAGTATCATGAGTGGCATGAGCCCTTGGGGCGGCCCCGCCACCCGCGCCATTGCCGCCCTCGGGCTGGATGCGACCGAATACTTCATTCCGATGTTGCCCACCGTCATCGGCGGGGCATTGTGGGTAGTGTTCACTGCCTACCTGCTTGGCCGCACCGAGCGCCGGCGTATCGGCAATATTGCGCTGGAGTCCGGAGGGGGCAACTGCTACATCAAGGAAATCCTCGGTGACAGCCCACACAAGCGCCCGCGCCTTGCCTATGTGAACCTGGTGCTGGTGATCGCCGTGATGACCGCGCTGGTGCTGGGGCTGATGCACGCGGCCATCCTGTTCATGATCGGTTTCGTCGCGGCACTGATGATCAACTATCCGCAGTTGGACGTGCAGAAAGAGCGCATCCTCGCCCATTCGGGCAACGCCATGACCGTGGTGCTGCTGGTGTTCGCCGCAGGCATATTCGCCGGTATTTTCTCGGGTACCAAGATGGTCGATGCGTTGGCGCAGACCCTGGTGGACTGGATTCCGGAAAGCTGGAGCCACTGGTTCCCGCTGGTGGTGGCGCTGACCAGCATGCCGCTTACCTTCGTGCTGTCCAACGACGCGTACTACTTCGGCGTTGTGCCGATCCTGGCAAACGCCGCTGCCGCGTACGGCATCGACCCGGTGGAAATTGCCCGCGCCTCGGTGCTGGGGCAGCCTGTGCACCTGATGAGCCCTCTGGTGGCTTCCACCTTGTTGCTGGTGGGCATGGTCGACCGCGATATCGGTGACTTCCAGAAGGCCACCGTGAAATGGGCCGTGCTCACCTCGTTGGTGATCACAGCACTGGCGTTGTTAACGGGCGCCTTGTCCTTCTTCGTCTAAGCATTACCGGGCGTTGCCAGGCGCCCGGGCTCCCGCTCACTCAGAAAATAACAATAGAGTACAGATCATGTCCCAAGCTGTGTTCCGTGGGGCCACCTGTGGCCTGCTTTGCGGCTGGCTGCCTGTTGCCGGCGCTTCCGGTTTTGTCGACGACAGCAAGCTCAAGCTGCAGTTGCGCAATGTGTATTTCAACGAGAATTTCCGTGACGAGCACGGTATGAGCGCCCGCGCTGCCGCCACCGCCAAAAGCGAACGGGTGGAATGGGCGCAAGGCTTTCTGCTTGACTACCAGTCAGGGTTTACCGAAGGTACGGTGGGCGTGGGGCTCGATGCGCTGGGGCTGCTAGGCTTGCGCCTCGATTCCGGTCGTGGGCGCAGTGGCACGGGGCTTCTGCCGGTGCACGACGATGGCCGTGCAGCGCAGGAGTTTGCCAGTGCTGGGGCCACGGCCAAGGCACGCCTGGGCCAGACTGTGGTCAAGCACGGTACCTTGCTGCCAAAGACACCCGTGCTGGTCTACAACGATGCACGGCTGTTGCCGCAGACGTACCAGGGCACGCAGCTGACCAGCACGGATATCGATGGGCTGGCCCTGACGGCGGGGCACCTGGACCGCTTCAAGCAGCGTGACTCGTCCGACAGCACCGGTATCTATCTGGACGGATATGGGGGCGGCAAATCGGGTGACTTCAGCTTTGCAGGTGCCGATTATGCCGTGAGCAAACAATTGCGCCTGAGTGTCTACCATGGCCAGCTGGCGAACTTCTATCGCCAGGATTTTGCCGGGCTGGTCCATGACCTGCCGTTGGCCGGCGGGGTACTGACCACCGACCTGCGCTACTTCAAAAGCCGCGACAGCGGGGCGGCCTACGGCGGCGGCATCGACAACCACATGTTCAGCGGCCAGGTGGCGTATGCGCATTCCGGTCATTCTGTGGGTGCCGGTTACCAGGTGCTCGATGGCGAAGCCGGCTTGCCGTACATCAGCGGTGCGACCGTGTATTCGTTCAGCAACGTCGGCATCGGCAAATTCATCGAGGAGGAAGAGAAAACATGGATGGCCAGCTACGGCTACAACTTCGCTGCGGCCGGGGTACCGGGGCTGACCTTCATGACGCGGTACCTGAGCGGGGACAATGGCCGTTCAGCTGGCGAGGGCATCAAGGAGTGGGAGCGTGACGCCGAGATTGCCTACGTGGTGCAGGGCGGACCGCTGAAAGGGCTGGGCGTGAAGCTGCGAAACTATGTGTATCGATCAGATTTCGCCCGCGGCCGAGACAGCAATCGCCTGTACCTGACCTACGATATTGCCATCTGGTGATGGCACAGGCCGGACGATATCTCCGGCCCTGAGCCGCCTGAGGCGCCGTGGTTCAGCGGCGCAGCAGGCGAGAAACCACCAGTGTGACGGCGGCGGTGATGGCCAGTGCGGCGAAGGGCTTTTCCTTGACGAACGAAGACACCGTATCCAGGGTGTCGCCGTAGGTCTTGGTCACCTGGCCTGCGGCCTGACGCGCATCGCCTTCGGCTTCCAGCGCCGGGTCTTCGACCAGACGGCCTACAGCGCTTTGTGCCTTGCCTGCGAGGTTCTCTGCAACACCTTCGATCTGTTCACGTTTCATGATGGCTTAGTTCCTTCCTGTGATCGGCTTTGGGTTAACAGCACAGGGTTAGGGCGGTGAAGGGCCGCAATGGTTCCAAGCGTCTGCTTGCAACCTGCAGGCCACGCGCTTTTGCGAAGGGTTGCACATGGCTCGAGAGCGCGAGGCTAGCGGGCTTTGTTCTCGAGGATCCGCGCCCCGGTACCTTCCTTGCCCAGCACATCCTCGGGGTTGCGCAGCGGGCAGTCTTCCAGTGACAGGCAACCGCAACCAATGCAGTTGTCCAGGCTGTCGCGCAGTGCCTGCAGCGTGCGGATGCGGGCGTTCAGGTCTTCGCGCCAGGCGGTGGACATCTCGCCCCATTGCGCCGCCGTAAGCTTGCTGTTGGGCGCATAGCGGCTGAACGCCTGCTTGATTTCCTCCAGCGGAATACCCGTGCGCTGCGCCACCTTGATGATCGCCAGTGTACGCAGCACCAGCGAGGGATAGCGCCGCTGGTTGCCTGCCGTGCGGACGCTGGCGATCAGCCCCTTGGTCTCGTAGAAGTGCAGCGCAGACACCGCCACGCCGCTGCGTCTGGCCACTTCACCCACTGTGAGCATCCGCGTGTTGTCCGCTGCCATGCCTGTTGACCTCAAGTTAAGTTGAGCTCTTATAGTCCTGCCCGATCTTCCCCGCAACCGCTTTCCCTCTGATCGGAGCTGTGCATGAACAAAAGGACGTTACTGGCCTGGGCCGGCGCTGTTGCCGGTGTGCTGGCCGCTGCCTATGCGTTGGTGGGTAGCGGGTCGGCGCCGCCCGCTGCGGCGGCGTGGCCGGCGACCAAGGTGGCGCTGGCCACGGCCGAGCAGGTGCAGCTGGCGCGGCAGAACTTTGCTTCGGGGGAGCTGGAGGCGGTCAACCAGGTACAGGTGGCGGCCGAGACGGCGGGACGCATTACCCGCATCGCCTTCGAGTCGGGGCAGGCGGTCACTGCCGGGCAATTGCTGGTGCAGCTCAACGACGCGCCGGAGCAGGCCCAGCGGGTGCAGTTGCGAGCGAAATTGCGTAACGCGCAAGTGGTGCTGCAGCGCAGCCGCAAGCTGCGGGCGATGAATGCCGTGTCGCAAGAGCTGCTGGACAACGCCGCCACCGCCGTGGACGTGGCCAGCGGTGAGCTGCAGCATGTCGAGGCGCTGATTGCGCAGAAGGCCATTCGCGCACCGTTTGCCGGCAAGTTGGGTATTCGCCGGGTGCATCAGGGCCAGTATCTGGGCGCCGGCGAGGCCATCGTCAGCCTGGCCGACATCAGCCAGTTGCATGTGAATTTCGCCTTGGGCGAGCAGGCCGCCCCCGAAGTGCATGCCGGGCAAGTGCTGGCACTGACGGTGGACGCCGTGCGCGGGCAAGGCTTCAAGGCCCGGGTGGTGGCGGTCGATCCGGTGGTCAGCAAGGCGCGCCTGGTGCAGGTGCAGGCCGCCTTGCCGAACCCGGACGGGCAGTTGCAGCCGGGCATGTACGCTGGCGTGCGCCTGGATGCTGTGCAGCCTTCGACTGTATTGGCTGTGCCAGAAACGGCGATCACCTACGCCGCCTATGGCCAGACAGTATTCGTTGCCACTCAGGACGCGGCGCATGGTACCCGGGTCAGCAGGGTACGGGTAACCACTGGTGAGCGCTGGCAGGGGCGGGTGGAGGTTACGTCCGGCTTGGCGCCCGGTGACCGGGTGGTGGTGTCTGGCCAGTTGAAACTGAGCGACGGCATGTCGGTCGAGCCGGTGGCGCAGGACAGCTTGCAGGCCAACCTCGGAGGGGGGCAGCCATGAAGTTTACCGACCTCTTCGTGCGCCGCCCGGTGCTGGCGCTGGTGGTCAGCAGCCTGATCATCCTGATGGGGCTGTTTGCCATGGGCAAGTTGCCGATCCGTCAGTACCCGTTGCTGGCAAGCTCGACCATTACCATCAGCACCGAGTACCCCGGCGCCTCGGCCGAGCTGATGCAGGGCTTTGTGACCCAGCCGATCACCCAGGCGGTCTCGTCGGTGGAGGGCATCGACTACCTGTCCTCGTCGTCGCAGCAGGGGCGCAGCCTGATCACCTTGCGCATGGTGCTCAACCGCGATTCGACCCAGGCGCTGGCCGAGACCATGGCCAAGGTCAACCAGGTGCGCTACCGCCTGCCGGAAAAGGCTTACGACCCGGTGGTGGAGCTGTCGGCAGGCGACTCCACCGCCGTGGCCTATGTGGGTTTTGCCAGTGACAGCCTGTCGATACCGGAGCTTAGCGATTACCTGTCGCGGGTGGTGGAACCGCAGTTCTCAGGCATCGACGGCGTGGCCAAGGTGCAGTCGTTCGGCGGGCAGCGCCTGGCCATGCGCCTGTGGCTGGACAGCGAACAGATGGCCGGGCGCGGGGTGACCGCAGCGGACGTGGCGCAGGCGGTGCGGGCCAACAACTACCAGGCGACGCCGGGCCAGGTGCGTGGGCAGTATGTGCTGGCCGATATCCAGGTGGACACCGACTTGTCCCGGGTCGAGGACTTCCGTGAGCTGATCATCCGCAACGATGGCACCGACCTGGTGCGCCTGCGCGATGTCGGCACTGTCGAGCTGAGTGCGGCTGCCACCCAGACCAGCGCCACCATGGACGGCAAGCCGGCCGTGCACCTGGGGCTGTTCCCCACGCCGACCGGTAACCCGCTGGTGATCGTTGAGGGCATTCGCCAACTGCTGCCGCAGATCCAGCAGACCCTGCCGCCCGGGGTGAAGGTGGCGCTGGCCTACGAGACGGCGCGCTTCATCGATGCTTCGATCCATGAGGTGCTGCTTACCCTGGTGGAGGCGATGCTGATCGTGGTGCTGGTGATCTGGCTGTGCCTGGGTTCGTTGCGCAGCGTGCTGATCGCGGTGGTCGCCATCCCGCTGTCGATGCTCGGTGCCGCAGGCCTGATGCTGCTGTTTGGCTTCAGCCTCAACCTGCTGACCTTGCTGGCGATGGTGCTGGCCATCGGCCTGGTGGTGGACGATGCCATCGTGGTGGTGGAGAACGTGCACCGGCATATCGAAGAGGGCAGGTCGCCGGTCGCTGCAGCATTGGCCGGGGCACGGGAAATTGCCGGGCCGGTGATCGCCATGACCCTGACCCTGGCAGCGGTGTATGCGCCGATCGGGCTGATGGGCGGGCTGACCGGTACGCTGTTCCGCGAATTCGCCCTGACCTTGGCGGGCGCGGTGATCGTGTCCGGCATCGTGGCGCTAACCCTGTCGCCGGTGATGAGCTCGTTACTGTTGCAACCCGGGCAGCAGCATGGCGCGATGGCCAATAGGGCGGATCGGTTGTTTGCTGCGTTGACGGGTACCTATGGGCGGGTGCTGGCCTACACCTTGTCACATCGCTGGATCGGCGGTGGCGTGGCGCTGCTGGTGTGTTTGAGCCTGCCCTGGCTTTACCTGCTGCCCCAACGCGAGCTGGCGCCGCCCGAGGACCAGGCAGCGGTGCTGACCGCCATCAAGTCGCCGCAGCATGCCAGCCTTGAATATGCGGAACGCTTTGCGCTGAAGCTTGACCAGGTGATGAAGGCCATCGCCGAAACCACCGACACCTGGATCATCAACGGCACCGACGGCCCGGCCGCCAGTTTCGGGGGTATCAACCTCAGCGCCTGGCAGGCGCGCGAGCGGTCCGCCGCACAGGTGCAGGCGCAGTTGCAGCAAGCTGTCGCGGATATCGAAGGCAGTAGTATCTTTGCCTTCCAGGTCGCTTCGCTGCCGGGCTCCAGTGGCGGCCTGCCGGTGCAGATGGTGCTGCGCAGCGCCCGGGATTATCCCGAGCTGTACCAGACCATGGAGGTGCTCAAGCAGCGCGCCCGCGACAGCGGCCTGTTCGCCGTGGTGGACAGCGACCTCGACTACAACAACCCGGTGGTCAAGGTGCGCGTCGACCGGGCCAAGGCGGCTAGCCTGGGCATCAGCATGCAGGCCATTGGCGAGTCACTGGGTGTGCTGGTGGGCGAGCAGTACCTCAACCGCTTTGCCCTGTTCGGGCGTTCCTACGACGTGATCCCTCAGAGTATCCAGGACCAGCGCCTGAGCCCTGCGGCGCTGAACCGACAATACGTGCGCGCCGAAGATGGCAGCCTGGTGCCGCTGGCCACGGTGGTGCACCTGGAAATCGAAGTGGCGCCCAACCGCCTGTTGCAGTTCGATCAGCAGAACGCCAGTACCCTGCAGGCCATCCCGGCGCCGGGGGTGTCGATGGGTAACGCCGTGGCCTTTCTCGAACAGCTCACCGGTGAACTGCCGCCGGGCTTCAGCCACGACTGGCAATCGGAATCGCGCCAGTATGTGCAGGAGGGCTTTGCCTTGATGTGGGCGTTTCTTGCTGCGCTGGTGGTGATCTACCTGGTGCTGGCGGCGCAGTACGAAAGCCTGGTCGACCCGCTGATCATCCTGGTAACCGTGCCACTGTCGATCTGCGGTGCACTGCTGCCGCTGGCGCTGGGCTGGGCCACGTTGAACATCTACACGCAGATTGGCCTGGTGACGCTGATCGGGTTGATCAGCAAGCACGGCATCCTGATGGTGGAGTTCGCCAACGAGATCCAGGTGCGCGACAACCTCGACCGTGCTGCCGCCATTGTTCGTGCTGCGCAGATACGTTTGCGACCGGTGCTGATGACCACCGCAGCGATGACCTTCGGCGTGCTGCCGCTGCTGTTCGCCAGCGGCGCCGGGGCCAACAGCCGCTTCGGGCTGGGGGTGGTGATTGTGTGCGGGATGCTGGTGGGGACCTTGTTTACCTTGTTCGTGTTACCGACCATCTATGCCTGGCTGGCGCGCGATCACCGGGTGACCACGGTGCGGGGGCAGCAGTTGATCGAAGCCGAAAGGCAATTGGGGACGCTGTAGGAGCAGCCTTGTGCTGCGAAGAGGCCGGTATGGTCAACACATTTCTTTGGCAGTAATGGCCTCTTCGCAGCACAAGGCTGCTCCTACAGGGATTTGCGCGCGCCTTTGGGACGGATCAGGTGGGCGAGCGATCCCGGCGCATCTGGGTGACAAGGGTAAAGCGGTCATCCGGGTGCACGGTTTCGGAAACCGCCATCAGATCACCGTTTTCCTCGCGGTAATGGCGGATGATCTTCAACCCCGGTGAACCCGCTTCGGCCTTCAGCGCCCGGGCCATTTCTGCGGTCAGCAGCACTGCCCGCACCTGCTGGTCGACCACCGCGATCGCCCGGCCATAGTGCTGCTCGATCAACCCCGCAATCAGCTGGTCGGGGTGCTCGCGGGCCCGTTCGATGACCTCGCCATAGTCGCGCTGGGCGTACACATCGGTCCAGCACAGCGGCGCGGCATTGTGCAGGCGGTCGACGCGAATGCTCGACACGCAGAAGTAATGCTCGCCCGGTACCAGCCCCAGCCGCGCCGCTTCGCTCAGGTCGGCGACGAAATGGCGAACGTCCTGGATTTCCCGCTGCTGGGTTTCGGCCAGGTGGGCCAGGTCGGCCACGCTGGCCAGCGACTGCGAGTAGCCGCCGCGCGGGCTGCTGGCTTCTACCCGGGTGCCCACGCGCTTGCGCCGTGACACCAGCCCCTGGTTGAGCAGCTGGTCGATCGCGGCGCGCACCGTGTGCCGGCTCACATTGTAAAGGTCGCACAGCTCGAACTCGGTCGGCAGCAGGCTGCCCACCGGGTAGCGGCCGTTGGCGATGCCTTCCATCAAGTCCTTTGCCACGGTGGAGTAGCGCGTCGGGTTCATACCTCTGGTCTGTCTCGCAAATTCATCGGTTGGCAGTGTAGCAGCGGCAGGGACAGGTTCGGCACCGCCGAAATGCGTGCGGTGCTGGGCCGCGCGCCGGGTGCGGCACTCTAAGCGCATGCCCCTTGTAGGAGCAGCCTTGTGCTGCGAAGAGGCCGGCATGGCCAACACGTTTCTTTGGCAGTAATGGCCTCTTCGCAGCACAAGGCTGCTCCTACAGGGAGATGTGTCGGCATCACAATTGGTGTTTTGACCGTAACAGCAATGCCGCTACTGCACACCCGACCAACGCCAGGCACGCCAGGTAGAACGCATCACTGTAAGCCATCAGGTAAGCCTCCCGCCGAATGGTCGCCGCCAACCCCTCCAGCAGCTGCTGCTGGTGCGGCAACCAGCTCTGCACTGTCTGGTTGATGCGCTCTTGCATGCCAGGCTCGAACACTGTCACCTGCTCGTGAATACGCTCACTGTGAAAGCGCTCACGGCTGGCCACCAGTTGCGTCAACCCGGCCGTGCCGATGGCACCCCCCAGGTTGCGCAGCATGGAGAACACCGCCGAGGCCGAGCCGGCTTCACGCTTGTCCAGCCCGGCCACCGCCAGCACCGACAACGCCACCATGATGAATGGCTGGCCAATACCGCGCACCACCGTGGACGGGATGATCACGTTGTCGGCACTGTCAGCGCTCAGGCTAGCCCCCAGCCAGCAGCCCAGGGCCATGATCAGAAAGCCGCTGGCGACCATGAACTTGGCGCTGGTCCAGCCCATCAGCCGGGGCATCAACGGCGCCAGCAGCAGCTGCACCACGCCATAGGCGATCAGCGCCACGCCGACATCGTGCGCGCTGAAACCCTGCAGCTGCGACAGGTAGTTGGGCACCAGAAATACCAGGCCGAACGTGGCGGCGCCAAAGATGAACATGGCCACGCTGGCGACGCCGAAGTTGTAGCGCCCGAGCAAGCGCAGGTTGATGAACGCGCGCTGGCCGAACAGCTGGGTCACCACGAACACCACCAGGGCAATGGCGGCGACCCCGCTCATGGCAACGATGAATGGCGAGCCGAACCAGTCCAGCCGGCCGCCTTCTTCCAGCACGATCTGCAAGCCACCCAGGCCGATCACCATGCCGGCGATACCCAGCCAGTCACCTTTGCGTAGCAGCTCAAGCTTCATGGGCTTGGCCTCGATCGACCAGGCGATGGCGAACAGCAGTGCAATGCCGGGGAACAGTTGCAGATAAAAGATCCAGCGCCACGAATAGGCATCGGTCAGCCAGCCACCAATCGAGGGCCCGGCCGCCTGCGCCACGCTGTTGGCCAGGCTGAACAGCGCCATGCCCATGGCCATCTTGCTGGCCGGCAGTTCGGTGATGATCAGCTGGAACGACAGGGGAATCAGCACCGCGCCCGCAGCACCCTGGATCACCCGGATGGCAATCATCGCCTCCAGATTGGGCGCCCAGGAACAGGCCACCGAAGCTATCAGGAATATGAGTGAGCCGGTCCACATCACCCGGCGCAGCGAGAACACCTCCACCAGCCAGGCCGTCAGCGGAATCATCACGATTTCCGCCACCAGGTAGGCGGTGGAAATCCATGAGCCTTCCTCGAAGCTGGCACCCAGCGAGCCGCGGATTTCCGGCAGCGCGGCGCTGGTGACATGCACGTTCATGCCGGCCATGAAGCAGCCGAGCAGGCCGCCGAGCACCGCTACCCAGGCGCGCAGCGTGACCGTTTGTTCAGTGCGCATCGGCCACCTCAGCGGGGCGGGTGTCGACCGTGCTCACCACCGACATGCCGGGCAGTACCTGCGGGCTATCCAGCGGTGTGTCCAGCAGAATGCGCACCGGGAAGCGCTGGACAATCTTGGTGAAGTTGCCGGTGGCATTGTCCGACGGCAGCAATGCGAAGACATTGCCAGAGGCTGGCGAGAAGCTGGCCACATGGCCGCGCAGTGGCTGGCTGGCGAAGCTGTCGACGCGGATTTCTACAGGCTGCCCCGGGCGCATGTTGGCCAACTGGGTTTCCTTGAAGTTGGCCACCACATAGGCCTGCTGCAGGGGCACCACGGCCAGCAGTGGCTGGCCCGGCACCACGTACTGGCCGGCGCGTACGCGGCGTTGGCCGACCACGCCCGTGATCGGTGCGCGGATCACGGTGTCCTGTTCGTCCTGCTCGGCCAACTGTTGGCGGGCCTGCGCGCGGGTCAACGCTGCCGCGCGCTGTTGCAGTTCGGCGTCAGCCTGGGCTGACCGGGCCTTGGCCATGGCCAGTTGTGACCGTTGTTGGCGCAGCGCGGCCTGGGCACCTTGCAGCGCGGCTTGCGCCTGGGTGGCATGGGCGCTGGCGGTTTCCAGGCGCTGCACGGTCGCGGCCTCGTCTCGCACAAGGCCACGGTAGCGTTGCATGTCCAAGTCACTGCGCCGCTGCTCGGCAGTGGCACTGCGCATGGCAGCTTCAGCCTGCAGGATGGCTTGTTGTTGCTGGTTGATACGCTCGCTGGCCACCTGCTGGCGGGCCTGGGCGGCCACCAGTGTCGCCTGCGCCTCGGCCACACCTGCCTGGGCCTGGTCAAGGCGGGCGCGGTAGTCGCGGCTTTGCAGGCGTACCAGTACATCGCCGGCTCTCACGGGCTGGTCGTCAGCCACTGCGACCTCGGCCACGTAACCGGCCACGCGTGGGCTCAGGGCCACCCAGTCGGCGCGGACGTAGGCATCGTCGGTGGTTTCCAGGTAGCGGCCGGTGGTGAGCCAGTAGCTGGTGAAGGCCAGCAGAACGATTGCTGCCAGGCTGCCGCTGGCGGTGTAGGCCAGTCGGCGACGGGATCTGGCTTTGGCCCGCTGTTCAGTTTCGGCTGGTGCGGTTTGTTCTACGGCGACATTCATGTTCGGTTTCCATGCTTGATTTCTGGGGCCGCTAAGCGGCCCCATTTGTTGTTACCTGAGCTACCACCGCCCGCCCAGGGCGCGGAACAGGTTGACCTGCGCCTGCGCCAGGCGCCCTCGGGCTTCTACGTGGCTGGCCCGCAGGCGGATCAGTTCTCGCTCGCTGTCGAGCAAGGCCAGCCCGTCCACGGTACCGGCGCGGTAGTTGCCCTGGGCCAGGGCATAACCGCGCTGGCTGTGCGTCAGGGCGGCATCCAGCGCCTGCAACCGCTGCCGCTCACCGTCATAGCGGGCAAGGGCCTGGCGCACGTCCTTGAGCGCGCTCAGCGCCGCACCGCGGTAATGGGCAACCTGCGCTTGCTGCAATGCCTCGGCTTTGCCGACCCTCGCACGGTTGGCCTTCATATTCGGAAACTCCCAACGGATCAGCGGGCCAATGCCGAACATCACCGCGCGGCTGTCGCCGAGGTTGGCCAGGTGATGGTCCGAGGAGGTCAGCGAAGCGCCGAAGCTGACCTTCGGATACAGGTCGGCCCGGACGATGTCGGTTTCCAGGGTGGCAGCCTGCAGTTCCCGTTCGGCCTGGCGCACATCCGGCCGGCGTTCGAGCAAATGCCAGCCATCGCCGGCCGGTAGCGGCGCCGACAGCGTGGGGATGGTGGTGCAAGTCGCAGTGTCGGCCAGCGAGGCCTGGCCACTGAGCATGCCAAGTTCGTAAAGCGCCATCTGCCGCCGGGCTGCAAGCATCGGCAGCTGCGCCCGCACTTGTTCCCGTAAGCCCAGCAGGCGCTCGCTGTCGAGGGCAGTGGCCACGCCGGCCTGGCGCTGGCGTTCGCTCAGTTGCACGCTGTGGTCGAGGGTTTGCAAGGACTGCTTAGCCTCGTCCAGGCGCGCCGCGTAGATGCACTGGTCGATGTAGGCGCGGCTGGTCTGGGCGACCACTTGCAGGCGCACCAGGTCCAGCGCCGCAGCACTGGCTTCGGCCTGGGCCCGGGCGCGCTCGATGGCAGCGCGCACCTGGCCCCAGATATCCAGCTGGTAGGCCAACTCGATACCGGGGTTGAATTGCCATTGAGCCGGCGCGTTGCTGTCGGTCGCCTCGGCCAGGGTCTGGTCATCGGCGCTCTTGCCATAGGTGGCGGCAACGCCCATCGAGGTTGACGGCCAACGCCTGGCATCGAACTCGCCGATGCCGGCCAGCATGGCCTGCACGTTGGCCTCGGCCTGGGCCAGGTCCTGATTGTGCGCCAGGGCTTGCTGTACCCAGTGGTTAAGTTGCGGGTCCTGGAACAGCGCCCACCATTGTTCGGGTAATGGTTGCCGGCTGACACCGGCCGGCACATTCGCCAGCGGGTTGGCCAGCAGCGCTGCGGGTGGCTCGGCAGGTGCGGGTTGCCGGGTGCACGCCGCCAGTACGCCGAGCATGGCGAGTACGGCAAACCGGGCACGGAAGGGGAATGAAGGCTGTAAGGGCATCACACATGTCGCTCAAGGGTGGTGATGCGAGGTTAACGAGGGTGGGACGCACGCCGCTGCCGCAAGCGGGACAACCCTGCGCGCAAGTGGGACAACCTGGGGCTCAGTACCCGCGCGCGGTACTGTTTTGCCAATCGCTCGGCGCGTAGCCGAGGATGCGCTTGAACATGGCGGCAAAGGCGCTGGCGCTCTGGTAGCCGTGCTCCAGCGCCACGTTCAGGATCGGCTGGCCATCGGCCAGGCACTGCTGGCTGAGCATCACCCGGGCACGGGCGCGCCATTCGCCATACGACATGCCCACCTCGCGCTGGAACAGCCGCGCCACGCTGCGGGCACTCATGTTCAGTTGCGCGCCGCATTGCTCCAAGGTCAGGTCCTGGGCCGGGTCTTGCAGGAAGCGCTCGCACCAGACGCGCAGCCGCGCATGTTGCGGTTGCGGCACAAAGGCATCGATGCGCCTGGCAGTGGCCAACTCAAGCTGGATCAGTGCCCGCACGTGCTCGCCGTCACGCAGGTCGAGCATGCGTGATGCAGCCAGGATCAGTTCGTGCAGCAGGCCGGACACAACGATGACCTGGCAGCGGTCGATGCGCGCATCGAGCAGCAGGGTGCGCATGCAGACCACCCCCTCCATGCGGATGGCATGGCTGACCCCGGCGGGCATCCACAACGCATGCCCGCCAGGGATCACCCAGCTACCGCCTTCGCTGCTGACCCGCATGACGCCGCTGGCGGCGTAGATCAGCTGGTCTTCGGCGTGGCAGTGGCTGGCCACCTCTTCGCCGTGTCCGTAGTCCATTTCCAATGCTTGCATACGGGGCATCCTCGGTGTTGGATCCGATTATACGGCGGCCTATTGGTGCTGGATTGCGAAGATTGGTGGTTCGGCGCAATTATTCAACGCCTGTGCGATCGAGCGCCGCCCGCGCGGCGCTCGATCTTGTAGGCGCTGAACATGTTGCGGCAAGCACCTGGTGGCCCTGACCCGATCCCTTGGCAGGCACCTCAAAGCCATGCCCTGTAAGACAATTCTGAACATGAAACCAAATGCTTCAGAATCAACCCGCTTAGGAATTATCCTACGCGCGCTGCTGAACTATCGCTGTTGTCGGGGAAGTACCTCAGGGATAACGTTTTCGCGTCGCTCCGGCGACCGGGCGTGAGAACCCGACAGGTAGATTTGGTAACACCGTAATGGTGGCCGTACGTGGGCAGGCGTTTGCCTGGCCGGGTTTTTGCCAATTCTCCTCGGTTTCTCACCCCGCGTACGGCTGCCACCATGAATCCGTGAGAAAGATTTTGGTGACAGTTCCCTTTCTACAGAATTGGAACGTGATCATGAAAAAGCTCGTCCCCGATCCACCCCTCCGCCCAATCAATACCCCGTTCTTCACCCCCAAATCCGACATCTACCCGCCCCTCGCCCTCGCGCACGTGATCGAGCTGCTACGCGGCGTCATCGAAACCCTTGACGAACAATGCCGCAGCCACGCTGGCGATGCCGGCCTGGGCAATGCCCTGCATGCAACTGAAATCGCCCATTCGCTGGTAACACATTCGCATGCACGGCTGTTCGGCCAAAAGGAAGAGGGATGAAAACATGGCAGACGAACCCAAGGTCATCCTCACCATCGGCGCAGAAACCTTCCTCGAAGTCGGCAACCCGCCAAAGGATCTGCTGCGGGTCCAGCCCGGCATTCCTATCGATGATGCCTACGAGCAAGTTTCGATCCTGCTGAGCTACATCAAGCATCTACTGCGCGAAGGCGATATGGAGGACGACCACAAATTCCTGGGCGCCGCCGATTACCTCACGGCGTTGGCCAAGGCATTGATGAACGAAGTCGAGCTGACCAAAAATACCTTGCGCTGAGCGGCTGCCCTCGGGGGGGCCGCTTTGCGGCCCTTTTTGCGACACATGGCCCGATGGACCGGTCCATCGCGGTGTGTGCCTTCTGGTCACGCCTGGGTGGGCAAGCTCATATGCAGCAAGGGGAACGGCCGGCCTTCGCCATCCAGCGGAGAGCGGCCCGTCTGGACGAAGCCGTAGTGCTCGTAGAACCCTGTTGCCTGGGGGTTCTGCTCGTTGACATCGACACTCATCGCGTTACGCGACTGGCGGCCAAAATCCAGCAGCGCCCGGCCAATACCTTGGCCATGTCGCTCGGGGTCGACGAAGAGCATTTCCACGTGGTTTTCATTGAAACCGATGAAGCCCAGCAGCTGGTCATCGGTGTCTGCTGCAACCCACAGCTCGACGGCCGGGAAATACACGTCGCGCAGCTGTGGCAACAGCGCGTCGATGTCGGACGGTTGCAGAAATTGGTGTGTGGCGCGTACGGCGCACAGCCAGATGTCGAGCAGCTGCGGATAGTCTGCAGCAATGCCTTGGCGAATGATCATGGGGTCATCCTGAATGTATAGATGGCAGATGGGCGCGCCAAAAGGTGGCGGCCATGCAGGTGTCGGCATCATGAATGACCGCTTCGCGATTTAACGCCTGGGCGGTGCACGGCAGGGGAAGCCGGAAGGGAAGTTGGCGGAAGGTTACCCGGATTGCGCAGTGTGGGGCAATGCAGCCTGAGTCGGGTTTTCCGGTTTTTACTCGACCGCAATCCATATCGATGCTGGAATTGAGTCCGCACGTCATGGCGATGGCCGGGAGCCCCAATGAACCGCAACGAACTGCGCAAAGCCGATATCAATTTGATGGTGGTGTTCGAAGCCCTGATGCAGGAGCGCAACCTCACCCGTGCCGCAGAAAAGCTGTTTGTCGCCCAACCCACGGTCAGTGCCGCGCTCGCCAGGTTGCGGGCAATGTTCAACGACCCGTTGCTGATCCGCGTGGGCAACCGCATGGAACCGTCGGCCAGGGCCGAGGAGGTCATCAAGTACCTCACCCCGGCACTGGATGCGATGTCCACTGCCCTCAGCATGACCCATGATTTTGAGCCGCTGACCAGCAAGATGACCTTTCGCATCGGCTTGTCCGATGATGTCGAGTCGGGGCTGTTGCCGCCGTTGCTGCGGGCGCTGCGGGTGGAGGCGCCGAATGTGGTGGTGGTCGTGCAGCATGTCGATTACTGGCGCATTCCGGACCTGCTGGCTGCAGGCGATGTAACAGTGGGCATCAGCCAGACCAAGGGGCTGCCGGCCAACGCCAAGCGCAAGGTGCTGCGCACGATGCAGGGCAGGGTGGTGCGGGCCGACAAATCAGCCACACCACTGACGCTGGATGAGTTCTGCGCCCGCCCGCACGTTCAGGTCTCGCCCACCGCCAATACACAAGGTGTGGTCGATGACTGGCTGAAAGAGATCGGCCGCGAACGCAAGGTGGTGTTGTCGGTGCCGCAGTTCAGCGCGCTGCCGGCGATTCTGGCCGGGACCGACCTGCTGGCCTGCTGCCCGGACTATGCCGCCCACGGCATGGAGCGCTGGGGCAACCTGCAGGCCGAGACGCTGCCGTTCGAGACGGCTGCGCTGGAGCTGGCCATGGTCTGGCTGAGCACTACCGACAGCGACCCGGCCGAACGCTGGTTGCGCAGCCGCCTGCAGCAATACATGAGCGGCGAGCGTGAAGTGGCGATCGGGCTCTAGCCGCGATCATTGTGCGGATGACTACCGGGCAAGCCTTGTTCGGGCGCATGAGCGATTTCCTTATCTGCTAAAACAATCAATGGGTTGACGCGGCCCGTGTAGGAGCGACCTTGTGTCGCGATGGGCCGCGCAGCGGCCCCAGGGTTTCAGCCAACCTGCATCATTTGCCGGGGCCACCTTGCGCCCCATCGCTCTGTTCTCTGCACGATCCCCCGCAACCGCCCGTGATCGCTTAGAACGTGCCTTGCAAGGTCATCATGAAGTTGCGCGGTTCGCCATAGAAGTTGCCCCACGCCGGCGCACCGATGGTGG
The DNA here is from genome assembly GCF_046534705.1 of Pseudomonas sp. SIMBA_068. Lineage (NCBI taxonomy): Bacteria > Pseudomonadati > Pseudomonadota > Gammaproteobacteria > Pseudomonadales > Pseudomonadaceae > Pseudomonas > Pseudomonas sp. SIMBA_068. The sequence goes on from NZ_JAWRYI010000016.1 coordinate 62,638, forward strand.
CATAGTACTTCTTGTCGAACAGGTTGTTGCCGTTGAGGGCGACCGTCCAGTTCGGGTCGATGCGGTACTGCACGCGGCCGTTCCATACGGTGTAGCCCGCCTGCTCGACGCGGGTAGTGCCGGTGGTACGGAAGTTCTCGCTCTGGCTGTTCAGGCCGGCGCCGACGGTGAAGCGCTCCAGTGCACCGCCCAGCTGGTAGTCACCCCACACCTTGAGCATGTGCCGCGGGATGAAGCTGGAGGTGAAGGTCAGCTCGGTGGGGTCGGTGTCTTCGATGGTACTCAGGTACTTGGTCTGGGTGTACGTGTAACCCGCCAGCAGCTGCAGCCGCTCGATTGGCGAGCCGCTGATCTCGGCCTCGAAACCCTGCGCACGCACCTTGCCGCTGTCGGTGTAGCAATAGCCGTCGCCTGACGGGCAGGCTTCGTTGTAGTCGGTTTCCGCGCGGTGATTCTCGATGGTGCGGAACAGGTTGAACGAGGTGTTCAATGCGCCGTCAAGCAGCTCGCCCTTGATGCCGATCTCGTAGTTGGCACCGGTCTTGGGCTGTAACGCTTGCCGCTCGGCATTCACCTTGTCGCTCTGCGGCTGGAAGATGTCGGCATAGCTGGCGTAGGCGGTCCACTGGTCGTTCAGGTCGTACAACACGGCGGCGAACGGCGTGACCTGGCCGTTTTCTTCACTGCGGTTATGTACCCAGTAATCGTAGAGCTGGGTATAGGAGTCGCTCTTGTTGCGGTACCAGCTGACCCGCGCGCCCAGCACCAGGGTCAGCGGCTCTGCCAGCTTCAGCCGCAGGTTGGCGTAAGTGCCGTACTGGGTGGTGGTGGAGTCGGTTGGCACGCTGCCACCGCGGCTCGGGTTGACCAGGTAATCGCCCTTGGACGGGTGTGGGAAGTTCGCGGTCGGGTTGAACGGGTCCTGCTTGGCGTTCAGCAGCATAAGCGCGAAATAATCATGGGTTTTCTGCCGGCTGGCGTTGGCGCCGATGATCAGCTCGTGCTGCAGGCCGAACGCCTCGAACTTGCCATCGACATAGCTATCGAAGCCGTAGTCGTCCTGGTCGTAGTCGAAACGACCGGCTCGCACGTTCATGCTGGCGGTGCTGGCGCCGACCGGTACCGTGCCTTCGGAGTAGGCGTATTCGATGTCCTGGTTGTTGTGGGTGTAGATCGAGGCGAAGTTCAGCGTCCAGTCATCGTTGAAGCGGTGCTTGAGGTCGGCGAACCCGGTAATACGTTGGCTTTGCAGGTCGTTCCAGCTGGCCCCCAGGCAGGTGGAGCGCGACAGCTTCAGGTCACTGCCATCGGCGTAGCGTGGCAGGCCGGCGTAGCACGGGGTGGCATCGACATCCTCGTAAGCCAGGCCGAAGCCCACGGTGGTGTCGGCCGTGACGTCCCAGTCGATGGCGCCGTACAGTATCTGGTCCTGGCGCTTGGCCGTGTCATAGAAGTACTGGCGGTCCTGCAGCGTCGCCACGGCGCGCCCCCGCACGGTGCCCGACGCGTTCAGCGGGCCGCCCACGTCCACTTGCCCGCGGTAGTTGTCCCAGCTGCCGGCTGACAGGGTGACGGTGGTGGCGGCTTTTTCCTGCCCCCGTTTGCGCACGAAGTTGACGCCCCCGGCGGAGGAGCCAGAGCCTTTCATCATGCCGGCCGCACCTTTAAGCACCTCGACGCGGTCATAGAACGCCATGTCGCTGGAAAAGCTGTTGGCCTGCACGTAGTTGCCGCCCACGTCCAAGGGCACGCCGTCGTACTGGTACTGGCCATCCAGGTTGAAACCACGGGAATAGAAATACTTGCCGCCCATGGGCGAGTCATACACGGTGATGCCCGGGGTCTTGTCCAGTACCTGCTCCAGTGTGTTGAGGTTCTGGTCGTCGAGCATCTTGCGGGTCATCACGGTGACCGACTGCGGGGTTTCTTTCAGCGTGTGTACGCCCTTGCCGATGGTGATGGCACGGGCGGCGTAGGACTGGGTGCCTTCGCTGGTCGCATCCAGGCGGTTGGCGTCGATGTTCATCGGCGCCAGTTCCATGGCCGAACCGTTTTGCGCAGGGACCAGCACATAGCCGCCATTGCCCTGACGCTGCGCCTGCAGGCCACTGTTGCCCAGCAGCCGCGCCAGACCTTCCTCGACACTGAAGCTGCCTTCCAGGCCCGCGCTGTCGAGGTTGCGCGTCTGTGCGGTGTCGAACGAAATGGTCACACCCGCCTGTACGCCAAACTGGGTGATGGCGTTGCCCAGTGAGCCAGCGGGGACATGGTAGGTGGCCTGGCTTTGGGCCATTGCCTGGGCAGGCATCAGCAGCAGGCCGGGCGCGCTGGCCAGGGACATGCCGAACAGCACCAGGCGGACGGCCTGGCTGAGCTTGGTTGCTGGGGTAGGGTGCAGGTGTGGCATTTCGTGGTCCTTCCGAGTCATGGCAGAAAGTCGCTGTCGTCGCGGCTTGTGTCAGGGACGGACGAGAATCGAAATCAGCAAGATTGCGGCGAAAATTTTTCCGCAGTTGCTCAGGCGGGCTCCACACTCACCCAGTAGCGGCTTAAGTAGCGCACTTTCACGGGCAAGGTTTTCGGCAGGTTGGCCAGGGCGATATCGGTGTCGTCAATGCGGAACGCACCGGAAATGCTCATGGCCTGGATCGACGAGGCACAGCGCAGCACACCTGGACGATAGCGCCCCAGTTCTTCGAGGAAATCGCCAAGGCGCCAGTCGTTCACGCTGAGCATGCCTTGCAACCAGGCCGTGGAATCGGCGGGGAGTGCATGGGCGTCGAGGACGACATCCTGATCAAAACTCACTTGCTGGCCAGCGTGCAGTTGCAGCACTCGATCAGGGTGGCGCAGGGGGCGAACTTCGACGCGGGCCTCAAGCACACCTACGCGGGTCTGCTGCGCCAGTTTGCGGATGCTGAACGCGGTACTGCGGGCCAGTACGCTGCCGTCATCGGTGTGCACGATGAACGGGCGCTGCTGACGATCGCTGACCGGACGCACCAGAATTTCCCCCTGATACAGCTGAATCGCCCTCACCTTTGTGGCGTAGCGCACATCCAGCGCGGTATCCACGTTCAGCTCCAGCTGTGAACCATCTTCCAGGTGCAGGGCGCGGCGCTCGCCGCTGCGGGTACTGTGCTGGGCCAGCAAGGCACGATGGGGCACCTGCTCGGCCGCCAGCCAGCTGCCGCCCCCCATGGCCATCAGCAGGCCCAGCACTTTCAGCACGTCACGCCGCTGCGCCTGGGCCGCGCCAAGGCCGGACAGCGCCGCCTGCGGCGGCACCATGGCCCATTGCTGCTGCAGCTTTTCTACCCGCGCCCAGGCGGCTGCGTGCAGGGGGCTGGCCTGTAGCCACTGTCGCCAGGCCTGGGTGCGGGCCTCGCTATTGGCGCCGTCGTTGAGCTGAACATACCAGGTGGCAGCGGCTTCGAGTGTCTTGAGATCCATGGGCGTCAGCCTTCGACTGCCAGCAGGCAGCGAGTCATGGCCTTGATCAGGTGATTCTTCACGGTGGTGATCGACACGCCGAAGCGCTCGGCCGCAGCGCCGTAGGTCAGGCCTTCGAGTTGAACGGCAAGGAAGATGGCGCGGGTCTTGGCGCCGAGTTCGTCGAGCAGGCTGTCCACGGCCACCAGCATTTCTATGATGGACAAGCGCACCTCCGGCGACACCTCGACCGGTTCCGGACGCAGGGCTAGAGCCTGCAGGTAAGCTTTTTCGATGATGCGACGGCGAGCTTTGTCTATCAGAAGGGCGCGGGCGATAGCGCTGAGGTAGCTGCGCGGCTCACGGATCGGCAACGGGTTACGCGCGGTCATTACCCGCAAGAACGTGTCGTGCGCCAGGTCGGAAGCGTCGGCGGCGTTGCCCAGGCGGGCGCGCAGCCAGCCCTTCAGCCAGCTGTTGTTTTCGCTGTACAGCTGGTGCAGGGCCTGGGGATCGAGCGTTGCCATGGCGTCAAGACCGCGATATTAATGGGAATTGATCGCATTGTCGTGGCAGGGCAAGCCGATTGCAAGAATCCTGTGCATGCGCACATCTTGTGGGAGACGGTGTTTAGATATCCGCCTCCAGGCTCAGCAGGTCCTGCACCGTCTGGCGCCGGCGGATCATCCGCAGGGCACCGTTCTCGATCAGGAACTCCGGCAGCAGCGGCCGGCTGTTGTAGTTCGACGACATCGACGCGCCATAAGCCCCGGCATCGTGGATTACCAGCAGGTCGCCCACCTGTGCCTGGGGCAGGTCCTGCGGGGTCAGTGCCTGGTCATCCTGAGTGAACACGTCACCCGATTCACACAACGGCCCGGCCACCACGGTCGGCTGGCGCGGGCGATCTACTGCCTGGCCATCGGCATCGAGCAGGGTCATGCCGTGGTAGGCGCCGTACATCGCCGGGCGCATCAGGTCGTTGAAGCCGGCGTCGATCATGACGAAGGTATTGCGCCCCACCTGTTTCACGGCACGGACTTCGGCCACCAGGTAGCCCGACTCCGCCACCAGGAAGCGCCCGGGTTCGATCTCCATGCGCACCGGGTGGCCGAGCATCGCTTCGATCTCCTTGCGCGCCACCGCCCAGGTCTGCGCATAACGCTGCAGGTCGACCGGTTTGTCGGTGCTGCGGTAAGGGGTGGAAAGCCCGCCGCCGATGGAGAACGCCTCGATGTCCACGCCCAGACGGCCGATCAGCTCGATCATCGAGCGGGCCACCTGTTCCAGGTGCTGGTAGTCCACCCCGGAGCCAATGTGCATGTGCACGCCCACCAGGTGCAGGCCATGGGCCTTGATGCACGCCAGCGCCTCGTCCAGCTCTTCGTGCCAGATGCCATGCTTGCTGTTTTCGCCGCCGGTATTGGTCTTGCGGCTGTGGCCATGGCCGAAGCCTGGGTTGATGCGGATCCACACGCGGTGGCCGGGCGAGCGTTCACCCAGTTGGCGCAGCATGTCAATGGAGCCGGCATTGACTTCGATCTTTGACGCCACCACGCGTTCCAGGGTGGGGCGGTCCAGCGCGTCGCAGGTCAAAACCACGCCGGCAGGGTCACCGTCAACACTCGCGCCGGCGGCGAAGGCCCGTTCCATCTCTCCCAGCGACACTGCGTCCAGCACCAGGCCATGGGCGCGCATCAGGCGCAGCACATGCAAGTTCGGGTTGGCTTTCTGGGCGAAACGTACGGTGTCGAACACGTTCAACTGCTTGACACGATCGGCGATGGTGCGGGTGTCGTATGCCCATAGTGGCGAGCCGTGCTGGCGAACCGCCTCGGCCAGGAGGGTGAAGGGTGCGGTCATGGTGGCGTTACTCGTATAAGGAAGGCCACGAGGATGAGCCAAAGGGTGGATTCAGAAAAATAGCTATTCTTCTGTCTGCCATTCATATCTGATATACCCATTGTCGAATCTCAGGGTATTGCCGTGAAATTGTCCGTCCGCCACATCGAAGTGTTCCGCGCCATCATGGCCGCTGGCAGTGTCACGGGTGCGGCGCGCCTGCTGTTCACCTCGCAGCCCACCGTCAGCCGCGAACTGGCGCGGCTGGAGCAGGTAACTGGCCTGAACCTGTTCGAGCGCGAGGGCGGGCGCCTGGTGGCGACGGCCCAGGCGCTGCTGTTGATCGAAGAGGTCGAACGCGCCTACGTCGGGCTGGAGCGGATCGATCGCTTTGCCCAGGCCATCCGCAACTTTGAGCAGGGCCGGCTGGCCATCACCTGCCTGCCGCTGTTCTCGCAAACCTTGTTGCCCAAGGCTTGCCAGCGCTTTCACCAGCAGCACAGTGGCGTGAGCGTGAGCATTCTTGCGCAGGAGTCGCCGTTGCTGGAGGAGTCACTGGTTGCCCAGCAGCATGACCTTGGCCTGACTGAAGTCGAACAGATACCGCGCGGCGCGTATGGTGAATTGCTGTTCAGTGCCAACATGGTGTGCGTGTTGCCCGAGCATCACCCGCTGCAGGTGAAGGCTGAACTGGAGCTGAGTGATTTCCATGAGGTCGACTTCATCAACCTGGCCAGCCTGGATACCTACCGCCAGCGTCTGGATCAGCACTTTCGTGCGGCCGGGGTTAACCGCCGCACGGTCATCGAAACCACCAGTGCCGCTTCGGTGTGCGCCATGGTCAGGCAAGGCCTGGGGGTGGCGATCATCAACCCACTGAGCGGGCTGGAGGCGGCGCAAGGCGGGCTACCGATCCGCAGGTTACGGGTATCGGTGCCCTATCAGGTGATGCTCATACGCCCGGACCATCGGCCGGCATCGGCAGCGGTGGAGCCGTTTTGCGAGGCGTTGCGGGTGCAGGCCAAAGAGATGCAGCAGGCGCTGGCCTGATCATTGTGGGAGCGCGCTCCCACTAGGCAGGGGCAGGGTTCAAAGCTCGCAGACCAAGGTTCCAGTACCGGCCAGGATATTCTCCAGGGTTTCCTTCACTTCATCCATGTCACTCAGCTCGCTGGTCAGGTTGATTTCCAGTACTTCATCCCCCTTCAGCGCGTCCCGGTCGCCGGCCGCCACTTCGATCAGCAGGCGCTTGGCGCTCAGGGTCACTTTAAGGCCATCCAGCGTCGACGGCTCGTCATCCAGCGTCAGGTCGACGGTGTCCTCGTCCGGGTAACGGGTAAGCAGGAACATCTGACCCTTGTCGCTGTGGCAGCACAGGGTCGCCATGTTGTCTTCCTCGTCATCGCAAGGGGTGGCGAACAGCAGGGCGGTGTTGATTTGCATGAGCAGGCTCGGGTCAAAGGAAACGGAAGGGAATTCTGACAGTCTTGCGTACAGGCATAAACGTAAAGTTACCGCCCCTTGACCGAAATTGTCGCAGCGCTGCAAGCGTAGATGACCGATCAGTCGTTAAGCTTCGGCGAGCCCTGGGCGTGCCCGCGCACGTTCAACGCCTGGTTTTACCGTCCGCCTTGCCACGGGTTGGCTATCGTTGATCCGTACACGGCGCACGCAGCGACGCTTCAACTATTACAAAGCCCAAGCGGAGTACCACAGATGGCGTTCTTCACCGCAGCCAGCAAAGCCGACTTCCAGCATCAACTGCAAGCGGCCCTGGCGCAGCACATCAGCGAACAGTCCCTGCCACAAGTGGCGCTGTTCGCCGAGCAGTTCTTCGGCATCATCTCTCTGGACGAACTCACCCAGCGCAGGCTTTCCGACCTGGCCGGCTGCACCCTGTCAGCCTGGCGCATCATCGAACGTTTCGACCCCGAATACCCGCAAGTACGCGTATACAACCCCGATTACGAACGCAATGGCTGGCAGTCGACCCATACCGTGGTCGAGGTGCTGCACCACGACCTGCCGTTTTTGGTCGACTCTGTGCGCACCGAGCTCAACCGCCGCGGCTACAGCATCCACACCCTGCAGACCACCGTGCTCAGCGTGCGCCGCGGCGCCAAGGGCGAGCTGCTGGAACTGCTGCCCAAGGGCACCCAGGGCGAAGGCGTGCGCCATGAGTCGCTGATGTACCTGGAGATCGACCGCTGCGCCAATGCCGCCGAGCTGACCGTGCTGACCCGCGAGATTGAGCAGGTGCTGGCCGAAGTACGTGTAGCCGTGGCCGACTTCGAACCGATGAAGGCCAAGCTGCGTGAAGTGGTGGCGCAGGTTGAACAGACCGCCTTTGGCCCAGCCCAGAACGAGAAGGGCGAGGTCAAAGCGTTCCTCGAGTGGTTGCTGGACAACCATTTCACCTTCCTGGGCTATGAAGAATTCACCGTCAAGGGCGACGCCGACGGCGGCCAGATGGTCTACGACGAGCAGTCGTTCCTCGGCCTGCCGCGCCGCCTGCGTGTGGGCCTGACGGCCGAAGAGCTGCGCATCGAAGACTACGCCGTGGCTTACCTCAACGAACCGCTGCTGCTGTCGTTTGCCAAGGCCGCGCTGCCCAGCCGCGTGCACCGCCCGGCCTACCCGGACTACGTGTCGATCCGCCAGCTGGACGCCGACGGCAGAGTCATCAAGGAACACCGCTTCATGGGCCTGTACACCTCGTCGGTGTATGGCGAAAGCGTGCATGCCATTCCGTATATCCGCGTGAAGGTGGCTGAAGTCGAGCGCCGCTCGGGCTTCGACGCCAAGGCCCACCTGGGCAAGGAACTGGCCCAGGTACTGGAAGTGCTGCCGCGCGACGACCTGTTCCAGACGCCAATCGACGAGCTGTTCACCACCGTCATGGCGATCGTGCAGATCCAGGAGCGCAACAAGATTCGCGTGTTCCTGCGCAAGGACCCGTACGGTCGCTTCTGCTACTGCCTGGCCTATGTGCCGCGGGAAATCTACTCCACCGAAGTACGGCAGAAGATTCAGCAAGTGCTGATGGAGCGCCTGAAGGCCAGCGACTGCGAGTTCTGGACCTTCTTCTCCGAGTCGGTGCTGGCACGCGTGCAGCTGATTTTGCGGGTAGACCCGAAAAACCGCATCGACATCGACCCGCAGCAGCTGGAGCGTGAAGTCATCCAGGCCTGCCGCTCGTGGCATGACGACTATTCGACGCTGGTGGTCGAGAACTTCGGTGAAGCCCAGGGCACCAACATCCTGGCCGATTTCCCCAAGGGCTTCCCGGCCGGCTACCGTGAGCGCTTCGCCGCGCACTCGGCAGTGGTCGACCTGCAGCACGTGCTGAACCTGTCGGAAAGCAAGCCGCTGGCGATGAGCTTCTACCAGCCGCTGACCCAGGTTGGCGAGCGCATCCTGCACTGCAAGCTGTACCACGCCGATACGCCACTGGCGTTGTCTGATGTGCTGCCCATCCTGGAAAACCTCGGCCTGCGCGTGCTTGGCGAGTTCCCGTACCGCCTGCGCCATGCCAATGGCCGCGAGTACTGGATCCACGACTTCGCCTTCACCTACAGCGAAGGCCTGAGCCTGGATATCCAGCAGCTCAACGACACCCTGCAGGACGCCTTCATCCACATCGTGCGCGGCGATGCCGAGAACGACGCCTTTAACCGCCTGGTGCTCACTGCCGGCCTGCCATGGCGCGACGTGGCGCTGCTGCGCGCCTACGCCCGTTACCTGAAGCAGATCCGCCTGGGCTTCGACCTGGGCTACATCGCCAGCACCCTGAACAACCACACCGACATCGCCCGCGAGCTGACCCGGTTGTTCAAGACCCGCTTCTACCTGGCCCGCAAGCTCACCCAGGAAGACCTGGACGACAAGCAGCTGCGCCTGGAACAAGCGATTTTGACTGCGCTGGACGACGTGCAGGTCCTCAACGAAGACCGCATCCTGCGCCGCTACCTGGACCTGATCAAGGCTACCCTGCGCACCAACTTCTACCAACCGGATGCCAACGGCCAGAACAAGTCGTACTTCAGCTTCAAGTTCAACCCCAAGCTGATCCCCGAACTGCCCAAGCCGGTGCCCAAGTTCGAAATCTTCGTCTATTCACCGCGCGTCGAGGGCGTGCACCTGCGCTTTGGCAACGTCGCCCGTGGCGGCCTGCGCTGGTCCGACCGGGAGGAAGACTTCCGTACCGAAGTGCTGGGCCTGGTAAAAGCCCAGCAGGTGAAAAACTCGGTCATCGTGCCGGTTGGCGCCAAGGGTGGCTTCCTGCCGCGCCGGCTGCCGCTGGGTGGCGGCCGCGACGAGATCGCTGCCGAGGGCGTGGCGTGCTATCGCATCTTCATTTCCGGCCTGCTCGACATCACCGACAACCTCAAGGACGGCGGCGTGGTGCCACCGGCCAACGTGGTGCGCCATGACGATGACGACCCGTACCTGGTGGTGGCGGCCGACAAAGGCACGGCAACCTTCTCCGACATCGCCAACGGCATCGCCATCGACTACGGCTTCTGGCTGGGCGACGCCTTTGCCTCGGGCGGTTCGGCCGGTTACGACCACAAGAAGATGGGCATTACCGCACGCGGCGCCTGGGTGGGCGTGCAGCGCCACTTCCGCGAGCGCGGCATCAACGTGCAGGAAGACCCGATCACCGTGATCGGTGTGGGCGACATGGCCGGCGACGTATTCGGCAACGGCTTGCTGATGTCCGACAAGCTGCAACTGGTGGCAGCCTTCAACCACCTGCACATCTTCATTGACCCGAACCCGGAGCCTGCGTCCAGCTTTGCCGAGCGCAAGCGCCTGTTCGACCTGCCGCGCTCGGCCTGGAGCGACTACGACACCAGCATCATGTCCGAAGGCGGCGGGATCTTCCCGCGCAGTGCCAAAAGCATCGCCATCAGCCCGCAGATGAAAGAGCGTTTCGCCATCGAAGCCGACCGCCTGACCCCGACCGAGCTGCTCAACGCGCTGCTCAAGGCACCGGTCGACCTGCTGTGGAACGGCGGCATTGGTACCTACGTGAAGGCCAGCACCGAAAGCCACGCCGACGTCGGCGACAAGGCCAACGATGCGCTGCGGGTCAACGGCAACGAACTGCGCTGCAAAGTGGTGGGTGAGGGTGGCAACCTGGGCATGACCCAGCTTGGCCGGGTCGAGTTCGGCCTGAACGGCGGCGCCACCAACACCGACTTCATCGACAACGCCGGCGGCGTGGACTGCTCCGACCACGAGGTCAACATCAAGATCCTGCTCAACGAAGTGGTGCAGGGTGGCGACATGACCGAGAAGCAGCGCAACCAGCTGCTCGGCAGCATGACCGACGAAGTGGCCGGCCTGGTGCTGGGCAACAACTACAAGCAGACCCAGGCGCTGTCGCTGGCCGCCCGCCGTGCCCGTGAGCGGATTGCCGAGTACAAGCGCCTGATGGCCGACCTGGAAGCCCGTGGCAAGCTGGACCGCGCCATCGAGTTCCTGCCGTCCGAGGAGCAACTGGCCGAACGCCTGGCTGCTGGCCATGGGCTGACCCGCGCCGAGCTGTCGGTGCTGATTTCGTACAGCAAGATCGACCTCAAGGAACAGCTGCTGAAGTCGCTGGTGCCGGACGACGACTACCTGACCCGCGACATGGAAACCGCCTTCCCGCCGTCGCTGGTGAGCAAGTTTGCCGACTCCATGCGCCGCCACCGGCTGAAGCGCGAAATTGTCAGCACCCAGATTGCCAACGACCTGGTCAACAACATGGGCATCACCTTCGTCCAGCGCCTGAAGGAGTCGACTGGCATGAGCCCGGCCAACGTGGCCGGGGCCTATGTGATCGTGCGCGACATCTTCCATCTGCCGCACTGGTTCCGCCAGATCGAGGCACTGGACTACCAGGTGCCGGCAGAAATCCAGCTCACCCTGATGGACGAACTGATGCGCCTGGGCCGCCGTGCCACGCGCTGGTTCCTGCGCAGCCGCCGCAACGAGCAGGACGCCGGGCGTGATACCGCGCACTTCGGGCCGAAGATCGCGCAACTCGGGCTCAAGCTCGATGAGCTGCTCGAAGGCCCGACCCGCGAACGCTGGATGGTGCGCTACCAGGGCTTTGTCGAGGCCGGTGTGCCAGAACTGCTGGCGCGCATGGTGGCGGGTACCAGCCACCTGTACACCCTGCTGCCGATCATCGAAGCGGCCGACGTCACCGGTCACGACCCGGCCCAGGTGGCCAAGGCGTTCTTCGCCGTGGGCAGCTCGCTGGACCTGACCTGGTACCTGCAGGAAATCAGCAACTTGCCGGTGGAGAACAACTGGCAGGCGCTGGCCCGCGAAGCCTTCCGCGACGACATCGACCTGCAGCAGCGGGCGATCACCATTTCGGTGCTGCAGATGGCCGATGCGCCGGATGACATGGACGCTCGCGTGGCACTGTGGGCCGAGCAGCATCGGGTGATGGTGGAGCGCTGGCGTGCCATGCTGGACGACCTGCGCAATGCCACCGGCACCGACTATGCGATGTACGCGGTGGCCAACCGTGAGCTGGTCGACCTGGCCATGAGCGGGCAGGCGACGGTGGTGCCGTCCTGAGCCTTATGGTGAGGTAAACCAAAGCCCCGGCAGTGATGCCGGGACTTTTTATTTGGTCATTGCACGGTACCTGTAGGAGCGGCCTTGTGCCGCGAAAGGGGTGCGAAGCGCCCCCACAATTTATGCCTCAGGCTGATATCGCCGGGGCCGCTATGCGGCCCTTTCGCGGCACAAGGCCGCTCCTACAGGTACCGTGTCAGTCGGCTGGTCTACAGACTGCTTACTTGAACCTGCGCTCGACCCCTTTTTCCACCAGGATCTTCGCCGAAATCTCTTCCACCGAAAAATGCGTGGAATTGATGTTGGGTATGTTCTCCCGGCGGAACAGGCTCTCTACCTCACGCACTTCAAACTCGCACTGGGCAAAGCTGGAATAGCGGCTGTTGGGCTTGCGTTCATGGCGGATGGCGGTGAGGCGGTCTGGGTCGATGGTCAGGCCGAACAGCTTGTTGTGGTGTTTTTTCAGCACCGCCGGCAGTTGCAGGCGCTCCATGTCGTCTTCGGTCAACGGGTAGTTGGCGGCGCGGATGCCGAACTGCATGGCCATGTACAGGCAGGTGGGGGTCTTGCCGCAGCGTGACACACCCACCAGAATCAGGTCGGCCTTGTCGTAGTAGTGGGTGCGCGCACCGTCGTCGTTGTCCAGGGCGAAATTCACCGCCTCGATGCGTTCCATGTAGTTGGAATTGCCGCCGATCGAGTGCGATTTGCCCACGGAATACGACGAATGGGCGGTCAATTCCTGCTCTAGCGGGGATAAAAACGAAGAAAAGATGTCGATCATGAAGCCGTTCGACGTCGCCAGGATCTCCCGGATGTCCTGGTTGACGATCGTGTCGAAGATGATCGGGCGTACCCCGTCACGCTCGGCGGCGGCGTTAATTTGCTGGACCATGGTCCGCGCTTTGTCTGGCGAATCGATGTACGGACGGGTGAATTTGTTGAACGGAATGCTCTCGAATTGCGCGAGCAAACTCTGGCCCAGGGTTTCGGCAGTGATACCGGTGCCGTCGGAGATGAAGAACGCGGTTCGTTTCATTTGCGATCTGGGCCTTAAGCTGATGACGTTTCTTGGATATGATAAGTTCGGTTTGCCGAATGCGGCTGTCGGCATTCTCACTTATTTTCCAGGTACAGGCCACAAACGCCCGGCCAAGTCACCGAAGACAGGCGGGCGCCTTTTTGAGCTTTTCCAACACAGTTAGTGGAGAGATCACCTTGGTAGAGTACGTAGTTTCCCTCGATAAGCTCGGCGTCCATGATGTAGAGCATGTGGGGGGCAAGAACGCATCCCTGGGCGAGATGATCAGCAACCTTGCCGGTGCTGGTGTATCGGTGCCGGGCGGCTTTGCCACTACGGCGCAGGCGTACCGCGATTTTCTCGAACAGAGTGGTCTGAACGACAAGATTCACGCCGCGCTCGACGCGCTGGATGTGGATGACATCAATGCCCTGACCAAAACCGGCGCACAAATCCGCCAGTGGGTCATGGAAGCCGAGTTCCCTGCGCGTCTGGATTCGGAAATCCGAACCGCCTTCGCCGAAATGGCCGCTGGCAACGACAACATGGCCGTTGCCGTGCGTTCCTCGGCCACCGCCGAAGACTTGCCGGACGCCTCGTTCGCCGGCCAGCAGGAAACCTTCCTCAACATCCGTGGCGTCGACAACGTGATCCGCGCGGCCAAGGAAGTGTTCGCCTCGCTGTTCAACGACCGCGCCATCGCCTACCGCGTGCACCAGGGCTTCGACCACAAGCTGGTGGCCTTGTCGGCCGGCGTGCAGCGCATGGTCCGCTCCGAAACCGGCACTGCAGGCGTGATGTTCACCCTCGACACCGAGTCGGGCTTCCGCGACGTGGTGTTCATCACCGGCGCCTACGGCCTGGGCGAAACCGTGGTGCAGGGTGCGGTCAACCCTGACGAATTCTACGTGCACAAGCAAACCTTGCAGGCCGGCCGCCCGGCCATCCTGCGTCGCAACCTGGGCAGCAAGGCCATCAAGATGGTCTATGGCGAAGAAGCCAAGGCCGGCCGTTCGGTCAAGACTGTCGAAGTCGACCGTGCCGAGCGTGCGCGCTTCTGCCTGAGCGACAACGAAGTCAATGAACTGGCCAAGCAGGCCATGATCATCGAGCAGCACTACCAGCGTCCGATGGACATCGAGTGGGCCAAAGACGGTGACGACGGCAAGCTGTACATCGTGCAGGCACGCCCGGAAACGGTGAAGAGCCGTTCCAGCGCCAACGTCATGGAACGCTACCTGCTGAAAGAAAAAGGCACCGTACTGGTCGAAGGCCGCGCCATCGGCCAGCGCATCGGCGCCGGCAAGGTGCGCGTGATCAACGACGTATCGGAAATGGACAAGGTCCAGCCGGGCGACGTACTGGTCTCCGACATGACCGACCCGGACTGGGAACCGGTGATGAAGCGCGCCAGTGCCATCGTTACCAACCGCGGCGGCCGTACCTGCCACGCGGCGATCATCGCCCGTGAGCTGGGTATCCCGGCCGTGGTCGGTTGCGGCAACGCCACCCAGCTGCTGAAAGACGGCCAGGGTGTGACCGTGTCCTGCGCCGAAGGCGACACCGGTTTCATCTTCGAAGGCGAGCTGGGCTTCGACATCAAGCAGAACTCGGTTGATGCCATGCCGGAGCTGCCATTCAAGATCATGATGAACGTCGGCAACCCCGACCGTGCGTTCGACTTTGCCCAGCTGCCCAACGCCGGTGTCGGCCTGGCGCGCCTGGAATTCATCATCAACCGCATGATCGGTGTGCACCCCAAGGCGCTGCTCAACTACGCAGGCCTGCCGCCGGAGCTCAAAGACAGCGTCGACAAGCGTATTGCCGGCTACAGCGACCCGGTCGGCTTCTATGTCGAGAAGCTGGTAGAAGGCATCAGCACCCTGGCTGCGGCCTTCTACCCGAAAAAGGTCATCGTGCGCCTGTCGGACTTCAAGTCCAACGAGTACGCCAACCTGATCGGCGGCAAACTGTACGAGCCGGAAGAAGAAAACCCCATGCTGGGCTTCCGCGGTGCTTCGCGTTACATCAGCGAGTCGTTCCGTGACTGCTTCGAGCTCGAGTGCCGTGCACTGAAACGTGTACGCAACGAAATGGGCCTGACCAACGTCGAGATCATGGTACCGTTCGTGCGTACCCTGGGCGAAGCCAGCCAGGTCGTCGACCTGCTCGCCGAAAACGGCTTGTCCCGTGGCGACAACGGCCTGCGCGTGATCATGATGTGCGAACTGCCGTCCAACGCCATTCTGGCTGAGGAGTTCCTTGAGTACTTCGATGGCTTCTCGATCGGCTCCAACGACCTGACCCAGCTGACCCTGGGCCTGGACCGTGACTCGGGCATCATCGCCCACCTGTTCGACGAGCGTAACCCTGCGGTGAAGAAGCTGCTGGCCAACGCCATTGCCGCGTGCAACAAGGCCGGCAAGTACATCGGCATCTGCGGTCAGGGCCCATCGGACCACCCGGACCTGGCCAAGTGGCTGATGGAGCAGGGCATCGAAAGCGTGTCGCTGAACCCGGACTCGGTACTCGAGACCTGGTTCTTCCTGGCCGAGGGCCAGGGCGCAGCCTGACGAGGTAAAACGCGGGGGGACGTCTGGCGTACCCCCGCCTGGTTTTTTCCAGGGCGTGTTCCAGTAATGGTTCCCGCCCTTTTTTGTGCACCAAGCAACCTTATGCAAAGCAGCAGCATTCTATTCCCCGTGGCCCTGCTCAGTGCCGAGCGCCGCGGCGACCTCAGCGAAGACGTGTACCGGATCAAGGCCGGCAATGGCCCTGACCCTAGCGTCGAGCTTGCCCTTACCCGTCTGGGGCTGGCCGATCAGGGCCAGCCTCTGGGTGTGCCGGTCATTCTTCTGCACGGCAGCTTTTCCAATCGGCGTTTCTGGTACTCGCCCAAAGGGATTGGCCTGGGTGCGTATCTCGCCCGTGCCGGTTTCGATGTGTGGATCCCGGAAATGCGCGGCCACGGCCTGTCGCCACGTAACCACACCTGGCAGCACAACAACGTAGCCGCCTATGCCCGTGATGACCTGCCGCTGATTGCAGCGTTCGTGCGCGAGCAGTCGGGCCAGGCGCCACACTGGATTGGCCATTCCCTGGGCGGCACTACCCTGGCGGCAGCCTTGGGTGGTGGCTTTCTTGCTGCCGGGGAGGTGGCCAGCGTCGCGCTGTTCGGCACCCAGATCAGTCGCGTCTACTGGCCGCTGAAAGTGCCACCGCTGGCCTGGGGCGCGAAGCTGCTGCTCAAGCGCTGGGGGCAGATTTCCGGGCCACGTTTCAAGCGTGGACCAGAGGACGAGCCCATCGGCCTGGCGCTGGAGAGCATGCGCTGGCACGGCCTGTTCGGGCGCTTTGGCGACAAGCAGAGCGACTGGTGGGCGGGGCTGGCAGAGGTGGATGTGCCGCTGCTGGCGGTGGCCGGCGCGGGGGACTTCCAGGACCCGGTGTGGGCCTGCCGCAAGCTGTTCGAGCAGCTGGGGGGGGAGCGCAAGCAGTTCCTGCGGCTGGGGCGTGAAGAAGGCTTCGATGCCTTCGGCCATGTCGACATGCTGGTGAGCAAGGCTGCGCAGGTGCAGGTGTGGCCGCTGGTGGAGCGCTGGTTGCGCAACCCGCTGTTGCCGGTACATGCGTCCACTGTGGCTGTAGAGCCTTTGCCAGCCAGCTGACCTTGTTTTGGCTGTACCGGCCTCTTCGCGGGCACGCCCGCTCCCACAGGGATCTCGAAGCACTCAAGCCTTGCGATATCCCTGTGGGAGCGGGCGTGCCCGCGAAAGGGCCGGTACAGGATGAATACAAATGACTGCCCGGTCCCGGATGACTACGGCAGCCTCCAAGGTGTAGCCTTGGCCGATACCCGCTTTCGTTGTGACTGACAGGAGCCTCCCATGCAGCATTACGTAACGCCCGACCTGTGTGACGCCTACCCGGACCTGGTACAAGTGCTGGAACCGATGTTCAGCAATTTCGGCGGCCGCGACTCGTTCGGTGGCCAGATCGTCACCATCAAGTGCTTCGAGGACAACTCGCTGGTCAAGGAGCAGGTAGAGCTCGACGGCAAGGGCAAGGTGCTGGTGGTCGATGGCGGTGGCTCGCTGCGCCGGGCGCTGCTCGGCGACATGCTCGCCGAAAAGGCCGCCAAAAACGGTTGGGAAGGCCTGGTGATCTACGGCTGCGTGCGTGACGTGGATGTATTGATCCAGACCGACGTCGGCGTACAGGCCCTGGCCAGCCACCCGATGAAAACCGACAAGCGCGGCATCGGCGACCTCAACGTGGCGGTGACCTTCGCCGGTGTGACCTTCCGCCCGGGCGAGTACGTGTATGCCGACAACAATGGCGTGCTGGTCTCGCCAAGCCCGCTGAAAATGCCGGAGTGATGCGCCGCACGCGCTGATGGAGCTTTGATGTTCGAGGAAGACAACGCGCAGTGGGGGCTGGTGCATGCCCTGGTGCTCGATGGTAAAGGCGGCGCGCGCTCGATTGCCCGTACTGAACTGGACGACCTGCAGCTGCAACCGGAGCAGAGCCTGTGGCTGCACTGGGACCGCAGCCATCCCCAAACCCGCACCTGGCTACTGCATGACAGCGGCCTGAGCGAGTTCGCCTGCGAGCTGCTGCTGGAAGAAAACACCCGGCCGCGCCTGCTGCCCATGGCTGACGAACAGCTGTTGCTGTTTTTGCGTGGGGTCAACCTCAACCCGGGCGCAGAGCCCGAAGACATGGTATCGGTGCGCATCTTCGCCCAGGCGCAGCGGGTCATCTCGCTGCGCTTGCGGCCATTGCGCGCCAGTGACGAGATGCTTCAGTTGCTGGAGCAGGGCAGGGGGCCGAAGTCGGCTTCCGAGCTGTTGCTGCTGATGGGCGAACTGCTGACTGAAAAGGTCCAGGGCCTGGTCAGCGACCTGTCCGAACTGGTCGACCTGGAAGAAGAAAAGGTCGAATCCGACGAACGGTACACCCCGGAGAACGGCAGCCTGCAACAGATCCGCCGGCGTGCTGCGGGCCTGAGGCGGTTTCTGGCCCCGCAGCGGGAGATCTACGCCCAGCTGTCGCGCAGCAAATGGAGCTGGTTTGCCGATGCTGATGCCGATTACTGGAACGAGCTGAACAACAGCCTGATCCGCTACCTCGAAGAGCTGGAACTGACCCGCGAGCGTGCCGCACTGGTGCTGGAAAGCGAGGACCGCCGGCGAAGCGAGCGGATGAACCGCACCATGTACCGCTTTGGCATCATCACCTGCATCTTCTTGCCCATGAGTTTCGTTACCGGGCTGCTGGGCATCAATGTCGGCGGTATCCCGGGGGCAGAAAACCCCTATGGTTTCCTGTTCGCCTGCATCGTCGTGCTGGGGCTGGCGGTGGGGCAGTGGTGGATGTTCCGGCGGTTGCGATGGGTCTAGGTGTTCATCTTGAAATATTCGTCCCAATCGGATGTGTGACCCATTGCCCGGCCATCTCGTCTCTTGCTGACACTGCGCGAGGTGCCCATGCACGATCCGTTTGAAGAATCCCTGCGTGACCTGCTCAAGGCGTCACCCTCCGGCAATGACCGCGATGACCGGGATGACGCTGCCTGCCTGGGTCGCGTGCTGAAAACCGCCAACCGCCAGGTTGGCGCGGGCGATCTGTTCAGCCTGCTTGGCCGCTGGAGCCAGGCGCTGCTGATTGCCGTCAATAATGGCTCGGCGCATGTCGCGCCGGTGCGTCGACACTCTTCCCGCAACGCTGCCACCGGCAGCAAAGCAGATAAGGCCGATTGAATATGGAACTCGATCTCTGGACCCAGAGCCTGGTCGCCGCGATGACTGCACTTTGGACCAAGGTAGCGAACTTCATCCCCAACCTGTTCGGCGCGCTGGTCGTGGTGCTGCTCGGTTTCGTGGTGGCCAAGTTGCTCGACACGCTGTTGTCCAAACTGCTGGCCAAGCTTGGCCTGGACCGCCTGATGGCCGGCACCGGCCTCACCAAGATGCTCGGCCGGGTCGGCATCCAGGTGCCGATCTCGACCTTGATCGGCAAGATTGTCTACTGGTTCGTGCTGCTCATCTTCCTCGTCTCGGCCGCTGAGTCGCTAGGCCTGGAGCGGGTTTCCGCGACCCTCGACATGCTCGCCCTGTACCTGCCAAAAGTGTTCGGCGCCGCCTTGGTGTTGCTGGCCGGCGTGCTGCTGGCGCAGGTGGCCAACGGGCTGGTGCGCGGCGCCGCCGAAGGCATCGGCCTGGAATATTCGGCAGGCCTTGGGCGTATTACCCAGGGCCTGGTGATCATCATCAGCATCTCGGTTGCCATCAGCCAGCTGGAGGTGAAAACCGACCTGCTGAACCACGTGATCGTCATCGGGCTGATTACCGTTGGTCTGGCGGTAGCCCTGGCCATGGGCCTTGGCAGCCGCGAAATTGCCGGGCAGATTCTGGCCGGCATTTACGTGCGTGAGCTCTACCAGGTCGGCCAGCAGGTGCGAATTGGAGAGGTCGAAGGGCATATCGAGGAAATCGGCACGGTCAAGACAACGCTGCTGACCGATGATGGCGAACTGGTGTCGCTGGCCAATCGCGAGCTGCTTGAGCAGCGCGTCAATAGCCGCTAACCGCACAAAAGCTGTTAATGTATGCCGCCGCGAAATTCGACCCACGGGGTCGCGCGGCGACATTGACCTGACTGTCGGCCAGATCCGTTTTGAATAAAGTTCATTCGCCGCCCATGCGTTATGACCCCCGCGAGCTCACCGATGAAGAGTTGGTGGCGCGTTCGCATGAGGAGCTGTACCACGTTACCCGCGCCTATGAGGAGCTCATGCGGCGCTACCAGCGGACCCTGTTCAACGTCTGTGCGCGTTATCTGGGGAACGACCGTGACGCGGACGATGTCTGTCAGGAAGTGATGCTCAAGGTGCTGTACGGGCTCAAGAACTTCGAGGGTAAATCCAAGTTCAAGACGTGGCTGTACAGCATCACCTACAACGAGTGCATCACCCAGTACCGCAAGGAGCGCCGTAAACGCCGGCTGATGGATGCCTTGAGTCTGGACCCTATCGAAGAGGCGTCCGAAGACAAGGCCCCGAAGCCGGAAGAAAAAGGCGGGCTGGACAAGTGGCTGGTGCATGTGAACCCGATTGACCGGGAAATTCTGGTGCTGCGTTTTGTCGCAGAGCTGGAATTTCAGGAAATTGCCGACATCATGCACATGGGCCTGAGCGCAACGAAAATGCGCTACAAGCGTGCGCTAGACAAGCTTCGTGAGAAATTTGCCGGCCTTGATGAAACTTAGTGGCGTGCAAATATCTCTAACGAATCGGCGAGTTCTGCTAGACTTGCCGTCGAGTTGTCCCCCTTGTTTGTGGTGGGACTGCTTAACTATCACCAGATGGGGATTTAACGGATGAAATTGAAAAACACCTTGGGCTTGGCCATTGGTTCGCTCGTAGCTGCCACCTCGATTGGCGCTATGGCACAAGGCACAGGCGCTGTGGAAGTCGAAGGCTTCTACAAGAAAGAATTCTTCGACAGCCAGCGTGACTTCAAGAACGACGGCAACCTGTTCGGCGGCTCGATCGGTTACTTCCTGACCGACGACGTTGAACTGCGCCTGGGTTACGACGAAGTTCACAACGCTCGTGGCGAAGACGGCAAGAACATCAAGGGCTCGAACACCGCCCTGGACGCCGTTTACCACTTCAACAACCCGTATGACGCCATCCGTCCGTACGTTTCCGCTGGTTTCTCGCACCAGTCGCTGGGCCAGACCGGCCGTGGCGGTCGTGACCACTCCACCTTCGCCAACGTTGGCGCTGGCGCCAAGTGGTACATCACCGACATGTTCTACGCCCGTGCCGGCGTAGAAGCTCAGTACAACATCGACCAGGGCGACACCGAGTGGGCCCCAAGCGTTGGTGTTGGTCTGAACTTCGGCGGTAGCCCGAAGCAAGCCGAAGCCGCTCCAGCTCCAGTTGCTGAAGTTTGCTCGGACTCCGACAACGACGGCGTTTGCGACAACGTCGACAAGTGCCCAGACACCCCGGCCAACGTTACCGTTGACGCCGACGGCTGCCCGGCTGTTGCCGAAGTCGTTCGTGTTGAGCTGGACGTGAAGTTCGACTTCGACAAGTCGGTCGTCAAGCCTAACAGCTACGGCGACATCAAGAACCTGGCTGACTTCATGAAGCAGTACCCACAAACCACCACCGTGGTTGAAGGTCACACTGACTCCGTGGGTCCAGACGCTTACAACCAGAAGCTGTCCGAGCGTCGTGCCAACGCTGTCAAGCAAGTCCTGACCCAGCAGTACGGCGTAGAATCTACCCGTGTTGACTCGGTAGGCTACGGCGAAACCCGTCCGGTTGCTGACAACGCCACCGAAGAAGGCCGTGCTGTCAACCGTCGCGTTGAAGCTCAGGTAGAAGCTCAGTCCAAGTAATTGGCCTGATGTTTCATGAAAAACCCGGCCTCGGCCGGGTTTTTCTTTCCCTGGGTTTTAACCGGCCTCACAGCCTGCACAGCACCTGTAGGAGCAGCCTTGTGCTGCGAAAAGGCCGGTAAGGGCAAAGGTATTCTGTTGCTGTAATGGCCTCTTCGCAGCACAAGGCTGCTCCTACAGTGACGGGTATTCAGCCCGCGATGGAAACCAGCTCCAGCTTCTGCTGTTCCCCGACCACTTCCCCAATCACCAGAATCGCCGGGCTACGCAAGCCAAACCTTCGCGCATCTTCAGCCATGCCCAGCACATCGCTCCTGCACTCACGCTGCTGCGGCATCGAGGCATTTTCGATCATCGCCACCGGCATGCCCGGTGCCATGCCCCCCGCCAGCAAGCCCTGGCGTACCTGCTCCAGCCGCGCCACCCCCATGTAAACCACCAGCGTCGTCCCGCCCTGTGCCAGAGCCGTCCAGTTCAGCTCGCTGTCGTCCTGGGTGTGCGCCGTCACCAGTGTCACCCCGCGGCTGACACCGCGTGAAGTCAGCGAAATGCCGCATTGCGTGGCGCCTGCCAGGCCCGCCGTGATGCCGTTGACCAGCTCCACCTCGATGCCATGCCCCTGCAGCCATAGCGCCTCCTCACCTCCGCGACCAAAAATACACGGGTCGCCACCCTTGAGCCGTACCACGCAACGCCCTTGTCGAGCATGGCGCAACATCAGGCGCTGGATGAACGCCTGTGGTGTGGAGCGGCAGCCGCCGCGCTTGCCCACTGCGATCACCCGGGCCTGGGGGGAATGTTCCAGTACTGCCGGGTTGACCAGGTCGTCGATCATCACCACGGCGGCTTGCTGCAGGGCACGTACCGCCTTGAGGGTGAGCAGTTCAGGGTCGCCAGGGCCGGCACCCACCAGCCAGACTTTTGCATTCATCGGGGTACTCCTCATCGGCAGGGTGCGCTCAGCCTTTTAGCAGGCTGAGCAGCAAAATCAGGTTGAACAGCAGGGACAGCAGGGCCAGCGTGCGCCACACTTTCAGTGGCTCGCGCTCCAGCAATGGCCTTGGCCGGCTGGGCAGCTCCTGGCAGTCGCCGCGTTCAAGCAGCAGCAACCAGTGTTCGGCCGTTTCGAAGCGTTGCGCCGGGTCGGCGGCCACCGCCTGTTGCAGGTTGTGCTGCAGCCATTCCGGCAGGTCGGGGCGGTAGCGAGCGGCGTTGACTGGCTGGCCGAAACGCGGGCGCTGGAAGGCTTCCACCTCGCCATACGGGTAGTGCGCGGTCAGCAGGTGGTACAGCGTCACGCCCACGGCATACAGGTCTTGGCGTGGGCTGGGCGGTTGGCCGTCGAACGCTTCCGGGGCGAGGTAGGAGGGTGTGCCGGGCACGTCGTGCAGCGGGTCTTCGGACAGGCCTGGGCAGTAGGCCAGGCCGAAGTCCAGCAGGCGCAGCTGGCCATCGCTGCCCAGGTGCAGGTTGTCTGGCTTGATATCGCGGTGCAGCAGGTTGCGCCGGTGCAGCACGCCGACCGCCTGCAGCAGTTGCCGGGCCATTTCCAG
The DNA here is from genome assembly GCF_046534705.1 of Pseudomonas sp. SIMBA_068. Classification (NCBI taxonomy): domain Bacteria; kingdom Pseudomonadati; phylum Pseudomonadota; class Gammaproteobacteria; order Pseudomonadales; family Pseudomonadaceae; genus Pseudomonas; species Pseudomonas sp. SIMBA_068. Next base: position 85,483 of record NZ_JAWRYI010000016.1, read on the forward strand.
CCACTGTGGCAAGGGCAGCGGGCCATGTTCGGCCAGCAGCGTTGCAAGGGTCTGGCCGGGATATTCGCGCATCACGTAGTACAGGTGTTGCCGCTGGCTGGCTGCATGCAGCTCGGGGAAATGTCGGCCAGCGACCCGGCGCAGGAACCATTCTTCCAGCAACAGCCCTTGCGCCGCCTTCGGCTCCTGCTCGCGTGCGCCAGGCAGGGTCTTGAGCAGCCAGGTTTGACCTTGGCCGTCGCGCACCCGGTACAGCAGCGACTGGCGGCTGTGCGACAGCAGCTGTTCGGTAAGCCAGCCATCGATCACCTGGCCTTCGCGCAGGGGGCCGGGTAACGGCCATTGCTGCAGCTGTGCCAGGGTGTCACCGAGGTTGGTCGTGCCCAGTTGCTCGACCTTCACTAGCAAGGCGCTGGCGTTGTCCTGGCTGCCATTGAGGTGCGCGCTGGCAACCAGCGTGTCGACGGCCAGTTGCAGGTCGGGCTGTTCACGCAGTACCGCCTGGATGTGCTGGTCGCCCAGGCTGGCCCAGACTCCGTCGCTGAGTAGCAAAAAGCACTCACCCGGCTGCAGCTCGCCCTCGAGGTAATCCACCAGCAGATGTTGGTCCAGGCCCAGCGCGCGTTTCAGCACATGCTGCATGCCCGGCTGGTCCCACACATGGTCTTCGCTCAGGCACTGCAGGTGCCCGGCGTGCCAGCGGTACACACGACAGTCGCCGACATGGGCCAGGGTGAATCGTCGGCCCCGCAGTACCAGTGCGCTGAGGGTGGTCAACAATGGCTGGCCGCTGCCTTGAGCGCGCAGCCAGCGGTTCTGTGCCAGCAGCAGGCGATCGAGTGCCTGGGCCACGCTCCAGGTGGCGGGGGTGGCGTAGTAGTCCAAGGCCAGCGCCTGCAAGCTGGCGCGTGCTGCCAGGCCACCATCGGCGCATTGGCTGACGCCGTCGGCAAGGGCGAACAGGTAGCCCTTGCTGGCGGCCAGCTCTGGTGCCGGTGTCACCAGGCGCAGGGCGTCCTGGTTTTCCGCGCGCGGCCCGGTGGCGCTGGCCTGGGCAAAGCTCAGTTGCAGGCTCATCGGCGTGCCTCAGACCCGCGCTGCAGTGACTGCAGCCGAGCCCCAGGTGGTGCGCCAGCGCTGTTTCACGCCATGCAGGCCGAACCACGCCAGCAGGCCCAGGCTGGCGAACAGCCACAGCCCCAGCTGGTAATCGCCGGTGTGCTGCTTGATGGTGCCGAGCCCTGCCGCCAGCAGGAAGCCGCCGATACCGCCGGCCATGCCGATCAGCCCGGTCATTACGCCGATTTCCTGGCGGAAGCGTTGCGGTACCAGCTGGAATACCGCGCCGTTACCAGCGCCCAAGCCAAGCATGGCGCTGATGAACAGCGCCAGTGCGGCAGCCGCAGAAGGCAGGTTGAACCCGACTGCGGCAATGCAGATGGCTGCAACGCTGTACATACCCAGCAGGGTGCGGATGCCGCCGAAGCGGTCGGCCAGGGCGCCGCCGAGTGGGCGCATCAGGCTGCCGGCGAACACGCAGGCAGCGGTGTAGTAGCCGGCAGTGACCGGGCTCAGCCCGTACTGGTCGCTGAAATAGCCGGGCAGGGCGCTGGCCAGGCCAATGAAGCCGCCGAAGGTGACACTGTAGAAGAACATGAACCACCAGCTGTCACGGTCGCCGAGGGCCTTGAGGTAGTCCGCCATTGCTTTGGGCTTGGGGCGCTCTGGGGCGTTGCGTGCCAGCAGGGCGAACACCACCAGCACCAGCGTCAACGGAATCAGCGCAAAGCCGAACACATTGTTCCAGCCAAAGCCGGCGGCCAGCGCCGGCGCCAGCAGGGCGGCGAACACCGTGCCGGAATTGCCGGCGCCAGCAATGCCCATGGCCTTGCCCTGGTGTTGTGGCGGGTACCACTGCGACGCCAGCGGCAGCGACACGGCGAACGAAGCGCCGGCAAAGCCGAGGAACAAGCCCAGCAGCAGCACCTGTTCATAGCTGTGTACGCCGAAGTGCCAGGCCGCCGCCAGCGCGACGATGACCACCACCTGGCCGATCAGCCCTGCGGTCTTGGGTGACAGGCGGTCGACCAGCACGCCCATGGCAAAGCGCAGGATCGCCCCGGCGAGGATCGGCATGGCTACCATCAGGCCCCGTTGTTGTGCACTGAGTTGCAAGTCACCGGCAATCTGCACCGCCATCGGGCCCAGGAGGTACCAGACCATGAAGCTCAGGTCGAAATACAGGAACGCAGCGAACAGCGTGGGCACATGCCCGGATTTCCAGAAGCTGGTACTCATCGAACACCTCACTCGGCAATGCAACAGAACGAAAAAGACGCCGCTACCACTCCAGGAAGCTGGAGGGGAGAGCGACGTCTTTGTCGGGATTTAAGTGGGGCAACCGCCGTTGGCTACCGGTGCTGTTTGCTCAGCAAGAGATGGGCCAACTTATGGGAGCGGGCGGCATGACATTTTCTGCGCCTGTGAGATCGAGCGCCGCCCGCGCGGCGCTTCGCAGCACAAGGCTGCTCCTACATTTGTTTCGGGCCAATAATTCCTGAGGCAGAGGCGCGCGGCCCCTTGGCGCCTGTCTCAATATCGAGTCGGACAGACAAGGCGGTCGCGCGCAAATGCCACAGGCTTGACTGGCCCGAAACAAATGTAGGAGCAGCCTTGTGCTGCGAAGCGCCGCGCGGGCGGCGCTCGATCTGACAGGCGCCAGAAATCTCATGCCTGGCACCTCAGCCGAGCATCTCGTGCATGGCAATGATCTGCTCTGCCACCTGAATCAGCTTCTGCTGCCGGCTCATGGCCTGTCGGCGCATCAGGGTGTAGGCCTGTTCTTCGTTGCAGTCTTTCATTTTCATCAGTAAACCTTTGGCCTGTTCGATGCGTTTGCGTTCGGCCAGTTGCTGGTCGCGTGCCACCAACTGCGCCTTCAGTGCCTGGTCGCTTTCGAAGCGGGCCATGGCCACATCCAGAATCGGCTGCAACCGGGCGGCATGGATGCCTTCGACGATATAGGCACTGACGCCCGCCTGGATCGCCTGGCGCATCACCCCGGGGTCGTGCTCGTCAGTGAACAGCACGATGGGGCGCGGCTGGTCACGGCTGACCAGCACCACCTGTTCCATCACATCACGGTCAGGTGAGTCGGTGTCGATCAGCACCACATCCGGGCGCACCGTTTCGACGCAGGCGGGCAGGTCGATGGTCAAGCCTGGGGCTTCGGTGACCTCGAAGCCCGCCTCGATCAACGCCGCCTTGAGGCGGCCGAGTTTGTGCTGGGTGTCGTCAATCAGCAGGATGCGCAACATGTTGGTCCCCTCACGCGCCGACACGGGCATCGGGCAATTCGCCCAGTGCATGCAAGCTGAAACTGCGGGCGTAGCCGTAGGGGTCGCTGCCGTCCCAGCAGCTGCCGTCAATCAGCATGCTGCTGCGCATCGGCAGCGAAGGGCAGGCCACGCCAAGGCTTTGCGCGGCCTCGCTGTACAGGGCCAGCTGCTGTACCTGGCGGGCCACATCGAGGTAGTCGGGGTCTTCGCGCAGCAGGCCCCAGCGGCGGAACTGGGTCATGAACCACATGCCGTCGGACAGGTACGGCAGGTTGGCCCGGCCGTGGTCGAACAGGCGCAGGGCATGCGGGTCTTGCCAGTGGTTGCCCAGGCCGTCCTGGTAGTTGCCGAGCAGGCGTGGCTCGATACTCTCCAGCGGCGTATCCAGATAGGCACTGCCGCTAAGCAGTTGCGCGGTGCTGCGGCGGTTTTCCGGGCTTTGCTCGATGAACCGGCTGGCGGCGAGGATTGCCTTGATCAAGGCGCGGGCGCTGTTGGGGTATTGCTCGGCAAAGGCGCGGGCACAGGCCAGGACTTTTTCCGGGTGGTCCGGCCAGATCGACTGGCTGGTGGCGAGGGTGAAGCCTTGGGCCTTGGCAACCGCATCGGCGGCCCAAGGCTCGCCCACGCAAAAGCCGTCGATGCGCCCGGCCTGAATATGTGCGGCCATTTGTGCCGGCGGCACCACCACGCTGTCGACGTCGCGCAGTGGGTGGATGCCCTGGCTGGCCAGCCAGTAATACAGCCACATGGCGTGGGTGCCGGTGGGGAAGGTCTGGGCGAAGGTAAGGCGCGCGCCATGCTGGTGCACCAATCGCGCCAGTGCTTCAGGGTTGGTCACGCCTTTGCGCTGGAGGGCCGGGGACAGGTTGATGGCCTGGGCGTTCTGGTTCAGCCCCATGAGCACCGCCATATCACTGGCCAGTACGCCACCAATGCCAAGATGCACGGCGTAGACCAGGCCATACAGGCAGTGCGCGGCGTCCAGTTCGCCGTTGACCAGCTTGTCGCGCAGCCCCGCCCAAGAGCCCTGGCGCTTGAGGTTGAGGGTAAGGCCGTGTTGCTGGGCGAAGCCCTGAGTGGCCGCGACCACCACCGAGGCGCAGTCGGTCAGGGCCATGTAGCCGATGTTCAGGCTGGGCTTCTCGGGCGCATCGCTGCCGTTGACCCAGGCCAGGGGCGTTGCTCGGGGTGCAGTGTTCACAAGGTTCCTCGCCTGTACTGATTAGGCTGTGGGCCAAACCGGTGCAACCGATGTGCCAGGGCTGCAGTGGCCCCATGATTTACTGTCCTGTCAGCGCCACGGTGGCTATAATCGCCCCCTCACTCACCCCGAGTCTTGCCCGCCCATGTATACCCTGGCCCGCCAGCTGCTGTTCAAGCTTTCTCCGGAAACTTCCCACGACCTGTCCCTGGACCTGATCGGTGCCGGTGGCCGCCTTGGCCTCAACGGCATGCTGTGCAAGCAGCCGGCGGCCTTGCCGGTTTCGGTCATGGGCTTGAACTTCGCCAACCCGGTGGGCCTGGCTGCCGGCCTGGACAAGAACGGCGCGGCCATCGACGGTTTTGCCCAGCTGGGCTTCGGCTTTGTCGAGATCGGCACCGTCACCCCGCGCCCGCAGCCGGGCAACCCCAAGCCACGGCTGTTCCGGCTGCCGGAGGCCACGGCCATCATCAACCGCATGGGCTTCAACAACCTGGGTGTCGATAACCTGCTCGACCGGGTACGAGCCTCGCGCTACAGCGGTGTGCTGGGCATCAACATCGGCAAGAACTTCGACACCCCGGTCGAGCGTGCCGTCGATGACTACCTGATCTGCCTGGACAAGGTGTACACCGCCGCCAGCTACATCACCGTCAACGTCAGTTCGCCGAACACCCCGGGCCTGCGCAGCCTGCAGTTTGGTGATTCGCTGAAGCAGCTGCTCGATGCACTGGCCGTGCGCCGTGAGCAACTGGCCGCTACCCATGGCAAGCGCGTGCCGCTGGCCATCAAGATTGCCCCGGACATGAGCGACGAAGAAACCGCATTGGTGGCAGCCGCGCTGATGGAATCGGGTATGGATGCGGTAATTGCCACCAACACCACGCTGGGTCGTGAAGGTGTCGAGGGGTTGCCGTACGGTGGCGAGGCGGGCGGCCTGTCGGGCGCGCCGGTTCTGGAAAAGAGCACCCACATCGTCAAGGTGCTGGCAGGCGAGCTGGGCGGCAAGCTGCCGATCATCGCTGCCGGTGGCATTACCGAAGGCCGCCACGCTGCCGAGAAAATCGCCGCCGGGGCGAGCCTGGTGCAGATCTACTCGGGCTTCATTTATAAAGGCCCGGCACTGATCCGCGAGGCGGTGGACGCTATCGCGGCAATGCCGCGGGTTTGATCGACAGGCAAAAAAAGGGCCCCTTCAAGGGGCCCCTGGGCCTTCGCCCGCCGCCCGGATGGGGCGTGCATGGTAAATCGAATTCAGTGTCCTCGATCAGCCAACGGCGTGATTTTCGTTGAGTCTATGGATGCCAGCGGTGCCAGTCATTCCGTCCCAGTTATCACCGCGACCTTCGCGCCAGCCGTTGATCCAGGCTTGGCGAACAGAAGGAAGATTGAAGGGGCAAAGTTCGCGGGATTTGCCGGTGACCCCGTATTGGTAGCCACGTGAATATGCTCTTTCCAACGGATCACGCTTAAGTCTTCTCATAGGGTGTTGCCCTCACTTGTTGACTGTAATGTCCCGTCGGCCTCTCTGAGGCCGGGCAGAGTCTTTCTGCCGGTTTGCGCTCGCTGCCGGCGTGGCGAGCTGAAAGTGCCGCCTCGTTGCGAAGCGGCCTGAGACCAGTTCTAACGAATGCGAGTCACGGTGTGAATGATCGATTTGTCATAAGCACGTAACCTTTCATAGGGTCAGGGGATAAGTAAATAAATGCGACTTAACCTTATTTGAGGTTTAGCCCGCTATGATCAGGGTTTGCTGATCATTGACGTCATTTCGCCAGCGTTGCTCGCGGGTGACAGAAATAATTTGAAATGCGACGAAGGGTCACACAGGCCCCTCTATCGCCAGAATTTTTTGTACTGCCTGATGATCTAAGCTGTCTTTGCCACTTGGCCGAGCGCAGATCGGTCAGGCGGCCCGGCCCTTCGCGGCACGCTTATGTGCCAGAAAAGGCCACCCGCACGCCTGCTGGAAAGGCATGCGGGCAAACATCGCGTGGCGATGCGTCGCCTCGTCAGTCAAATAGCCCAAGGCTCTGGAATACTCATGTCGGACCGTTTCGAACTCTACCTCACCTGCCCCAAAGGCCTCGAAAGCCTGCTTGCCGAAGAGGCCAAGGGCCTTGGCCTTGACGAGGTGCGTGAGCACACCTCGGCCATTCGCGGCGCCGCCGACATGGAAACCGCCTACCGCCTGTGCGTATGGTCGCGCCTGGCCAACCGGGTGCTGCTGGTGCTCAAGCGCTTCTCCATGAAGAACGCCGACGACCTTTATGACGGCGTCAACGCGGTTGACTGGGCCGACCACCTGGCAGCCGACGGCACCCTCGCGGTGGAGTTCAGCGGCCATGGCTCGGGCATCGACAACACCCACTTCGGTGCGCTGAAGGTCAAGGATGCGATCGTCGACAAGCTGCGCAACCGCGAAGGCCTGCGCCCGTCGGTGGAAAAGATCGACCCTGACGTGCGTGTGCACCTGCGCCTGGACCGTGGCGAGGCCATTCTTTCCCTCGACCTGTCCGGCCACAGCCTGCACCAGCGCGGCTATCGCCTGCAGCAAGGTGCTGCGCCGCTGAAGGAAAACCTGGCGGCAGCAGTGCTGATCCGCTCGGGCTGGCCGCGCATTGCCGCCGAAGGTGGCGCACTGGCCGACCCGATGTGTGGTGTGGGTACCTTCCTGGTCGAAGCGGCGATGATCGCTGCCGATATCGCGCCCAACCTCAAGCGTGAACGTTGGGGTTTCAGTGCCTGGCTCGGCCACGTGCCGGCGCTGTGGCGCAAGGTACACGATGAGGCGCAGGCCCGGGCGCAGGCCGGCCTGGCCAAGCCACCGCTGTGGATCCGCGGTTACGAAGCCGACCCGCGGCTGATCCAGCCGGGCCGCAACAACGTCGAGCGCGCCGGCCTGGGCGACTGGGTGAAAATCTATCAGGGCGAGGTCAGTACCTTCGAGCCACGCCCGGACCAGAACCAGAAAGGCCTGGTCATCAGCAACCCGCCCTATGGCGAGCGCCTGGGTGACGAAGCCAGCCTGCTGTACCTCTACCAGAACCTGGGCGAGCGCCTGCGCCAGGCCTGCATGGGCTGGGAGGCGGCGGTGTTCACAGGCGCGCCGCAGCTGGGCAAGCGCATGGGTATTCGCAGCCACAAGCAGTACGCGTTCTGGAACGGCGCCTTGCCGTGCAAGCTGTTGCTGTTCAAGGTGCAGCCCGACCAGTTCGTGACCGGTGAGCGCCGCGAAGCGCAGGCTGACAACGCCGAAATCCGTGAGCAAGCGCCGGTAGCCAGTGAGCCGGCGCGCCTATCGGAAGGGGCGCAGATGTTTGCCAACCGCCTGCAGAAGAACCTCAAGCAACTGGGCAAATGGGCCCGCCGCGAGCAGGTTGACTGCTATCGCCTGTACGATGCCGACATGCCCGAGTACGCCCTGGCGGTCGACCTGTACCACGACTGGGTGCATGTGCAGGAGTACGCCGCGCCACGTTCGATCGACCCGGAGAAGGCTCAATCGCGCCTGCTCGATGCCCTGGCAGCCATCCCCCAGGCACTGGGTATTTCGCCGCAGCGTGTAGTACTCAAGCGCCGCGAGCGGCAGAGTGGTACGCGCCAGTACGAGCGCCAGGCCACCGAGGGCCGTTTCCAGGAGGTGAACGAAGGTGGCGTCAAGCTGCTGGTCAACCTCACCGACTACCTCGACACCGGGCTGTTCCTTGACCACCGCCCGATGCGCATGCGTATCCAGCGCGAGGCTGCCGGCAAGCGCTTCCTCAACCTGTTCTGCTACACCGCCACGGCTTCGGTGCATGCGGCCAAGGGCGGCGCACGCAGCACCACCAGCGTCGATTTGTCGAAAACCTACCTCGACTGGGCGCGGCGCAATCTGGCGCTCAATGGCTTTTCCGAGCGCAACCGCCTGGAGCAGGGTGATGTGATGGCATGGCTGGAAGCTAACCGCGACAGCTACGACCTGATCTTCATCGACCCGCCAACATTCTCCAACTCCAAGCGCATGGAAGGCGTCTTCGATGTGCAGCGTGACCACGTACAGCTGCTGGACCTGGCCATGGCTCGCCTGGCGCCGGATGGCGTGTTGTATTTCTCCAACAACTTCCGCAAGTTCCAGTTCGACGAGCACCTGATGGCGCGCTATGCCGTGGAAGAAATCACCGCCCAGACGCTGGACTCGGACTTTGCCCGAAACAACCGGATCCACCGCGCCTGGCGCCTGCAATTGCGTTGAGCCGACGAGGTACATTGCGCGGCTAATGGCCAATAGCTATAAATGTGAGGAGGGCGAGATAATCCGCAGGACGCTGACGTGACGAGATGGGTGTATGTCAAAGTGTGGCGTGCGTGCGCGGTTATTTGGCCTGTGCACAGAAGCGGTGTCCGCCTGGGCGGTGGCGCTGGTGGCTTTGGTGGCGGGCGGCCTGTTGACGGCCGCCTTGGCGCTTGCCGCGCAGACGTTCTACAAGCAGCAGTTGCGCCAGCGTTTCGAGTTGCTGGCCAGCGAGCGCTTCAGCCGCATTGCCGAGCGTTTTGATGAACAGCAGCAGCGCCTGGACGGCCTGCGACGGTTCTTCAGCTTTTCCAACGAAGTCACCCCGCTCGAATTTGACGGTTACGCCCGGCCATTGCTCCAGCGCACCCTGGCCTACGCTTGGGCGCCGCGTGTCGAAGCCGCGCAACGCGCCGAGTTCGAGCGCCATGCCAGTGAGCATTCAGGCCCGGACTATGTGATCCGTGACCAGGACGCACAAGGCCAATGGCGCCCTGCGCCGCTGCGCGACCATTACTTCCCTGTGCTGTATACCCAATCTGGTGAAATGCCAGGGCTGCCCTATGGGCTGGACCTTGCCGGCCAGGCAGCATCCCAGGCTGCCCTGGCACGGGCACTCGGGCCTGGCAGCATGGCGGTGTCCGAACCCCTGGCCATGTACGAGATCCCTTCGTACGCGCGTGGCTTGCTGCTGGTGGCGCCGGTGTTTTCCGACGCTAATCCGCATGGCGCAGCAGTAGGTTATGTGACGGCCTTGCTGAGCATGCGCGAGCTGGTCAGTGATGGGCGGCCAGTGGCGGCAGATGACAACCTGGTGGTGCGCATCGTTGATCCGTCCGGGTTGCAGGGGCCGGAAGTGATGTTCGACTCGCTGAACCAGGTCGCCCCCTTGTCGCTGGCCAGCAATCAGCAGTTGCACCTGGCCGATCGCCACTTCCAGTTGAGCATCCTGCCGAGCCTGGCGTTCGTGAAGGCCAATCGTTCGTCGGCAGTGCTGGCGGTGGTCCTGCTGGGTGGGTTGTTGAGCCTGCTGCTCAGTGCCTTGCTCTACAGCCTGTTCAGCCAGCGCCAACGCGCCTTGGCCCTGGTCGAGCAGCGCACCGCCGAACTGCGGGTCAGCGAGCAGTCGCTGCGCGGCACCCACAACCAGCTGCGCAGCGTGCTGGATGCGGCGACCCAGGTGGCAATCATCGCCACCAACCTCAAGGGTGTGGTCAGTACCTTCAATGCCGGCGCAGAGCGTATGTTCGGTTACCCGGCCAGCGAGGCGATCGGGCAGTTGCGCCTTGAGAACCTGGTGCTGCCCGAGGAACTGAGCCAGCGCGGCCATGCCCTGAGCCTGCGCTATGGTCGCCCGATTGCCGGTGGCCAGGCCATGTTCGCCGAAACGGTGCAAGCGCATGGCGCCGAACCTGGAGAATGGACCTTGTTGCGCGCCGATGGCAGCCAGTTGGTGGCCAACATGCTGGTTACCGCCATGCTGGATGAGCAGGATTTGTGGGTTGGCTACCTGGCCATCTGCATTGATGTCACCGAGCGGCGTCGGGTACACGAGGCGCTGGCGGCGCGCGACCGGCTGCTGGAAAAGCTCAGTGCCGAGGTGCCGGGGGGCATTTACCAGTATCGCCTGGATGCCAACGGCCATTCGTGCTTTCCCTATGCCAGCCAAGGCCTGTACGACATCTACGAAGTGGACCTGCAGCAATTGCGCGAGGATGCCACGCTGGTGTTCGAGCGCATCCACCCCGATGACCTGGACCGCGTGCGCCGCTCGGTGCGTTACTCGGCCGAGCACCTGGCGCCCTGGCGCGAGGAATACCGGGTGTGCCTGCCGCGTGCCGGCCTGCGCTGGGTCCGTGGCGAAGCGACGCCAGAGGTGGGGGAGCAAGGCTGCACCCTGTGGCATGGCTACCTGACGGATATCTCCGACCTCAAGGGTGTGGAGGAGGAATTGCGGGCGTTGTCGGTCACCGACTCGCTGACCGGCATCCATAACCGCCGCTACTTCCAGGACCGGCTCAAGGTCGAACTGGAGCGCGCCCAGCGCGACGGCCTGGCGTTGGCCGTGATCATGCTCGACATCGATCACTTCAAATGCATCAATGATCGCTTCGGCCATGCCATGGGCGACCGGGTGTTGCGCAGCTTGTGTCAGCGTATTGGCCAGCGCTTGCGGCGTACTGATGTGTTCTGCCGGCTGGGTGGGGAAGAATTCATGGTGCTGTGCCCGGGCAGCGATGCCGAGCAGGCGCGGCTGCTGGCGCTTGAGTTATGGCAAGGGGTGCGCACGATGCCGGTGGAAGGCGTGGGCCAGGTGACCGCAAGTTTTGGAGTGGCGGGCTGGCGGCCGGGGGAGGGCGCCGACGCCTTGCTGCTGCGGGCTGATGCGGGTGTCTATACAGCCAAGCAGGCCGGGCGGGATCGGGTGGAAGGGGAATCCGCCTGGTAGCTGCCAGTTGTCGGTACTGGCCCTTTCGCGGCTAAAGCCGGTCCCACAGGATCTTCACGGCACTTGAGGCCTGTGCAGTACCTGTGGGAGCGGCTTTAGCCGCGAAAGGGCCGGTACTGGCTGACCAATCAGTTGGCCGCGGTGCTACCGGCCAGCTTCGGCTGGCGATACAGGTCGAGCAGCACCTGGTCGAGCACCTGCGACGCACCCCACGGTTTCGGGTCGTTGAGAATCGCTGCCACCGCCCAGGTATGGCCGTTGCTGTCGCGGCTGAAGCCGGCAATCGCCCGCACGGTGTTCAGCGTGCCGGTCTTGATGTGCCCCTCACCGGTCATGGCGGTGCGCTTCAGGCGCTTGCGCATGGTGCCGTCCATGCCTACCAGCGGCATCGAACTCATGAACTCGGCAGCGTAGGGGCTCTTCCAGGCAGCCTGCAGCATCTGGGCCATTTCCCGGGTGCTGACCCGCTCCGCACGTGACAAGCCAGAGCCGTTCTCCATCACCAGGTGCGGCGCGGTAATGCCCTTTTTCGCCAGCCATTGGCGCACTACGCGCTGGGCGGCGCGGGCATCGTCGCCATCGGCATCGGTGCGGAACTGCGCGCCAAGGCTCAGGAACAGCTGCTGGGCCATGGTGTTGTTGCTGTATTTGTTGATGTCGCGGATCACTTCCACCAGGTCTGGCGAGAAGGCGCGGGCCAGCAGGCGGGCACTCTTGGGCACGTTCTCGATGCGGTCGCCACCCTGGATGCTGCCGCCCAGCTCGTTCCAGATCGCGCGCACGGCACCGGCGGCATAGGTTGCGTGGTCGAGCAGCGACAGGTAGGTCTGCGAGTTGCAGCCGTCACCCAGCTGGCCACTGACGGTTACACTGATGCCATCGGCCTGGGGTACCGGGTTGTAGCGCACATCGCCAGTGCACTGCTTCGAAGCCACCGCCTTGACCTGGTTGTCGATACGGATGCTGGCAATCGGTGGCTCGACCGCGACGGTGACTTTGCCCCCATCGTTGCGGGCCACGAAGCGCAGGGCCTTGAGGTTGACCAGCAGCGAATCGGGCTTGACCAGGAACGGCTTGTTTTCATCGCCGCCGTCATCATTGAACTGCGGCAGGTTGGGTTGCACGAAGTGGCTGCGGTCCAGCACCAGGTCACCGGTGATGGTGCGCACGCCATTGGCGCGCAGGTCACGCATCAGCAGCCACAGCTTTTCCATGTTCAGCTTCGGGTCGCCGCCCCCTTTGAGGTACAGGTTGCCATTGAGCACGCCGTTGCTCAGGGTGCCATCGGTGTAGAACTCGGTTTTCCACTGGAAGGTGGGGCCGAGCAGTTCGAGGGCAGCGTAGGTAGTGACCAGTTTCATGGTCGAGGCCGGGTTTACCGAAACATCGGCATTGAACACGGTCGGCGTGCCGGGGCCGTCCAGCGGCAGCATTACCAGCGACAGGGCTGTGTCCTGCAGCTTGTTGGCCTTGAGCGCCTGCTGCACTTTGGCGGGCAGGGTGGTATTGACGGCGGCGGCCTGGCTGGGCAATGCGAGTGGCAACAGCAGGCTTGCAAGAATGAAGGGACGAAGCGTTTTGATCATAATGGATAAATACCCTGCGGCGAGGGAAAAGGGCACTGGGGCTGTAAGAGATGATGGCCCCACGACGAAAGAGTACGCATTATGCCCCAAGCGTAGCGACGATGCGCCACGTTCGACGGAAAAGCACCGCCAATAAAAAAGGCCACCCGCAAGGGCAGCCTTTTCAGCGATCAAGCCAGGCAGGTATCACTCAGCCTTGTTGATCGGCTTTTCCGGGTACCAGGCGTCCAGCAGCGGGCTGACTTCGATCTTGGTCAGTTCGCTACGGCCCTTCAGCCAGGTTTCAACGGCAGCGCGCTGTTCTTCGCTGGCCGAGCCGCGTTTGACCGAGCACACCAGGCCGTAATCGTCACCGCCTACATAGTCCAGGCCGTTGGCGTCCATCGCTTCTTCCAGGAACGCATCGAGGAAAGCATCGATTGCCTGGTCATCCAGATCTTCCTTGAATTCCAGGTTCAGCTCGAAGCCCAATTCCTGAAACTCGTCGACACACAGCTTTTTGCGCAGACGACGGGAGCGGTTTGTGGCCATGAAACAATCCTCTTAGGTAATAACGCCGCGCAGTCTACCAGTTAACACGTCTGGCTGCCTGCCTGTGTGCACGCGCCGGTGGCCAGTTCCTTGGCCAGAGCCCGTTCTACACGGCACATGTGCCGCGCCAGTGCCTGGCGCCGCAGGCGCAACTGGTGCGTGGGCAGGCCGCGGGCCTCCAGCGCCTCGCAGGCCTGCATCAGGTCGGGGGCTTCCAGCATGCGGGCCGCACTCAGCACCTTGTGGGCCTGCTCGGCAATGGCGTCGCTGTCATGCTCCGGATGCAGCGCCATCAAACTGGCCAGATCGGCCTGCAGGCTTTGCTGCAAGGCCAGCAGGAAGCGCTGGCGGTCGGCGGGGTCATGCCCGACCACTGCAGCCAGGCCGTCCAGATGGTAAAGCTTGCGCCGGGGCTTTTGCTGGCGGCGCGGACGAATGCTCGCCAGGTGCTGGCTGAGGGTGCCCAGGCTGATCGGCTTGAGCAGGCAGTCGTCCATACCGGCGCTCAGGCACCGGCGGCGCACCTCTGGCTGCGCGTTGGCGGTATAGCCGAGAATGGTGCAGCGCAGCCGCTTGCCATGGCGTTCTTCGGCACGGACGGCGGTCGCCAGTTGGTATCCGTTCATGTGCGGCATGTTGCAGTCGAGCACCAGCACATCGAAGTCGCCTGCGCGCCAGGCCGCCAGGCCTTCGCGGCCATCGCGGGCGCTGGCGTGCGGCAGGCCCAGGTAGCCGAGCTGCTGCGCCATCAGCTGCAGATTGGCCGGGTGGTCGTCGATCACCAGTACGTTCAGCCGCGGGTCAGGCACATCGAGGTGCTCGAGGAGCGACGCTGGGGGTGGGGCGGCGTCAATCCGCTGCAGCGGCATCTTCAGGCGCACCTGGGTGCCAACATCTTCCAGGCTCTTGATGGTCAGGCTGCCGCCCATCATTTCGCACAGGCTGCGGCAGATGGCCAGGCCCAGCCCGGTACCGGCACGGGCGCCCTGGCTGTGCGGGTTGGCCTGGATGAACGGATTGAACAGGCGTTGCAGGTCGTCGGCATGGATGCCGATGCCACTGTCGCGCACTTCCAGTTCCAGCACTGCGGGCGTGGTGTTGCCGTCATCCTGCAGACTGACGCTGATACGGACCTGGCCATGCTCGGTGAACTTGATGGCATTGCTCACCAGGTTGGACAACACCTGTTTGAAACGCAGGGGATCGAGCAGTGCGTGGCAGCGCGCGGCGGGTGCAATCTTTACCTCCAGAGCAAGGCCTTTCTGGCGCGCCTGCCCCTCGAAAATACGCCCTACCGATTCGACCAGTGCTGCAAGGTCGACGGCCTCCGGGGCCAGGGACAAGTGGCCAGACTCGATGCGCGCGATGTCGAGAATATCGCCGATCAGGCCCAGCAGGTCCTTGGCTGAATGGTGGGCCAGCTGCAGTGCGCTGCGGTCTACCCGGCCCTGGTCGGCGCGCTTGACTGCCAGTTCGAGCATGCCGATGACGGCATTCATCGGGGTGCGGATTTCATGGCTGATGGTGGCCAGGAAGGTGCTCTTGGCGCGGTTGGCATCGTCGGCCTGCTGCTTGGCCTGACGCAGTTCCATGACCAACTGGCGGCGCTCGCTGATGTCGATCCAGCCGCCGATGATGCCCTGCACCTCTCCCAGCGAGTCGCGGTACGGCAGTATCCAGTGATAGATGGTCATTTCGCGGCCCTTGATCCGCAGTGGCCGGTCCATGATCAACGGCGAGCCTGCGGCCATGACTTTCAGGTAGTCGGCCTGGATCTGCCGGGTTTGCTCTTCGTCGGCAAACAGGCTGCCGTCCAGCTGTTTGCCGATGACTTCGTCGGAGCGGGCTTGCACGGCTTCCAGATAGCTGTAATTGCAGCTTTGCAGGCAGGCCTCGCGGTCACGTACGTACATGGGGTGGGGGGTACCGTTGAGCAGGGCGCGCATGAACGCCAGTTGGTCGCTCAGTGCTCGTTCGGCGCGTTGGCGCTGGCGGATCTGCAGGCGCAGGCGGGCGTTCCAGAGCAAGGCCAGCAACAGCAGCGCGACCATGCCCAGCACCACCTGTAGCGCAAGCTGGCTGTAGCCGTTGCCGTTGCCATCGTCGTGCTGCCCGAAGCCGCGCCAGCGGTTGTTGATTACCCCCAGCTCTTCTGGCGAAATGCTCAGCAACGCCTTGTCGAGGATCGACATCATCGCCTGTGACGGAGTGCTTGTGGCCATGGCGAAGTTGGCGGGCTCGCTGCCCACCGTGGTGCGGATGACCAGCCCGGGGTTGTTGGCCAAGGCATGGTTTGCGTCGAGCAACGTGGTGATCACTGCGTCCACCGCCCCGCTGTTGAGCAATGCCATGGAATAGAACCCGCTTTCGGTCTCGACCCAGCCGATTGTCGGATAGTGCCGTGAGAGCTTCGCGTTCATGGCGCTGTAGCGGGTAATCGCCACGCGATGCCCCTGCAACTGCTCCAGGGTGTTCAGGGCCATATCGTCCTTGCGGCCTACCAGCACGAAGGCGCTCTCCAGGTAGGGCCGACTGACTTGCAGGTCATCGTCGGTCACCGCGCCGGTGGCCAGTGCGGCAATCACATCTGCGCGGCCATCTTTGAGGCGGGCGATCATGTCGGCGATGCCGCTGGTACGCTGCACTTCAAAACGCAAGCCGGTGCGCAGGCTGATGAACTCCAGCAGGTCGGCAGTGATGCCGCGAAAATGCCCCGAGCCATCGAAATACGATAGCGGCGCAGCCGTATCATCGATCGTCACGCGCATCACCGGGTGATCTTGCAGCCATTGTTCCTCGGCGTCTGTCAGTTGCAGCTTGCGCTCGGTCAGCAGCAGGTCGCTGCCGGCGCTCCAGCGTTTGAAGATGCTGGCGCGCAGGGCGGGGGGCTGGCTGTCCAGTGTGGCGTTCACCACCTCCAGCAGCAGCGTGTCCTGCTGGCGCAAGGCAAAGCCGAAGCCAATGGCCTCGTGCTTGCCGAAATTGGCCATGCGCAGACGCGGCAGGTGGCCGCGGTTAAGCAGATAGTGGGTGGAGATGGTATCGCCGATGTACACGTCGGCCTGCCCGAACGCCACGGCGTTCAAGGCCTGGCTGGAGGAGCCAAAGGCCAGCAGCTCGGCCATGGGGTAGGTGCTGTGTACCTCCTGCTTGGGCAGGTAATGGTAAAGCATGCCCAGGCGCAGGCCGGCCAGGTCCATGTCGAGCGCCCGGCTTTCGTCTTCGCGTGTTACCAGCACCGGCTGGTCAATGGCATACGGTTGCGACAGCGCCAGGCCGTCGCTGGCCGCTTCGTAGCCATTGGCGCTGCCAAGCAGGTCGATATCACCATGCCTGAGCGCCTCCACCGCCGCCTGCCGACTGGGGAAGCGCAGCACCCGTACGGGTAACTGCAGGGCTGTGCCGATCAGGCTCGCGTACTCGGCGGTGAGGCCCTGATAGTCGCGGCCGCCACTGGTGATGTCGAACGGCGGGTAGTCTGGCGCCGACGTGCCCAGTACCAGTTCCTGACGGCCTTCGAGCCATTGCCGTTGTTCGGCCGTGAGCATGGGTTGGGTCGGCTTGGCCGATGACCGAGCCAGTAAAGTATAGGACGAAGCCCCTTGATAGGTGGCCTGCGCTACGCCGCTGAACAGGAGCAGGGCGAGCAGCAGGCGAGCAATAGGGTGCGGCATGACCACCCTCAGACCAGCGCGTTGCGTTTGGCTATTTCGATCAGGTCAACCAGTGTACTGACCTGAAGTTTGTGCATGAGGCGCTTCTTGTAGGTGCTGACAGTCTTGCTGCTGAGGAACATGCCCTTGGCAATTTCCTTGTTGCTGCGGCCTTGGGCGAAGAGTTGCAGGACCATCAGTTCGCGGTCATTTACCTGGCGGAAAAGTTGCAGCTCGGTATCGGTTGTCTGGTTGTGTTTTATTGCCTGGCTGGGGAAATAGTTGTAGCCGGCCAGTACCGCCTTGATAGCACTGAGCAGTTCGCTCAGGTCTTCCTGCTTGCACACATAGCCTGCGGCGCCGGAGTGCATGCAACGCACGGCAAACAATGCGGGAGACTGGGCGGTCAATACCAGAACCTTCAATGGCAGGGCCATGGCCTGGAAGCGGGAAAGTACCTCCAGCCCGTCTAGCTTGGGGATGCTGATGTCGAGGATGACCAGGTCGGGCGCGGCTTCACGAATCATCTGCATGGCGTCCACGCCATTGTCCGACTCGCCGACGATCTTGTAATTCTGGTTTTCCAGCAACATACGGACGGCCAGGCGGATGACAGGATGATCGTCGACAATAAATATGGAATGCATGTTCAACTTCCCTGCGGGCGATTGAGGGGGACAACCGGCACCTTATCGCAGTTGGAAGTCATCGGGCATGCGAGGGAGGGCGATTCGCTCCTTATGGGAAATGGCTTACAAGATAAAACAAAACGGGCTACGAAATTTTTGTGTTTGACCCAATGTCAAAGCGTCTTTGGTAACTTTTCATGGGCTTTTATTCGTACTGTTTAACTTGCTGCCAGTATATGTAGGAAGTTTCCTGCAGTACGCGGTGCAGCACTGGCTGAGGGGCCGTGGCTGCACCGGCGTGATTCAGGTGGGGCTGGAGCGCCCGGTCATTTCCCGGGCCATTTCGCTGGCATAGCTGTCGGTCATCCCGGCGATGAAGTCGATCATGCGCAGGAAGGCGCTGTGCAGCGAGGCATGCGGATCCGGGGCATTGTTGCCGATCAGGTCCAGCACCCGGCGGCTCTTGAACGAGGGGGTGCGCCCGCCGTGCTGTTCGA
Organism: Pseudomonas sp. SIMBA_068; assembly: GCF_046534705.1. NCBI lineage: Bacteria > Pseudomonadati > Pseudomonadota > Gammaproteobacteria > Pseudomonadales > Pseudomonadaceae > Pseudomonas > Pseudomonas sp. SIMBA_068. Next base: position 103,646 of record NZ_JAWRYI010000016.1, read on the forward strand.
GCGCTGCGCCACAAAAGGTGTTGAGCAGAATCTCCAGGGTGGTGTAGGCGCCGATTTCGTGCAGGGTCTTGCGCTTGTCCTGGAAGATCTTGTTGCGCGCCATGTCCTTGGCCTGCAGCACGCAGCGCTTGGCCGGGCCGTGCATGTGCTCTACCAGGTCGCCCGCCAGGTGCCCGGCCAGCAATGCCTGCTGCTGCTCGACGAACGCGTGGGCGGCGGCGTTGGTCAGGTGCTCGATGGCCTTGCCACGCAGAATCGCCAGCTTGCGCCGGCGGGAATCGCGTGGGCCGAGCTGGCGGTAAGTTTCTGGCAGGTCTTCGCCGACCAGGTCAAGCAGCAGCGTTTCGACTTCGGCGTATTCCAGCAACTCCATTTCCAGGCCGTCTTCCAGGTCGATCAGCGCATAGCAGATGTCATCGGCGGCCTCCATCAGGTACACCAGCGGGTGGCGCGCCCAGCGTTGCTCTTCCAGTTGCGGCATGCCGAGCTTGCGGGTGATCTGCTCGAGCAGGGGCAGTTCGCTCTGGTAGCTGCCGAACTTGTGCTTCTTGTAGCCCAGGGCGTCGGCGTGGCGCGCGCTCCAGGGGTACTTGAGGTAAGTGCCGAGGGTGGCGTAGGTCAGCCGCGTACCGCCGTCGAACTGGTGGTACTCCAGCTGGGTGAGTACGCGAAAGCCTTGGGCATTGCCCTCGAAATTCAGGAAATCAGCCCGCTCGTCGTCGCTCATGTCATCCAGCCACCCACGCCCGGCGGCCTGCTGGAACCAGTGGCGGATGGCGTCCTCGCCGGAGTGGCCGAATGGCGGGTTGCCGATGTCGTGGGCCAGGCAGGCTGACTGCACGATCATCCCCAGGTCGCTGGGGGCGCACCAGTCGGGCAGGTTGTCGCGCAGGGTTTCGCCGACGCGCATGCCGAGCGAGCGACCTACGCAGCTGACTTCCAGCGAGTGGGTGAGACGCGTATGGATATGGTCGTTGCTGGTAACCGGGTGCACTTGGGTCTTGCGCCCGAGGCGGCGAAAGGCGCCGGAGAAGATGATGCGGTCATGGTCTTTGTGGAAAGGGCTGCGCCCGAGTTCATCGGCGCTGTAGAGGGCTTTGCCCAGGCGTTCACGGGTGAGCAGGGTGTGCCAGTCCAAGGCGCATTCTCCTGTGGATCGAAGGAAGCAGCATATCCTGTAGGAGCAGCCTTGTGCTGCGAAGAGGCCCGTTTGATCGATACACGTGTGTCGCCGGGCCGGTCTCTTCGCAGCACAAGGCCGCTCCTGCAAAGGAACCGGCAGTGTTCAGGGGCGGCGGTTGCCTTGCAGGTACAGGCGCACCAGCGGCAGCAGGCTGCTGCCCAGGCGCACCAGCCGCGCCAGGTTACCGCTGCGCACGCCCTTGCCGGTGAGGAAACCCAGCGCCACCACAGCGCCAATCCCCCACAAAGGCGCATGCTTGATCCCCAGCCCTTCATGCAGCGAGCTGCCCATGCCGCGCACGCGGCGCAGCGGTTCCATCAGTTGGCCGGACTCATGGCGAATTTCCTGGCGGTGCATCTCCATGCGCAGGCGCAGCAGTGCTTTGCGCAGTTCGCGCGGGTTACGGGTGTTTGGCAGTTGTGGCAGGCTCATGGCAACAGGCGCTCCCGGTCCTTGGCGAGTTCGTCGAGGGTGGCCCCGAAGGGCGACGATTCGTCGAACACCGCAGCCTTCAGGCGCAAGCCGCAGTACAGCGCGGCAAGGCCATAGAACACGCACAGGCCGATGATGCCGGCCAGGCGATAACTGTCCCACAGCAGCACCAGCAGCAACCCGGAAAGGGCCGTCAGCAGCAACAGGGCAAACACCAGGGCGAGGCCTGCGAACAGCAGCAGGCTCAAGGTGCGGCCCTTTTGCTCCTGCAACTCGATGCCGAACAGTTCGATATGGCTGTGCAGCAGCCCCAGCGCTGCGGCGCCCAGGCGCTTGCCCGAGGCGCTGGCGCCGTTGGCGTCATTCTCCATGGGAACCCCTTAGCGCCGGTTGGCCAGCAGGCCGATCAACAGGCCGACACCGGCCGCGATGCCGATTGCCTGCCACGGGTTTTCCTGCACGTACTGCTCGGCGCTGCCCAGCGCGGCTTGGCCGCGTTCGCGGACAGAGTCCTGGGTCAGTTGCAGGGTTTCGCGAGCTTGGGTCAGGCGGTCGTGAATCTGTTCGCGCAATTCGTCGGCCTGGTCGCCGGCCAGGTTGGCAGTGTCTGCCAGCAGCCGCTCGGTGTCGCGTACCAAAGCCTGGAAGTCAGCCATCAGAATCTCTTGTGCAGTCTTTGCCGATTTGCTGGCCATGGGCCTCTCCCTGTCGATGAGTGATGGTAATTCGAGTAATAGCACGCGCGGAAGGTTCAAGTGCCGGTGCTGGTATGGGCCTTGCTAAGGCATTGCCACGTTGCGGGGCGTCGCTGGCAGCTGTTGCGCCGATTCAGGGCGCTAGCGCAGCGGGTACCGATAAACCTTAACCCAATCCTCGACAAACCCAAGAAAAAACCACGCAGGCTCCGACCCGGTCACCGAAACAGGGCAGGGGGCTGGCACCGATTCGGTGCAGGGATGCAGGTTCTTGAACTGTCCTGGTGCCTTTTTCAGCAGGTCTGCCTATTTCATGGAAAACATGCACAGCGCGATGGACTCCCTGGTCCACGGTTCCAATACCCTGTTCATTCTCATGGGCGCCATTCTGGTGCTGGCCATGCATGCCGGCTTCGCGTTCCTCGAAGTGGGCACGGTGCGCCACAAGAACCAGGTCAACGCCTTGTCGAAGATCCTCAGCGACTTTGCCATTTCGGCACTGGTGTATTTCTTCATCGGTTACTGGATAGCCTATGGCGTCAATTTCTTCCAGCCGGCAGCGGCGCTGGCAGTCGACCATGGCTATGCGCTGGTCAAGTGCTTCTTTCTGCTGACCTTCGCTGCGGCGATCCCGGCGATCATCTCCGGGGGCATCGCCGAGCGGGCGCGCTTTGCGCCGCAACTGTGTGCCACGGCGTTGATCGTGGCGTTTGTCTACCCGTTCTTCGAGGGCGTGGTGTGGAATGGCAACCTGGGGCTGCAAACCTGGTTGCAGGCCCGTTTCGGCGCGCCTTTCCACGATTTTGCAGGGTCGGTGGTGGTGCATGCCATGGGCGGCTGGCTGGCCCTGGCGGCGGTGCTGCTACTGGGCGCGCGCCGTGGACGTTACCGCGAGGGCCGGTTGGTGGCGTTTGCGCCGTCGAGCATTCCCTTCCTGGCGTTGGGCTCGTGGATTCTGATCATCGGCTGGTTCGGCTTCAACGTGATGAGTGCCCAGACGTTGCAGGGGGTGAGCGGGCTGGTAGCGATCAACTCGCTCATGGCCATGGTCGGTGGCACCCTGTCGGCCTTGCTGGCCGGGCGGAACGACCCAGGCTTTCTGCACAACGGGCCGTTGGCCGGCCTGGTAGCGATCTGCGCCGGCTCCGACCTGATGCACCCGATTGGCGCACTGGCCACCGGCCTGGTGGCCGGCGCGTTGTTCGTCTGGACCTTCACTGCAGCGCAAAACCGCTGGAAGATCGACGACGTGCTGGGCGTGTGGCCACTGCATGGCCTGTGCGGCGTGTGGGGTGGCATTGCCTGCGGCGTCTTTGGCCAGGCGGCACTGGGGGGCATGGGCGGTGTCAGCCTGATCAGCCAGTTGCTGGGCAGCCTGATGGGCGTGGTGGTGGCATTGGTCGGCGGCTTTGCCGTCTATGGCGCAATCCGCGCGCTGCATGGGCTGCGCTTGAGCCATGAGCAGGAGTTCCAGGGCGCGGACTTGTCGCTGCACCGTATCGGCGCCACCAGCCAGGATTGAGCCAGGTCAGGTGCATGACGGGCGCGACAGACCTAGAATAGGTTTCTCTGCATGCCAAACCGGGACCTGCCCATGCTGCCTGAATGCCAACTTTTCGGCACCCTCGGCTGCCACCTGTGTGAAGTGGCCGAAGCTGTGCTGATGCCTTTCGTCGATCATGGCCTGCTGGTGGAGCTGGTCGACATTGCCGAGAGCGAGCCCTTGTTCGAGCGTTACGGCCTGATCATTCCGGTGTTGCGACGCTGCGACAATGCCGCCGAGCTGCACTGGCCGTTCGATGCCGAACAGGTGGTGGCGTTCCTTGGGCAATGAAGGCCGCAGAGGAGTCGCAACCCTGCTCCATGATCTGTGACGCGAGCTGATGATCAGGTGCCGGCGCACTCTGGCGCCGTTACCTCCCTCATCATCGGAATAGTTCGCCATGTTGATCACCCCACATTTCACGTTCGATGAAATGACCGTTTCCCAGCTCGCCGCCAGGGACGGATTCGATAACACCCCGCCCCCTGAAGCCAGGGCCAACCTGCAATTGCTGTGTGGTGCGCTGGAGCAGGTGCGCGCACTGTTCGGTGCGCCAATCATCATCAGCAGCGGTTTTCGCAGCGAGAGGGTCAACCGGTTGATCGGCGGTGCCACGAACAGCCAGCATGTACAAGGCCTGGCGGCGGACTTCACGGTAATTGAAGTCAGCCCTCGGGAAACCGTACGCAGGATCAGCGAAAGCGCCGTGCCGTTCGATCAACTCATCCTGGAGTTCGACAGGTGGGTGCATCTGTCGGTGGCCCGGGGCACGCCGCGTCGGCAGGTTTTGACCATGCGCAAAGGAAGTGGCTGCCTGGCGGGGCTGCAATGAAGCGCATTGACGGCGGCAAGGGGATGTTCGTATGCTGTATATAAATACAGTATCGAGGTAAAGCCATGCTCAACGTCGAGCAACTCAAGTACAGCGTCAACCGCATGCCCGTGGATCGGGTGGCTGACGCCGTTCTGGAACTGCGCCTCGAAGGCCTGGTGACCGACGACCGCACGCCGTTCGGTAAAGTGCACTTCAATACCTGCTTCGCCGAAATCGAGGCCTTGTTCCAGCGTGCCGGTTACCACCGCGGGCTGGATGTGGTGGGTTACCAAGGGTTGCTCTATGCCCTTTACGACCCCAGCCGTTGGGAGCCGGTGCAGGTGCTGCGCTGGCTGAAGGAACGCAGCGAGGCGATAGTCCAGGCTGGTTGAGGGCGCGGGCTTGGGCGATAATGCGCGGCCGTGAACGTTTCGAGCCCTGCCATGACCGCGCCCTTCGACCCCGCCCGCCAGCAAGCCAGTACGGTGTGCCTGCCCCCCGGTAACTGGGCGACGGTGCTCGATTGCCTGTGCGACCATTTCAAGGCCATCGACCGCGCCCAGTGGCTCGACCGTTTTGCCCGTGGCAGGGTGCTGGATGCCGAGGGCCGGGCGGTTGCCGCCGAGTTACCCTACAAGCGTGGCATGCGTTTGCACTACTTCCGCGAAGTGCCGAACGAGCGGCCGATCCCGGTGCAGGAGGTGGTACTGCACGCGGACGAACACCTGGTGGTGGCAGACAAACCGCATTTCCTGCCGGTGACGCCAACCGGTGAGTACGTTGAGCAGACCTTGCTGCGCCGCCTGATCCGTCGCCTGGATAACCCGCACCTGGTGCCGCTGCACCGCATTGACCGGCACACCGCCGGGCTTGTGCTGTTTTCTGCCAACCCGCACAGCCGCAGCGCCTACCAGCGCCTGTTCCCTGAACGGCGCATCGACAAGCGCTACCAGGCCATTGCGGCGGCTATGCCGCAGCATGCATTTCCACTGGTGCACAAAAGCCGCCTGGTGCATGGTGAGCCGTTTTTCCGAATGCACGAAGTAGCAGGGGAGGCCAACAGCGAAACCCTGGCCGAGGTGCTGGAGAAGAACGGTGAGCTGTGGCGCTATGGGCTGTCGCCAGTGACCGGCAAGACCCATCAGCTGCGCGTGCACATGGCAGCCTTGGGGGCGGGGATCTGCAATGACCCGTTCTATCCGCAGCTGCTTGATGCAGCGGATGACTACCAGCGGCCGCTGAAACTGCTGGCGCAGAGCTTGCGTTTCGAGGACCCGTTGAGCGGCGAAGAGCGCTATTTCGAGAGCCGCCTGCGTCTGGACTGGTAACACAGACCGCAGGCATACGCGGCCCTTGTGGGAGCGGGCTCCAAGGTCACTAGGTTCCTGTGGGAACGGCTTCAGCCGCGAACACCGGCAGAGCCGGTGCTACCCACAGCGGTGGAGTGCCGGGTCGCGAGCATTAGCGGTTGAACCGCTCCACCAGTGAATACTGGCTACCCGCCGTGCTGGTCAGCTCCTCGCTCAGCAGTGCCGAATGCTGCGCCTGTTCGGCGGTTTGGTCGGCCAGTTCGGCAATGGTGCTGATGTTGCGGCTGATTTCGTCGGCCACTGCAGTCTGCTCTTCGGTAGCGGCGGCAATCTGGGTGGCCATGTCGGTGATGTTGGCCACCGCTTCGCTGATCCCCACCAGTGCCTCGTCAGCCTGCATCACACGGTCGACGCCTTCCTGCGCCTGGCGGTGGCCGGTTTCCATGGTCAGCACGGCGTTGCTGGCGGTTTGTTGCAGCTTGGCAATCAGGCCGTGGATCTGCCCGGTGGACTCGGCAGTACGCTGGGCCAACTGGCGTACTTCGTCAGCCACCACGGCAAAGCCACGGCCCATTTCACCGGCACGCGCCGCTTCGATGGCCGCATTCAGTGCCAGCAGGTTGGTCTGGTCGGCAATGCCCTTGATCACATCGACCACGCCACCAATCTCGTCGCTGTCCTTGGCCAGTTGGGTGACCGTCTGGCCGGTTTCGCCCACCGCTGCCGACAGGCGCTCGATGGCCTCGCGGGTCTCCCCGGCAATCTGCCGGCCCTGGCTGGTCAGGCGGTTGGCTTCCTGGGTGGCATCGGCGGTGCGCTGAACGTGGTTGGCCACTTCCTGGGTGGTGGCGGCCATCTGGTTGACGGCGGCGGCGACCTGCTCGGTCTCCACCCGCTGGCGCTCCAGCCCCGAAGAACTCTTGTGTGCCAGGGCGTCGGACTGGCGCGCCTGGTCGCTGAGGTGTTCGGCACTGTCCTGCAGGCGGGTCAGGCAGGTTTTCATGCGGGCATCCTGGCTGAGCATGGCCATTTCCAGGCGCGCCTGTACGCCACGGCTGTCGGTGAACATCTGCGCGATCAGCGGGTCGGAGGTGGTCTGTTCGGCCAGGCGCAACAGGCGCTTGAGGCCGCGCTGCTGCCAGCTCAAGCCCAGCAGGCCCAGGGGTACGGATAGCGCGGCAGCCAGGGCAAAGCCCCAGGAATGGCCCAGCCAGTTGCCGATCAGGAAGCCCACCTGGCTGATCAGGATGAAAGGCAACCAGTCCTGCAGCACCGGCAGCCACTTGTCCCTGCGAGGTACCGCTGGCTTACCCTGGTTGATGCGCTGGTACAGTGCTTCGGCGCGGCGAATCTGCTCAGCGGTTGGCTTGACCCGCACCGACTCGAAACCGACAACCTGGTTATTGTCGTAAATCGGTGTGACGTAGGCGTTGACCCAGTAGTGGTCGCCGGACTTGCAGCGGTTCTTGACGATGCCCATCCACGGCTGGCCCTGCTTCAGGGTTTGCCACATATGGGCAAACACGGCAGGCGGCACGTCGGGGTGGCGTACCAGGTTATGCGGCGCGCCGGTCAACTCTTCGCGGGTGAAACCACTGATGTCGATGAAGGCATCGTTACAGTACGTGATCACGCCCTTGGCGTTGGTGGTGGAGATCAACCGCTGCTGGGCAGGGAAAGTCCGTTCTCTCTGGGTAATCGGCTGGTTGTTACGCATGGGGTGATAGTCCGCAGGGCTTTGGACAGGTATCGGCAAGCCACTGGTTTTATTGAATGATTATTTAATGTGGCTGGGTTGGGGTTGTCGTTGCCGCTATGGCGCCTGAGAATCGAGCGCCGCCCGCGCGGCGCTCGGTCTATCTCCAGCCGTACCTCCCAGCCTCAGCCGGCGATCATCTGTCGCAACACGTAGTGCAGAATTCCGCCGGCTTTGAAGTACTCCACCTCATTCAAGGTATCGATCCGGCACAGCACCTCGATCTGTTCCTGCTGCCCATCTTCGCGGGTAATGCGCAACGGCAGGCTCATGCCTGGGCGGATCTGTGCACCGCTCAAGCCCAGCACGTCGATCCGCTCCTTGCCGGTCAGCACCAGCTGCTTGCGGTCGTGGCCGGCCTTGAACTGCAGCGGCAGCACGCCCATGCCCACCAGGTTGGAGCGGTGAATGCGCTCGAAGCTTTCCGCCAGCACCGCCTTGACCCCCAGCAGGTTGGTGCCTTTGGCCGCCCAGTCGCGGCTGGAGCCGGTGCCATATTCCTGGCCGGCGATCACCACCAGCGGGGTGCCTTCCTGCTGGTAGCGCATGGCCGCATCGTAGATCGACAACTTCTCGCCGCTTGGCACGTGAAGGGTATTGCCACCTTCCTCACCCCCCAGCATTTCGTTGCGGATACGGATGTTGGCAAAGGTACCGCGCATCATCACTTCATGGTTGCCACGCCGCGAGCCATAGGAGTTGAAGTCGCGGGGCTCCACGCCCTTCTCGCGCAGATAGCGCCCGGCAGGGCTGTCGGCCTTGATGTTGCCGGCAGGGGAGATATGGTCGGTGGTCACCGAGTCGCCCAGCAGCGCCAGTACTCGCGCGCCCTGGATGTCGGCGATTTGGGGGGGCGGCCCGCCGATGTCGTCGAAGAACGGCGGGTGCTGGATGTAGGTAGAGTCGGCCTGCCACACGTAGGTGGCAGCCTGTGGCACCTCGATGGCCTGCCACTGCGTATCGCCGGTAAACACTTCGGCGTATTCCTTGTGGAACATCGCCGTATCGACCTTGGCCACTGCGTCGGCGATTTCCTGTTGGGTGGGCCAGATATCGCGCAGGTACACCGGCTGCCCATCCTTGCCCGTACCCAGTGAATCGCGGGTCAGGTCTACCCGCACGCTGCCCGCCAGGGCGTAGGCCACCACCAGCGGCGGCGAGGCCAGCCAGTTGGTCTTGACCAGCGGGTGCACGCGGCCTTCGAAGTTGCGGTTGCCCGACAGCACCGAGGCCACGGTGAGGTCGGCGCTGCCGATGGCTTTCTCGATCGCTTCGTCCAGCGGGCCGGAGTTGCCGATGCAGGTGGTGCAGCCATAGCCGACCAGGTCGAAGCCCAGTTGATCGAGGTAAGGGGTGAGCCCCGCTGCCTCGAAGTAGTCGGTGACGACCTTGGAGCCCGGCGCCAGCGAGCTCTTGACCCAGGGTTTGCGTTGCAAGCCTTTTTCCAGGGCCTTTTTCGCCACCAGCCCGGCCGCCATCATCACACTGGGGTTGGAAGTGTTGGTGCAGGAGGTGATTGCGGCAATCACCACCGCGCCATCGCGCAGGGTGTGAGTCTGGCCTCCATGGCTGTAGTCGATCTCGCCAGCCTGGTCGGCGTTGCCCACCGCTACACCGCCGCCGCCCTCGCTTTCCAGGCGGCCGACTTCCTTGGCCAGCGGCTTGGGCTGCAGTTCGATGAAATGGTCAAAGGCCTGGCTGACCTGGCCCAGCGCCACGCGGTCCTGCGGCCGCTTGGGCCCGGCCAGGCTTGCTTCGACCTCGTGCATGTCCAGTTCCAGGCTGTCGCTGAACAACGGCTCCTGCCCCGGCAGGCGCCACAGGCCCTGAGCCTTGCAGTACTGCTCGACCAGTTGCACAGTCGCGTCCGGTCGGCCCGACAGGCGCAGGTAGTCCAGGGTCACCTCGTCAACCGGGAAGAAGCCACAGGTGGCGCCATACTCCGGTGCCATGTTGGCGATGGTCGCACGGTCTGCCAGCGGCAGCTCGGCCAGGCCGTCGCCATAGAACTCGACGAACTTGCCCACCACACCTTTCTTGCGCAGCATCTGCGTTACCGTCAGCACCAGGTCGGTGGCGGTGATGCCCTCGCGCAGCTTGCCGGTCAGTTTGAAGCCGATCACCTCGGGAATCAGCATCGACACGGGTTGGCCGAGCATGGCCGCCTCTGCCTCGATGCCACCGACACCCCAGCCGAGCACGCCCAGGCCATTGATCATGGTGGTGTGCGAGTCGGTACCGACCAGGGTGTCGGGGAAGGCGTAGGTGCGGCCATCGGCTTCACGGGTCCACACCGTGCGGCCCAGGTATTCCAGGTTGACCTGGTGGCAGATGCCGGTGCCCGGCGGCACTACGCGGAAGTTGTCGAAGGCGCTCTGGCCCCAGCGCAGGAAGGCATAGCGCTCGCCATTGCGCTGCATTTCGATATCCACGTTCTCGCCGAAGGCCTGCGGCGTGCCGTAATGGTCGACCATTACCGAGTGGTCGATCACCAGGTCTACCGGTGACAAGGGGTTGATCCGCTGCGGGTCGCCGCCGGCCTTGGCCATGGCTGCGCGCATGGCGGCCAGGTCGACCACGGCCGGCACGCCGGTGAAGTCCTGCATCAGCACGCGCGCCGGGCGGTATTGGATCTCGCGGTCGGAGCGCCGCTCGCTTAACCATTGGGCAATGGCGCGCAAGTCATCGCCGGTGACGGTGTGGCCGTCCTCCCAGCGCAGCAGGTTTTCCAGCAGCACCTTCAGCGACATGGGTAGGCGTTGCAGGTCGCCCAACTGGCGGGCGGCCTCGGTAAGGCTGAAATAGTGATAGGTCTGGTTGCCGACCTGGAGGGTCTTGAGGGTGTTCAGGCTGTCGAGCGAGGGCATTGCCAACTCCTTCTGCGCCGGTGCCCGGCAAATACTCAAGGTCTGCCGGTGTCACCGCTCTGTTTCGATCCGCACGGTACGGACCTGGCTGAGTGGTCAGGTTAGACCGGTTTGCGGCCCCTGACCCTTTTCTGGACCGGCGGGGCGTGTCGCAGGTTCCGAACTTCCTTTATTATCGCCGCCCTGCCGGCGCCTGTTGCGCGCCAGCCGTAGTGGAGTGAGAGATGAATACCCTGTTCATGCATTGCCGGCCCGGTTTCGAGGGCGAGGTGTGCGCCGAAATCAGCGAACATGCCGCCCGTCTGGGTATTGCTGGCTATGCCAAAGGCAAGCCGCACAGTGCCAGCGCCGAGTTTGTCTGTACCGAAGAAGGCGGCGCCGAGCGGCTGATGGGGGCGCTGCGTTTCAACGAGCTGATTTTCCCGCGCCAGTGGGCCCGGGGCGGTTATGTCGAACTGCCGGAAACTGACCGCATCAGTGTGCTGCTGGCGGAGCTGGCCGACTTGCCTGTGTTCGGCAGCCTGTGGCTGGAAGTGCTGGACAGTAACGAAGGCAAGGAATTGTCTACCTTTTGCCGCAAGTTCGAAGTGCCGCTGCGCAAGGCGCTGGAGAAGGCCGGCCGCCTGGTTGACGACGCCAGCCGCCCACGCCTGCTGCTCACCTTCATCAGCGGCCGGCGGGTGTTCGCCGGTGTTGCGCCGGCCAACAACAGTGCCCTGTGGCCCATGGGCATTCCGCGCCTGAAATTCCCCCGCGAGGCACCCAGCCGCTCGACCCTCAAGCTGGAAGAAGCGTGGCATCAGTTCATCCCGCGCGAGCAGTGGGAGCAGCGCCTGGGCGATGACATGACCGGCGTTGATCTGGGCGCTTCGCCGGGTGGCTGGACTTACCAGCTAGTGCGCCGGGGCATGCTGGTGACCGCCATCGACAACGGCCCGATGGCCGAAAGCCTGATGGACACCGGCCTGGTTCAGCACTTGATGGCTGACGGGTTTACCTGGCAGCCGAAGCAGCCGGTGGACTGGATGGTGTGCGACATCGTCGAGAAGCCGGCGCGTACCACCTCGCTGATCGAAACCTGGCTGGGCGAGGGACTGTGCCGCGAGGCAGTGGTCAACCTGAAGCTGCCGATGAAGCAGCGCTATGCCGAAGTACGCCGGCTGCTCGACCGCATGGAGGCGACGTTCAAGGCGCGCAAGATCAGGGTATCGATTGCCTGCAAGCAGCTGTACCACGACCGCGAGGAAGTGACTTGCCACCTGCGCCGGCTCGATCTGAAACCGCGCTGAGCCCAGCGCGCTGTTCGCGCTCCGGCTGTAGCTCTTGCTTCGGTTTTTGCTTCTAAGCGCGCGGTAGCTCAGGCGACGCAGATTGCGACTTCAGGAGGCCGAGCGCAGGGCTTGCGAAGGGAGGTGACGGGCATGGATGCCCGTCAAGCGCTGGG
>NZ_JAWRYI010001148.1:0-251 GCF_046534705.1 Pseudomonas sp. SIMBA_068
TGGCGTGCGACACCCGTACCCTGGACCTGGCCGCCGCACAACAGCAGGCGAAGGACTACACCGAGCTGTCGGTGACGCAGCGCGTGCCGACGTTGCTGGACGGTGACTTTGCCCTGTCGGAGTCCTCGGCGATCACTGAATACCTCGAACAGGTCTACCCCGGGACGCCGGTGTACCCGGCTGACCCCAGGCAGCGGGCGAGGGCGCGGCAAGTCCAGGCGTGGTTGCGCAGCGACTTGCTGCCGATCCGC
>NZ_JAWRYI010001149.1:0-251 GCF_046534705.1 Pseudomonas sp. SIMBA_068
CGGGTGCGCGGCGTGATGCGCTCGGCCACGTCTCGCGGGCAAACGCGAAAGCCGTTCTCCGGCTTCACCGGCACCGGTACCACCTTGGCACCACAAGCACCGAACACGGCCTCGTACGTGACATACATGGGCTCGGCAACGATCACCTCGTCGCCCGGGTCCAGCACGCACTGGGCCACGCAGTACAACGCGCACTGGGCACCCGCCAACACGGTCACCTGGTCTGCGCTGACCGCTTGGCCGCTGCGCTG
>NZ_JAWRYI010001150.1:0-251 GCF_046534705.1 Pseudomonas sp. SIMBA_068
GGGATGCGCCTGCTGGAATGCAATCAGATACGGCATAAGCCGCTGCCCGATGCCGCTCGGTAGTTGCATATAGAGTTTGCCGTGAAGAGGCTGCGACTCAGGCCGTAGTTGGTGCTCCAGCTCTTCCATCGCGCTGAGCAGCTGCCTGACCTGCTGCAGATAATGCTGACCCTGCTCCGTCAGCGCCATTTTTCGTGTGGTGCGGTGCAGCAACACGACCCCCAGCGCCTCTTCAAGCGCGGCGATCTGCT
>NZ_JAWRYI010001151.1:0-251 GCF_046534705.1 Pseudomonas sp. SIMBA_068
GCGGTGGCAAATATTGCTGAATATCGGCGTAGCGTGGCAATTGATCTTATCAACACGCTAAATCCCACGGAGGAACAGCTGTTGGTTGGTTTGCGCACAGCTTACGCCGACTCGGTTTCCCCCTCTTATTTGTACGATGTCGGTCCTTATCTGATTTCCAGTGACGAATGTATTCAGGTAAAGGAGTTCGAGAAAAATTATTGTGCAGATATTATGCAGGTTGTGAAGTATCGACATGTCAAAAATACAGG
>NZ_JAWRYI010001152.1:0-251 GCF_046534705.1 Pseudomonas sp. SIMBA_068
GGTTATTAGAAGATAAAGCCGTTCGTGCTATTTCGTTTGTAGGATCGTGTGGTGTAGGTGCCTATATTTATTCAAAAGGCACACAAAACCTTAAGCGTGTTCAAGCCTGTGTAGGTGCAAAAAACCATATGGTAATTATGCCAGATGCGAGTAAATCGCATGTTGTAAATAACCTTGTTGGTGCATCTGTTGGTGCCGCAGGGCAGCGTTGTATGGGTATTTCGGTCGCTGTATTTGTTGGTCAAGCAAGT
>NZ_JAWRYI010001153.1:0-251 GCF_046534705.1 Pseudomonas sp. SIMBA_068
CCGGCTTTCTCAAAAGGTTTACCAATGGCTTCCATCGCGCGAGCCGCATACGGACGGGAAAGGGTTAACTCCGGTTTGCCTTTGGCGAACTCTGGAGAGGCGGTGTTATGGCAATCGGCACAACCTAAGTTGTTGACGATTTCCGGACCGCCGCGCGCCCATTTACCGTGGAAGTAGCCATCTTCGCCGTCTTTCTGGATCAGACGCGCCACATCCGGGCTTTTACAACTCCAGCATGCCATCGGTAGCGG
>NZ_JAWRYI010001154.1:0-251 GCF_046534705.1 Pseudomonas sp. SIMBA_068
GTGGTAATGACATCGCTGCAGCTCTTCATTGGTCAGGCCGGAGTCTTCACGGCCGAACACCAAGGCGATTTCAGCGCCGCCAGCCGCCTCCTCCACCACTTTGGTGCCGCATTCACGCGGGTCCAGCAGTGGCCAAGGGATACGACGGTCACGCGCACTGGTGCCGAGCACCAGGTTGCAGCCAACCAAGGCGTCTTCCAAGGTGGCAACAACCTGGGCCTTTTCAAGAATGTCATTGGCGCCCGAAGCGC
>NZ_JAWRYI010001155.1:0-251 GCF_046534705.1 Pseudomonas sp. SIMBA_068
GCCCGCTGCCACAAGACCTGGAAACCGTCCGCAACCAGGACATCGGCGACCTGTTCATGACCAACGCAGTGGCGCCCATCCGCGTCGCCCGGCGCCTGGTCGGCCAGGTTCGCGAGGGCAGCGGCGTGCTGGCCTTCATGAGCTCGATCCTGGGCAGCGTGACCGTGCCGGACGGCGGTGAAGTCTGCCTGTACAAAGCCAGCAAGGCGGCGCTGAACTCGATGATCAACAGCTTCGTTGTCGAACAGCAG
>NZ_JAWRYI010000132.1:0-366 GCF_046534705.1 Pseudomonas sp. SIMBA_068
GCGTGCGGTGCGCTTCGGCGAGGCGCGTGACGAATTCGTCGACGAACACCTGCATGTTCGCGGTCACGTTCTTGTTGCGGATCAGAAGGTAGTTGTAGCCGAACAGCGCGGGGATCGCGACGAACAGGCCGGTGACGGTCGCGAGCAACGCGGCCGCGATACCCGGCGCGATCGCGTTCACGTTCACATCGCCGGCCGCGGCGATCGCCGCGAACGTGATCATCACGCCGACCACGGTGCCGAGCAGGCCGAGGAACGGGCCGCCCGAAATCGCGATCGTCAGCAGCACCATCGATTTCGACAGCCGCTGGTTTTCCCGCACGAGCGTCGCGTCCATCGATGCGCGAATCGCCTCGATCGACTCGC
>NZ_JAWRYI010001156.1:0-251 GCF_046534705.1 Pseudomonas sp. SIMBA_068
GTAATCGACAAGCCCTCAACAGCGAAATGGTGCTCGGCATAGAGCATCTGCCCCTGTTCGTTGGTGTCGATGCGTCCCTGAACCTGGCGAAAGGGTTTCCCGCCCAGCCAGAGGGCGGTATCCACCACATGCAGATAGTCATCGAGCAGGGTAAAGCGGAGATCCTGTGGCCCGACGCTGTCGCTACGGTGCTTTTCAATCCGCAGAGAAGCGGCGTCCGCCATCTCTGCCCGCAACTGCTGATAGCGCGG
>NZ_JAWRYI010001157.1:0-251 GCF_046534705.1 Pseudomonas sp. SIMBA_068
CGAGATGACCCGGGCCGGGCAGCTGATCGCTTCCTCGACCTTTGAGAACATAACCGTCTACACCCTGGTGGCCTTGCTCTACCTGGCCCTGAGCCTGCCGCTGTCCTTTGCCCTGCGCCGCCTGGAGGCGCGCATCAGCACCCGGAGAAAGCCATGATCCAGATCAAGGGCGTACACAAGAGCTTTGGCAATGTGGCGGTGCTCGAAGGCATCGACCTACAGGTGCACAGCGGTGAAGTGGTGTGCCTGAT
>NZ_JAWRYI010001158.1:0-251 GCF_046534705.1 Pseudomonas sp. SIMBA_068
TGCTCATCGAACCCATTGTCGAAGCTGGCATTGAGGCCGCGCTTGATCAGGGCCAGACCGTAAGTGGGCTGGGTGGCAAGCTGGCGGGCGAGGGTGAGGGCCTCGTCACGCAGCGCGGCATCGTCCACTACGCGATGGATCAGCCCCCACTGCTGGGCCTGCTCCGCGCCAAGGCGCTCGCCCAGCATCGCCAGGGCCTTGGCCCTTGCCATGCCGACCAGGCGCGGCAGTAGCCAGGTACCACCCGAGTC
>NZ_JAWRYI010001159.1:0-251 GCF_046534705.1 Pseudomonas sp. SIMBA_068
GGCCGACGCGCCCTCCATTGAGTGCGGGCCATTCACAATTTCATAGGGCGGAAATGAACCGTTATTCACTGAAATCATTTTGCCCGATTTTTTGATCTCATCCGGCAGCCTGTCATGCAGGGCCTGGTCAACTTTTTGCACCGGAATAGCGTCGGCAGCCTGCGCCAGGGATGCAGTCAGCCCCAGCGCCACGATTAAGGCGGTTGCTCTCTTCGTCATAATGGATTCCTGGTTCAGCGGATCAGTTGAGT
>NZ_JAWRYI010001160.1:0-251 GCF_046534705.1 Pseudomonas sp. SIMBA_068
GTCAATGTGCCACAAACCCGGCTCAGCACCGACGGCCACGCCTGGCCCGCCGGTCACTTCTCTCTGTTATGGCGTCCTGAAGATAAGCAGATGCTGGGACCGGATGGTCAGCCGGAAGTGCGCGTTCGCGCCACACAGCTGGTGCTGAGTCATATTGCGCCTATCGTTCCGCTGTTTGCGCCGCTCTCTCCGGCACTGTTTGAAAACTGGCAGACGCTGCAGCCACAGGGCACCATCGATGGCCTGGCGCT
>NZ_JAWRYI010001161.1:0-251 GCF_046534705.1 Pseudomonas sp. SIMBA_068
GGATGAGCGGTCGGCTGTGGGTATTGATCCTGACAACTCTGGGTTACATGCTCGGCAAAACGCCGGTATTTTTAAAGTACGAGGACCAGCTGATGTCATGCCTGATGCTGCTCCCGGTGGTGCTGCTGGTGTTTGGCCTGGCAGGTTCTCTGGTCGTGTTATGGAAAAAGAAATATGGAAACCGGGGGTAAGGGATGCAAATACCTCGCATGTCGCTTCGCCAGCTAGCCTGGTCCGGCGCTGTTTTACTT
>NZ_JAWRYI010001162.1:0-251 GCF_046534705.1 Pseudomonas sp. SIMBA_068
GTAACAACCTCACCGTCAGCTTCGGCCAGCCCACCATCAAACAGGTGCTGCACTACCGAAAAATGTATGACAAAAAGCCGTTTCCGGATGCGGAGATTTATTATTACGACAACGGTACCTATAAAATCATTTCTCAGGGCGAAAACCACTACGGTGTTTACGTCATGCAGGGCAAGTTTGATGATGAAACTTTCACGGTGCGTTTTATCTCTCTGCCTTCTGCTGACTGGGGCAATAAAACGGCTTTTCAT
>NZ_JAWRYI010000133.1:0-366 GCF_046534705.1 Pseudomonas sp. SIMBA_068
CGATCTGCCCGGCGCAGATGCCGTATTCGTGGTTATGCAGTTGCTCGGGAAACTGCACCTTGGGGTCTTTAAGCCAGGTGAGGATGTCTCGTCGTACTGGGTGTGCCAGGGCTTTTATTATTTCGTCGAGGTCGATGGGCATGGCGGTTGCTCGTTGCTTGCAGCGTTATATCGCGATGAGGCGAACTTTAAATCGTTGAATTCCGATATACCAATATGATTTTGGTCTTAAATCATTACTTATCGGTATATCGAGTTATAACGATATGTTGGTCGCAGTGCTAAGCTGCGTCCATGAATTATCTCGCACATCTGCACCTTGGCGGCCAGCGCCCGGGTCAATTACTCGGCAGCCTGTATGGCGAT
>NZ_JAWRYI010001163.1:0-251 GCF_046534705.1 Pseudomonas sp. SIMBA_068
GAATGAAAACAGAAGTGGTAGTGGCGTTTTCATAAGGTCTTTCCTTAGCAAAGCTGATGGAAGCTTTCGTTGATGACGCCTGTGAATCAGCAGGCGTTTCGAAGGAACGCCTGCTGATTTGCAGGCGCACATTCTGTACGCGACCTTCACAAATGAGCATGATACACACTCTCGTGAACGCCACTACCGATTTAAAAATAACATTAGAGATGCTTTCGTGCAAGATGAAGGATTCTCTCGATATCTGAGCT
>NZ_JAWRYI010001164.1:0-251 GCF_046534705.1 Pseudomonas sp. SIMBA_068
TTGTTTATTATCAACAGCTTAATTTTTAAAGGCTTTTTGTTTAGTTGTTATATTAACGATACATTAACCAAAATAGCAATAATCTAGTAATTTTCACACTTTGAGAAAGTTTTACTCACTTGCCTGTAAATAGGGGAATGCGTTAAATCTATAAGAGTCTATACTTCTCGTTAAGTTTATGATTTTTAACGGTAAATAAAGTTGGCTTGATGTTCGCATTAGTTAAAGTGTCTTTAATCAAAAGGAGAAAG
>NZ_JAWRYI010001165.1:0-251 GCF_046534705.1 Pseudomonas sp. SIMBA_068
TGATGATCGGGCCGACGGGCGTCGGCAAGACCGAAATTGCGCGCCGCCTCGCGAAGCTCGCCGATGCGCCGTTCGTCAAGATCGAAGCCACCAAGTTCACCGAGGTCGGCTACGTCGGCCGTGACGTCGACAGCATCGTGCGCGACCTGATCGAAATCTCGGTCAAGCAGACGCGTGAATCCGAGATGCGCAAGGTGCGCAGCAAGGCGACCGACCAGGCGGAAGACCGCATCCTAGACATCCTGCTGCCG
>NZ_JAWRYI010001166.1:0-251 GCF_046534705.1 Pseudomonas sp. SIMBA_068
GTGCCCGTGCCGACACCAGCACCAGCACCAGCACCCGTGCCAGTGCCGACAACGGCGCCCACACACCTCGACGCCACCACCCTCGACGTGAACGCTACCGGCATCTTCATCAACGACGCCGGCGATGTACTGACCGCAAGGCACGTCGTCGCCGAATGCCGGAGCCTGTTCGTGATCAAGGACGCGCGCGTCGCACGAGCGCGGATCAAGGTGCTCGGCACCGACCACGATCTCGCGGTCGTCGGCAGTGC
>NZ_JAWRYI010001167.1:0-251 GCF_046534705.1 Pseudomonas sp. SIMBA_068
GGTCAGGGCGTGCTCGAAGACCTTCAAGCCACGGCGTTCCTGCCAGGGGTAGGCGACCTTGCCAGCTTTGTCCTGGACCATCTCGATGGCCAGGGCCATGCCGGTCTGGCGGATCTCGGCCACATGCGGGTGATCGGCCAGGTGCGCGGTGGCCGTGGCCATGCGTGCGGCCAGGGGCTTGTTGGCCTCGATCACGTTGTCCTGCGCGAAAATATCCAGCGTCGCCAGCGCGGCGGCGCACGCCAGCGGGT
>NZ_JAWRYI010001168.1:0-251 GCF_046534705.1 Pseudomonas sp. SIMBA_068
TCACCAGCCGCGCCGGCCTGGTCTACGTGGATCCGACCGGCTGGGCGCCGTACGTCAGCTATGGCGAGTCCTTCATTCCCACCGCCACCGTCGACTCCTCGCAGCGCAAGCCATTCAAGCCGGAGACCAGCCGCCAGTACGAGGCCGGACTGCGCTACCAGCCTCCCGGCACCAAGGACAGCTACAGCGTGGCGGCGTTCGACCTGCGGCGCCGCAACTACATTACCTACGACGCCGACTCCATTCCCCGG
>NZ_JAWRYI010001169.1:0-251 GCF_046534705.1 Pseudomonas sp. SIMBA_068
GGAAATTATCAATATCGCCGCTCATATGACGACGTAGCGCCATCATTGTCCGTTGGTCACTACCCGGAGCACGACCCAGCCCCAAATCGATTCGCCCCGGATAGAGTGTATTAAGCGTGCCGAACTGTTCTGCAATGACCAACGGTGAGTGGTTAGGCAACATCACGCCGCCAGACCCCAGATGCAGCGTGGTGGTATTCGCCGCCAGATAGCCGATCAATACCGACGTGGCATTGCCAGTGCTGCCACGT
>NZ_JAWRYI010001170.1:0-251 GCF_046534705.1 Pseudomonas sp. SIMBA_068
GCACCGGCCACTGCTGACCTGATTGCCCGTATTACTGCCGGTATGGCAAACGATCTGGTGACGACCGCCGTGTTAGCGACGGCCTCACCCGTGGCAGTGGTGCCCGCTATGAATCAGCAGATGTATCGTGCGGCGGTGACCCAGCATAACCTGCAGAGCCTGCAGGCGCGTGGCGTGCTGATTTGGGGACCGGACAGCGGCAGCCAGGCCTGCGGCGATGTCGGGCCGGGCCGGATGCTCGACCCGCTGGT
>NZ_JAWRYI010001171.1:0-251 GCF_046534705.1 Pseudomonas sp. SIMBA_068
GTGGCGAAATATTGCTGGCGGGTCGGTTCGAGCTGGACGCCAGTACCACGCCCAAAAGCATCACCTGGACGGACGCCATCGGCGAAGATGCAGGCAAGCAACTCCCCGCCAGTTACCGGCTCGACGGCGATGATTTCGTGTTTATCGCAGCGCATGAGGGCATGCCCAGGCCCACCGTGTTCAGCACCGGCCCGGGGCAAACCATGCGCACCTTTGTGCGGCGGTCTTGATCAAATGTGGGAGCTGGCTTG
>NZ_JAWRYI010001172.1:0-250 GCF_046534705.1 Pseudomonas sp. SIMBA_068
GTACAGCTCGTTGCGGGTCTGCATGGTGTCGATGACGCTTTTCTGCGTGCCTTCCTGGCGCAGGACGTTGTAGACATGTTCAGCGGCGCGGTTCATGGCGCGGAACGCTGAAAGTGGGTACAGCGCCATTGCGACATGGGCGCTGCGTAATTCGTCGGTGGTAAACAGCGGCGTGGCACCAAATTCGGTGATGTTGGCGAGGATCGGCACCTGCACCGCATCGGCAAACTGGCGGTACATGGCGAGTTCG
>NZ_JAWRYI010001173.1:0-250 GCF_046534705.1 Pseudomonas sp. SIMBA_068
TTGAGGGTTGCGTCGTTGCTGACTTAACGGTCGGACGCGTCGCCGGAACATTGTCACACGGTTGCTCTTTCGGGCAGATCAAATCCAGCATTTTCAGCGTCACGCCATTGGTCCAGCCAAAGCCATCCTGTAATGGATATTCGCCACCGCCGCCCCCCGTTCCGGTGGTGCTGACATCATATTTTTCCACCAGCTTTTTCTCCCGGTCATAGGTGTGCTGAACATTGGTCAGGAAGTGCCAGCTAATGTC
>NZ_JAWRYI010001174.1:0-250 GCF_046534705.1 Pseudomonas sp. SIMBA_068
CGCTGCACTGAATGCAACAATCGGAGTATTCAGCAAGGTGCTGATGAACAGTGGGTTCAGCCCCAGCAGTATCGCCCTGATAAAGACCGTACTCGGCTGCCTACTGCTGTCAGTCTTGCTGCTATTCCTCAAGCGGCCCTGGCATACGGCTAAGTGGCTCCAGGCAGCCGTCTGCGCCTTTCTCGGCATTTTTGTGTTGTTCCACTTTGAAACCTCGGCCTATAACCATTACGCCGCAGCGGGCGTGGTG
>NZ_JAWRYI010001175.1:0-250 GCF_046534705.1 Pseudomonas sp. SIMBA_068
CCAGACAGTGGTGGAAAACCCCATGTTTTCGGCTCCGAAATTTGTCCGGGCGAATATACCGATATCAACGTACTGGCGCGCATCCAGCACACTCGCCGCTTGTATCGCGCCGCAATCTCTGAAATCTTCTGCCCCCTTGCCCACGATGCCAATGCCCATGAACCCGCACCTCGCCCATCTTGTTTCCGACTACCAAGCCAGCATCCGCATGGCTGTCGAACTGATGCAACAATCCGCCATTCCCCTCCCT
>NZ_JAWRYI010000134.1:0-365 GCF_046534705.1 Pseudomonas sp. SIMBA_068
ATTGACGTTGCGCAGCAGCGTAATCCGGTTGCCGCCAGCGCCGCCCTTACCTGACGCTTTCTGCACAATGCCCATAATCAGCTGTTTAGGCCGGGTGGTGGGTTTGGCCGGGCCGTTGGATTCCGCCACCAGCACATCGTTATTCGGCAGCACATAAACCTGACGCGGATGCTGCAGATTGTCAGCGATCTTTTCGATTTTCAGCCCGTCAGCCACTTTTGGCATTTCGCCCGCTTTCCACGGCGTGCCTTCCGGCACCTGCATCGGCGGCATAAAGAAGTTCTGTGCCTGCGGCAGTTCAGGATTCGGTCCGATCTGCTTTTGCGGATCGACAAGCGCACCATCATCACAGCCTGCCAGCAGTG
>NZ_JAWRYI010001176.1:0-250 GCF_046534705.1 Pseudomonas sp. SIMBA_068
TGATGATTATTCCGGCATTAGATTTAATCGACGGCACCGTGGTACGTCTCCATCAGGGCGATTACGGCAAACAACGCGATTACGGTAACGACCCGCTGCCACGCTTACAGGATTACGCTGCGCAAGGTGCCGAAGTGTTGCACCTGGTGGATCTGACCGGGGCAAAAGATCCGGCTAAACGTCAAATCCCGCTGATTAAAACCCTGGTCGCGGGTGTTAACGTTCCAGTGCAGGTTGGTGGCGGCGTGCG
>NZ_JAWRYI010001177.1:0-250 GCF_046534705.1 Pseudomonas sp. SIMBA_068
GGCCAGCCACGGCACCACCTGGGCAAACACCTCGGGGCTGAACGCCAACTGGCAGCTCCAGTCCGGATGCGGCCCCACCGGCCGCTCGTGGACCCGGCCCATTTTCAGTTCGAACAGCTGCGCCGCCCGTTCGCACAAGGCCCGAGCCTGGTCGATGGTGCTGGCGTCAAAGTAGACATGGGCGTGGTAGCCCTTGATCCGTTGCATGCAAACCCTCGCAATCAAGACGAACCCTCAAGGCTCGCCACAG
>NZ_JAWRYI010001178.1:0-250 GCF_046534705.1 Pseudomonas sp. SIMBA_068
GTTATCACACTGACCACAGGGGGTGGCAGTGATACCGGTTTCGCAGTTAAGGCCTTTGGCCAGCAGACGCGCAATAGTGGTTTTCCCTACTCCGCGGGTGCCGGAGAAGAGATAAGCATGATGGATGCGTCCCAGAGACAATCCATTCGCCAGCGCCGTCAGAACATGTTCCTGACCGACAACATCAGCAAAAGCCTGGGGACGCCATTTTCGCGCAAGTACCTGATAGCTCATGTGGAGTTCGACGAAG
>NZ_JAWRYI010001179.1:0-250 GCF_046534705.1 Pseudomonas sp. SIMBA_068
GGTGTTAAAGATTTTAATGTAGTTATGGTTTTTCATACCCAAGCAGCAGTAAATAGATTTATTGAACACGGTTGGGCATTTGGTGGGAACGCAGATGCTGCAGCAAAATACGAAGATAAAGGTGGAGCATTGGTGGCCGAAGCCATTGCAGACCAAGTTACTGTCTATTCTGTAACCGAAAATGGGCTTGCTCTACAAGCTGTTCTAAAAGGGACTAAGTTTTGGGTAGATTCTGAGCTAAATTAATCGT
>NZ_JAWRYI010001180.1:0-250 GCF_046534705.1 Pseudomonas sp. SIMBA_068
GGATGTGGAAATGGGCGAAACCCCGGTGGAAGTGACCTGTCCGTGGGAAGGCGCCAATTTTGTGCTGAAACTGAAACAGGTGAGCGGCTTTTCTAAGTATGATGAATCTAAATTTCTGAATCAGAGTGCAATTCCGAATATTGATGATGAATCATTTCAGAAAGAACTGTTTGAACAGATGGTGGATCTCAGCGAAATGACCTCTAAAGATAAATTTAAATCATTTGAAGAACTGAATACCAAATTTGGC
>NZ_JAWRYI010001181.1:0-250 GCF_046534705.1 Pseudomonas sp. SIMBA_068
GTGGAGTATCGCCAGGTTCGCCTGAAAGATTTCGCGCTGGAGAGCGAACTGGCGCAGCGGATTCAGTTTGTTCAGGGCGACGCCTGTAACCTTAAGCCGCAACCCGCCCGTTACGATCTGGTACTCGCATCCAACCTGATCGATCGCCTGCGTCAGCCCGCACGCTTCCTGCGGGATGTCACGCCGATGCTGCGTCAGGGCGGCATTCTGGTGCTTTCCTCGCCCTATACCTGGCTGGAGGATTTCACGC
>NZ_JAWRYI010001182.1:0-250 GCF_046534705.1 Pseudomonas sp. SIMBA_068
GGGGCCGGATACGCCGGGTACACCGCACACCCGCCCAACCCCAGCAGGACCAGGGCGCACAGCAACAATCGTAAACGGGACATGTTCGATTCCTCCCACGTGATCACGCGAAACAGCTCGCTTGACCGTTAAACGCGCGCACGCCGGCCGATCCGTCGCGATGGGAAGTAAAGATTTATTTAGCGAAGGATTTTCCGCGCTGCTGCGTTTAACCGATAAGCCGCCTTCATTCGAGGGCGGCAGCACGGAG
>NZ_JAWRYI010001183.1:0-250 GCF_046534705.1 Pseudomonas sp. SIMBA_068
GCCTATGAAATTGAGCGCATCGCCAAAGCGGGTATCCGCTCGGTGATGACCTTCGGTATTTCGCACCACACCGATGCCACCGGCAGCGATGCCTGGAACGAGAACGGTCTGGTGGCACGTATGTCCCGCATCTGCAAAGATACCGTGCCAGAAATGATCGTGATGTCTGACACCTGCTTCTGTGAATACACCAGCCACGGCCACTGTGGCGTGTTGTGTGATCACGGCGTCGATAACGATGCTACCCTGG
>NZ_JAWRYI010000135.1:0-365 GCF_046534705.1 Pseudomonas sp. SIMBA_068
CGGAGAAAAGGCACAACGCGTGGTTGAGCTGCGCGGCAAATCTGCCATAATCAGCGCCCTGTTTTTTTCAAGCGAGTCCGTAATGCAATACCCGATTAACGAAATGTTCCAGACACTGCAGGGCGAAGGTTATTACACCGGCGTGCCTGCCATTTTCATTCGTTTGCAGGGATGCCCGGTGGGCTGTAGCTGGTGCGATACCAAACACACCTGGGAAAAGCGGACAGATCGGGAAACGTCGCTGGGCGATATTTTGATCAAGACGGTGGAAAGCGACGCCTGGGGTGATGCCGACGCGGCGACCCTGGTGAGTGCCATTGCGCAGCAGGGCTGGACGGCGCGTCATGTGGTCATCACCGGCGGTG
>NZ_JAWRYI010001184.1:0-250 GCF_046534705.1 Pseudomonas sp. SIMBA_068
TGTAATTGTACTTACCAGAACTAGTTTCAAACTGGTAGGGTTGTGTACTATCCTGATAACCAGAAAAAATATATTTACCATCTTCAGATCGAGTATTCATGAGACTTAGTAATGTTTGCTGCAGCTCTTCAAGCTCTTTACTTATTGATACTTTATCGTTGGTATTTAAGGCACCATTACCAGCCTGAATAGTCAATGTTTGCGCTTTTTGAATTGCATCCGTGATACTGCTTAATACAGTTTCTTCTGT
>NZ_JAWRYI010001185.1:0-250 GCF_046534705.1 Pseudomonas sp. SIMBA_068
CTGATGTAACATCCATAACCTCAATTGATGTTGATTATGTCACCCGAAAGGAAGGCGTTGATTTTCTGGCTCAGGAATATCAGCGATATCTCAAACATGTTGACGCCTGACAGGGCTGAATGCCCCCGTCACTTATGATGCAGAAATAAATTTGTCTGACTCAGCGTTTTTATCTTCTGCCTTTTTTCAGCAGCAATCTCTTCACGAACTTTCACACTAAAGCCCCGCTGGCCGCGCGATTCCGCCTCCG
>NZ_JAWRYI010001186.1:0-250 GCF_046534705.1 Pseudomonas sp. SIMBA_068
GCCCCGCGATCTGCCGCAACGCGGCAGCAAAGCCTGAGTTCGCGGCTTCTTTGACACCATTTGATATCGGGTACAGGAGCGCTTCGCACTCCATCGCGGGACAAGTCGGATCGCCGCACCGCCGCTCCCACAAAACTTTTCGTACAGAGCCTAATACAGAACTCGGCAGTATGGGCGCACGCCTCTATTGGTTTGAGGTGTGTCTGGACAGCCGTGGCCGCAAGCTAGAGCGTTGCTGAGGCTTCACAAG
>NZ_JAWRYI010001187.1:0-250 GCF_046534705.1 Pseudomonas sp. SIMBA_068
GTTAGACGAGGCTATTGCTCAGGGTTATCTCACAGAATGTGCGGATTACTGGCAGATAACGGAACATGGGAAGTTGTTTTTAAATTCGCTGCTGGAGCTTTTTCTGGCTGAGTAAATTTGTATTGCCGGATGCGGCGTGTACGCAACATCCGGCTACAACTCTTGCGTCATCGCAAAAATTACTTAATCACCCCATTGCGCCGCAGTTGTTCGGTATCTTTTTTCCAGCGTTCATTAGCCTGGTTGATAT
>NZ_JAWRYI010001188.1:0-250 GCF_046534705.1 Pseudomonas sp. SIMBA_068
GGTATGGCGGCGCTGAATGCCGATGATATCTGGTACTTTGCCTCGGGCGGCGTGATCGGCAGCCTGGTCAGTAATGCTATTGCACCCTGGTTCAGTCCGGCTGGCGGCACGCTGATGCTGCTCTGCGTCTGGGCGGCGGGCATTACCCTTTACACTGGCTGGTCATGGCTCACCATTGCAGAAAGAATTGGTGGCGTAGTCATGGGCGTACTGACGTTTGCCAGCAACCGCTCACGTCACGATGAACCCT
>NZ_JAWRYI010001189.1:0-250 GCF_046534705.1 Pseudomonas sp. SIMBA_068
GGTTCGGTCGGTTGGTCCCAGGCCCACAGCGGCCGCAGCCGCCTGTACCCGGACGCGCACATCAACCACAAGGTACTGGCGCAGTATGACGTGCGCTCGAACATCGATGCCATGAACGACGCCAGCGACAGCAGCGGCCTGGGCTACCGCCTGCGCGGCCTGTTCGAGCGCCGCCTGAGCGACCACTGGGTGCTGGGGGGCGGGTTCGATTGGCAGCACAGCGATGACTATGCTCCGAGCCATGGCATGC
>NZ_JAWRYI010001190.1:0-250 GCF_046534705.1 Pseudomonas sp. SIMBA_068
CTGTGCCGACCCTGTGGGAGCGGGCTTGCCCGCGAAAGGGCCGGTGCGGGCACTATAGATCTTTGATCAGACCCATCTCTCTCAGCTCCCGCACGGCCCCCTCCATCGTCCGCATCCCTTCTGCAGCACCCGCCTGCATCACCGAACACAACTGCGCCATCCGCCCCTCACGCACCAGGTTACGCACCGCCGTCGTCGCCACCAGCACTTCCCGCGCTGCAACCCGCCCGCCATCTACGCGCCTGACCAG
>NZ_JAWRYI010001191.1:0-250 GCF_046534705.1 Pseudomonas sp. SIMBA_068
CTTGAGGAGGCCCATGTCGCACTGACGCCCGGCAATGATTTCGGACCGTGCGGAGGAACCGAGCATGTCCGCTTGTCGTATGCAGCATCAGTTGATGAATTGAAGGAAGGCCTGAAACGCCTGAGCGTCTTCATGAGCCAGTTCATCTAGATTCAAAGCTTGGCGAGTATCTGAACGGCAGTACCTTTACTGATCTCCCGCGTCATTGAACTGACGTCGGGGATTAGTCTTTTTTTACCTGCCTTTCCCT
>NZ_JAWRYI010001192.1:0-250 GCF_046534705.1 Pseudomonas sp. SIMBA_068
GGGGAACCGCTGGGCTGCCAGGCGATTGTCGGGCTTTCTGACGAAGATCTGCATCGGCTTTCTCATCAGCCGCTGCGCTATCTCGACCACGATCATCTGGTGCCGGAAGCCAGCCACGGGCGCGATGCTGCGTTGCTCAATCTGCTACGCACCAAAGTGCGGGAAACCGAAACCGTAGCGGCGCAGGTCTTTATCACCCGCAGCTTTGAAGTATTACGCCCGGACATCTTGCAGGCGCTGAACCGCCTTT
>NZ_JAWRYI010001193.1:0-250 GCF_046534705.1 Pseudomonas sp. SIMBA_068
GTGTTGCCTGCTCCGGCTTCTTCGCGGGCACAGGCAACTCAATCAGAAGCTGTAATCCACCGTCGCAAAATACGACCGTGGCATCCCCATCAACCACTGCTGCCCACTGAACGCCGACTGCACATACTCCCGGTCGAACAGGTTGTTCAACTGCAACCCCAGCCGCACATCCGGCAGCACCTGCCAGGCAACATTGGCATCCACCACGGTGTACCCAGGCGCGCTCTGGGTATTGGCAGTATTGGCAAAG
>NZ_JAWRYI010001194.1:0-250 GCF_046534705.1 Pseudomonas sp. SIMBA_068
TGGGCGATACGTTCGCCAGGTTGAATGGTGAAGCTGTCCTGACCACGGTTCCAAACGGAAATCATCAACTGGCCCTGATAGTCAGAATCGATCAATCCTACCAGGTTACCAAGCACGATACCGTGCTTATGTCCCAATCCGGAGCGCGGCAGCATCATTGCCGCCAGTGAAGGATCGGCAATATGAATCGCCAGCCCGGTCGGAACCAGCGTAGTGTCACCCGGAGCCAGTTCTACGGCGTCGTCGAGAC
>NZ_JAWRYI010001195.1:0-250 GCF_046534705.1 Pseudomonas sp. SIMBA_068
GCTGGTCGACAAGGTCACGGCCTGGTTCGTGCCCGCCGTCATCGCCATCGCGACGCTGACCTTCATCGCCTGGTTGCTGCTCGGCCCGAACCCCGCCCTCACCTTCGCCCTCGTCAATGCCGTGGCCGTGCTGATCATCGCCTGCCCCTGCGCGATGGGCTTGGCAACCCCCACGTCGATCATGGTGGCGACCGGGCGCGCGGCCGAGCTCGGCGTGCTCTTCCGGCGCGGCGATGCCCTGCAAGGCCTG
>NZ_JAWRYI010001196.1:0-250 GCF_046534705.1 Pseudomonas sp. SIMBA_068
GTCTGAAGCCGATTGTGGTTATCAACAAAGTAGACCGCCCTGGTGCGCGTCCGGATTGGGTTGTTGATCAGGTCTTTGACCTGTTCGTTAACCTGGATGCTACTGATGAGCAGCTCGACTTCCCTATCATTTTCGCCTCTGCGCTGAATGGTATTGCTGGTCTTGAGCACACCGACATGGCTGACGATATGACCCCGCTGTATCAGGCGATCGTCGACCACGTTGCACCTCCGCAGGTTGAGGCTGACGC
>NZ_JAWRYI010001197.1:0-250 GCF_046534705.1 Pseudomonas sp. SIMBA_068
GACGCGAAGAAGCTGCCGCGAGCGTTCGTGTACACCGCGGCAAGCTGACCCTGGAGCAGGCGAGCGGCATCATCCCGTTCGATTGAGGGCTCAGCGGTTGCTGTAACGGCCATGCTTGCCGTGGGCAGGCATGGCCTGGTTGCCACGCTCGGCGATCATCTGCGTAAGGCCGATCAGCACGATGCCTTCTGCCTTCAGCCGGGGCAGTTCGCGTTCCAGCACCTGCAGTGTCTGGGGGTAGGGGTGGCCG
>NZ_JAWRYI010001198.1:0-250 GCF_046534705.1 Pseudomonas sp. SIMBA_068
GTTAATGAGCAAAAAATTAGTGAATTGAGTGCCAGTGAGCTTGCGCTTTATAGGCGTAAAATAGGGATTATTTTTCAGCATTACCAATTACTCAGCCCGTTAAATGTAAAAGACAACATGTGCTTTCAAGCAAGGCTTAATGGGTTATCGCCTAGCGACGATGAAGTAAATACAATGGCTAAAAAGCTAGGCTTAGAAAATAAGCTAACAGCGATGCCTGAACAGCTATCAGGTGGTGAGCAGCAACGAG
>NZ_JAWRYI010000136.1:0-363 GCF_046534705.1 Pseudomonas sp. SIMBA_068
CCCCAAACTATTAACTCTGATGCGCCGCTAATTTTTGCTTCATGGGCTTTGCTAATCAGTGCCGGCAGCACATGACAGTTTTCCAGGTTGTAGCTGTCATTGGGGCCATAAAGATTTGACGGCATAACGGCTATGAACTTTGCACCGTATTCGCGGTGGTAGTTCTCGCACATCTTTACACCCATGATCTTGGCGAGGGTGTAAGGTTCATTGGTTTGTTCCAGCGGTCCGGTTAACAGGTGGTCTTCGTGGATCGGCTGGGGGCAGTCCCGCGGGTATATGCAACTGGAGCCCAAAAAAAGAAGTCGTTCGACGCCATGTTTCCAAGCGCTGTGAATTACGTTCGCCTCTATCATCAGGTTT
>NZ_JAWRYI010001199.1:0-250 GCF_046534705.1 Pseudomonas sp. SIMBA_068
GTGCAGGTAACGCAACGACAGCCCGCAAGCGCTGGCGATGTTTTGTGGCGTGAGTTCGGGGTCGCCCAGATGGTGCAGCACGTACTGCTCCACCCGGGTGAGGTGCAGGGTGCTGAGGTTGCTGCCTTCACTGCCCAGTACGCGTTCGTCCTGTTGCAGGGCCAGCAACAGGGTGGCCGAGGCCTGCTCCAGCAGCAAATGCCGGGCAGCCACGGGGCTGGCATCGAAATGGCGGGCGCACAGGTCCAGC
>NZ_JAWRYI010001200.1:0-250 GCF_046534705.1 Pseudomonas sp. SIMBA_068
ACTTCATTATGCAAAGCGGTATGGATCTGTTTTATGACGGATTCCGCAATAATCTGCCACCACTGCGTTTTCTGCGTAATCTCGGGTTAATGGCGGCGGAGCGTGCTGGCGTGTTGAAACGTCAGGCGCTGAAATATGCGTTAGGGTTGTAGCCTTACAACATTGCCGGATGCGTGCCAACCGTAGGTCGGATAAGACGCGGCAGCGTCGCATCCGACATTGAAGGATAAGACGTGTCAACAGCGCATTC
>NZ_JAWRYI010001201.1:0-250 GCF_046534705.1 Pseudomonas sp. SIMBA_068
TGGGGCAGCGAACCGTTTCGCTGATGGAGAAAAAAATGAAAAAAGGCACCGTTCTTAATTCTGATATTTCATCGGTGATCTCCCGTCTGGGACATACCGATACGCTGGTGGTGTGTGATGCTGGTTTACCCATCCCCAAAAGTACAACGCGTATCGATATGGCATTAACCCAGGGTGTACCTTCTTTTATGCAGGTGCTGGGCGTCGTCACAAATGAAATGCAGGTTGTACTGACCCCAAAAAGTTGGAC
>NZ_JAWRYI010001202.1:0-250 GCF_046534705.1 Pseudomonas sp. SIMBA_068
GTATCCATTAATGAACATTGATTTATTTTGTAATGGCTCAATTGCATGCGCAAAGTAAGCGCAACAAATAAGCGACAATGTTAGGGATATATTAAGCAACTTTTTAATCATAATTATTATGCACTATTGGTCTTTTTGGAGTAAATGAGTTTACGTATACAACTAAATTAGTCATAAACTGAATGATAGGTTGAAGCACTCTTGGTGCGTGGAATAGCAAGTTACTAAACCCTCTGAGGCTTGTTTTTTG
>NZ_JAWRYI010001203.1:0-249 GCF_046534705.1 Pseudomonas sp. SIMBA_068
GTACTACCTGAATGAGCAGATGAAGGCCATTCAGAAAGAGCTCGGTGATGGCGACGAAGGCCACAACGAAGTCGAAGAGCTGGTTCACCTCAGCCATGCGCAGTTCAATGACGGGGGCTTGCGGCTGTGGGCGAAAAACCTCGGGCGGCGACAGGCTGAGCTGGTCGGTGGCGGCCAGGGCCATGGGGCTGCTGCTCAGGAAGTGCTCGAGCAACGTCTCGACCAGATCACGCTGCCCGACTGAGCCAT
>NZ_JAWRYI010001204.1:0-249 GCF_046534705.1 Pseudomonas sp. SIMBA_068
CCCCGGCGGAATACGCCAACCTGATCCTGGCCTGCAACAACGGTGCGCCGCTGCGCCTGAAGGATGTGGCCGAGATCGTCGACGGTGCCGAAAACGAGCGCCTCGCCGCCTGGGCCAACGAAAACCAGGCCGTGTTGCTGAACATTCAGCGCCAGCCGGGGGCCAACGTCATCGAAGTGGTCGACCGGATCAAGGAACTGCTGCCTTCGATCACCGACAACCTGCCGGCCGGCCTCGACGTGTCGGTGC
>NZ_JAWRYI010001205.1:0-249 GCF_046534705.1 Pseudomonas sp. SIMBA_068
AGCAACTAAGTTAGTTAGCGTGTGTACTTGCGCATTTTGGTAGGTATCTACAGCGTAATCGGCAACATTATCAATATTTTTATGTAACTGTGCGTGCGCGCTAAACGCGAACAAAAGAGCACTTGCTAAAGCTAACTTTTTCAAAACTTATTCCATTTAATTAATAACTAAGGGCTTTAATTATAGCGCCCGCATAGCGTTACAAATAGCGCTTTGCGGTAATTTAACAAACTATTAAGTGTAAATATT
>NZ_JAWRYI010000137.1:0-362 GCF_046534705.1 Pseudomonas sp. SIMBA_068
GAGCAGCAGTGGCGGTTCGTCCGGCGGCGGCGGTGCTGGCTATGGCGCCTCAGGCCGCACGGCGTCGCGCTCAGCCGTCTCTGCGTCCATCTCGCGGGGTGGCTTTGGCAGCCAGGCCACGGCCCGCAGTGGCTGGGGCGGCAAGTCCGGCAGCTTCTTCGGGGGGTAGGCATGCGCAAGGTCGAGCTCGCAGAGCGCCCAGGTTGGCGCGCCACTGCCCAACAAGAGGGCTTTGCCTTCCACACCCTCGATGGCGAGCGCTACTGGGACGAGCGGGGCTACTACCAATTCAGCCAGGCCCAGGTCGAGCGCGACTTGCAGGCCCCGACCGAAGCACTGCACGCGATGTGCCTGGACGCCGT
>NZ_JAWRYI010001206.1:0-249 GCF_046534705.1 Pseudomonas sp. SIMBA_068
CTTATGAAGGCTTGATTGGCATAGACCCACAAACCTATGAACGTAAACATTCTATGGGGCTCAAAAGCTCTTTAAATTCTAATTCAATTTTGTCTTTAGTGCCTGAAGAAAACAAGTATCTTTGGGCAAGCTCTGAGAATGGACTCTACAAGATAAACCTCAACACACTTAATGTTACAAGTTTTTCTGTTAAAGATGGTTTAAGCACCAATAAATTTACAGACTACACACAAAGAAAATTGAATAACG
>NZ_JAWRYI010001207.1:0-249 GCF_046534705.1 Pseudomonas sp. SIMBA_068
GTTTTTATCGTCGCTATCTTCATTTTTCGTTCCTGTTGCTGTGTGCCAGAGATTACAGCGCCGCTTCGTCGGCTTCGCCGGTACGAATACGAATGACGCGTTGCAATTCAGCGACGAAGATTTTGCCGTCGCCAATTTTTCCGGTGTAAGCCGCCTTACTGACGATATCGATCACTTCATCGAGTTGGTCATCAGCAATCGCCACATCAATTTTTACTTTTGGCAGGAAATTGACGCTGTATTCCGCCC
>NZ_JAWRYI010001208.1:0-249 GCF_046534705.1 Pseudomonas sp. SIMBA_068
AGAGACTGTCGCGCAAAGATGCCGCTTCTGTGCCGGTTCCTGCCGGAACGTGAGTCCCCGTCAGGCGGCTTAGCTGCCTGGCACGCTCGGCGGTAAAGCCCGCGTTGGCATAAGCGCAGATATCACCCAGCACAGCCCCAGCCTCAACCGAGGCCAGTTGATCACGATCGCCGAGAAAGATCACTCGCGCATGATCTGGCAAGGCGTCGATCAGTCTCGACATCATAGGCAGATCGATCATTGACGCTT
>NZ_JAWRYI010001209.1:0-249 GCF_046534705.1 Pseudomonas sp. SIMBA_068
TTGTCGAAGTACACGTCCACACCTTTGGGGCATTCACGTTTCAGGCCGGCCAGCACGTCTTCGGCTTTGTAGTCGATCACCCCGTCGAAGCCCAGTTCGTCCTTCAGGTACTGGCATTTCTGGGCGCCGCCGGCAATACCGACCACACGGCAGCCTTTGACCTTGGCGATCTGCCCGACAATGCTGCCCACCGCACCGGCCGCGCCGGAAATGACCACGGTGTCGCCGGCCTTGGGCTGGCCTACGTCC
>NZ_JAWRYI010001210.1:0-249 GCF_046534705.1 Pseudomonas sp. SIMBA_068
CGTCGTGAACCAAGGAACCGGCTGCTCAAGCGTAACTTCAAGAGTACGATCATCCGTCGCTTTGACACCCAGCGATGTAACATCTGCTTTACCCGCAACAATAGCTGCGGCATTGTTAATGTGCGCCTGTGCCAGATAGCCAGCAAAAGGGCTTGCCGTTTTCGGGTCAACCGCGCGCTGCCAGCCGAGGACAAAATCCTCTGCCGTCAGAGGCTGACCGTCGGACCACTGCAAACCGCTACGCAGATG
>NZ_JAWRYI010001211.1:0-249 GCF_046534705.1 Pseudomonas sp. SIMBA_068
GCGACGTGCTGTTCACCATCGACCAAGACCGCTTCAGCCTGGCCCTGCGCCAGGCACAGGCAACCCTGGCCGAGCGCGAGGAAACCCTGGCCCAGGCCGCCCGTGAAACGCGCCGTAACCGCAAACTGGGCAACCTGGTGGCGGCCGAGCAGCTGGAAGAGAGCCAGTCCCGCGAGGCCCGCGCCCGCTCGGCGGTCAACGAGGCGCAGGTGGCGGTCGATACTGCCCAGCTCAACCTCGACCGCTCGG
>NZ_JAWRYI010001212.1:0-249 GCF_046534705.1 Pseudomonas sp. SIMBA_068
GATTCGTAAAGCGCTGCAACGCTGCATGCAGAATAACTTCTCGGTATTCCGTGAAGGCGAAGCGATGGCACAGGGTCTGGAAGAGCCGAAAGAGATTCGCCAGCGCCTGAAGTCAGCGCGTCTGGATGACCGCTCACCGGATTTCAACACCCAGCGTATTGAGTGCCTGGAGCTGGATAACCTGATGGAGACGGCCTTTGCCACGGCGGTAGCGGCTAACTATCGCACCGAAAGCCGCGGTGCGCACAG
>NZ_JAWRYI010001213.1:0-249 GCF_046534705.1 Pseudomonas sp. SIMBA_068
GGGCTTTTATTGTTTTTATAAAACCGCGCTAATGTCACAAATATCATCGGCCAGGTTCCAGACACCGGGTTGATGTGTAACCATAATGACGCCGCTTGTGGGTAGTTTTTCACGCACTAAACGCAGTAAGCGGATAGCCTCTTGTTCCTCAAGATGAGAGGTAGTTTCGTCAAGAAATATCCATTTCGGACGTCGTAAAATTAATCGTGCCAGGGCGATACGTTGTTTTTCGCCGCTGGAAAGAATATC
>NZ_JAWRYI010001214.1:0-249 GCF_046534705.1 Pseudomonas sp. SIMBA_068
CGGCAATAAACTGGATTGCTCTGCGATGTTTTTTAAGCATCTCCAGATCAAACTTCAAAATTGTTGCCTTATCTATATATAACATAGAACCACCCTATAAAATTAAGAAGAAAATCCCCTGCTATCAATCTATGCCAAAAACGCGTCTAAGAATGCAGTCGATTTAATAAAAATTTCCTAATTGCAGTATCTGATGCATCTGTAACTCATTGTATTGAAATAAAAATATCAAAATCAGATATTTTTATT
>NZ_JAWRYI010001215.1:0-249 GCF_046534705.1 Pseudomonas sp. SIMBA_068
GGCAGGTGACTTCGCCAACCTTGGCTTCGAAGGGCAGGCCCCGGAGGATGTGGCTGCCGCCGTAGTATTGGTGCAGCGTGTCGATTTTCAGCATGTCATGTCCTTGGAATAGATCATCGGCCCAAATACACCTCAACTACCCGCTCATCCGCCTGCACCTGCTCCAGCGAACCTTCTGCCAGCACACTGCCTTGGTGCAACACGGTCACATGGTCGGCAATGCTCCCCACAAACCCCATGTCATGCTCC
>NZ_JAWRYI010001216.1:0-249 GCF_046534705.1 Pseudomonas sp. SIMBA_068
GGAACTCAACCCACTCAGCGCCCTTCCGACCCTTTTGCGCATGGGCCATTATTACTCGCTCAAATTGCTCTACAAGACCTTGAACACGTTCGGCGAATGGGCGGACGAGATGATTCCAGCCAGCCGTTTGATCCCGGTAAACCCCACAGGCTGGACGCCACGGCAACCCGGCGACCGACTGTTCGTGGTAGCCGGCACGCCGAATGTGCCGCTGCGCAATGTCGGCAGCACTGCGCAGCCGGACTGGCG
>NZ_JAWRYI010001217.1:0-249 GCF_046534705.1 Pseudomonas sp. SIMBA_068
CCTGATAACCGGGGATCGCCACCGCTTTTAAGATGGCGCGGCGGATCATGCGTTTGGTCTGCTCGTCGAGGTAGGCAAAGTTGTAGCCGCTCAGATTAGCCATGGTTCTTCTCCTGTTGCAGACGTTTGAGTAGCTCCAGTTCGGCCTGGAAATCGACGTAGTGGGGGAGTTTGAGGTGCGAGACAAAGCCTGCGGCTTCGACGTTGTCGGCATGTGCCAGCACAAACTCTTCATCCTGCGCCGGGCCT
>NZ_JAWRYI010001218.1:0-249 GCF_046534705.1 Pseudomonas sp. SIMBA_068
GTGATTAGTCCGCTGCGTCAGTCGGTGCTGCGTATCGAACGCATTGCGCAGGGTGATCTGACCTCCGCTCCCCTGCCCCATGGCCGCAGCGAGATTGGTACGCTCATCCATAACCTGCAACTGATGCAGCAGGCGCTGGTAACCACCGTTGGTACGGTGCGTGAAGGCGCCGTCGCGATTTATCAGGGCTCCAGCGAAATTTCAGCCGGCAACACCGATCTCTCTTCACGCACCGAGCAGCAGGCTGCG
>NZ_JAWRYI010001219.1:0-249 GCF_046534705.1 Pseudomonas sp. SIMBA_068
GCGATATCAAAATTGAACTTGCTAAAGAGCTAATTGCACGTTTTCATAGTGAAGAAGATGCACAAGCTGCGCACAACGATTTTATTCAACGCTTTCAGAAAAAAGCGCTGCCAGATGAAATTCCTGAGCTGACAGTAACCATTGCAGAAGACACTATTTTAATCGCTAACTTATTAAAAGAAGCTAATTTAGTTGCAAGCACATCAGAAGCGATGCGCATGATAAAACAAGGTGCAGTTAAACTGAACG
>NZ_JAWRYI010001220.1:0-249 GCF_046534705.1 Pseudomonas sp. SIMBA_068
GAGGGCGCATTCGCGCCCTTTATTTTTCGTGCAAAGGAAAACGTTTCCGCTTATCCTTTGTGTCCGGCAAAAACATCCCTTCAGCCGGAGCATAGAGATTAATGACTGCACCATCCCAGGTATTAAAGATCCGCCGCCCAGACGACTGGCACCTTCACCTCCGCGATGGCGACATGTTAAAAACTGTCGTGCCGTATACCAGCGAAATTTATGGACGGGCTATCGTAATGCCCAATCTGGCTCCGCCCG
>NZ_JAWRYI010000138.1:0-362 GCF_046534705.1 Pseudomonas sp. SIMBA_068
CAGCTCAATCTGCTGGCGGAGTATGCCGACTGGGTACTGCCGGGCGAAAAAGAGGGGCTGATTCTGACCGGCTATCGTCAGCCAGAAGCGATCGCGGATTTCTATCTCGATAAGGGTGTGAAAGCGGTCGTGATTAAAACCGGTTGTGACGGTGCCTGGTATAAAACGGCGCAGGGCGAGCAGGGCCAGGTTGAGGCGATAAAAGTCGACAACGTGGTGGATACCGTAGGCGCCGGAGACGGCTTTGCCGTTGGCGTCATCAGCGCCCTGCTGGAAGGTCCGTCGCTGCCGCAGGCGATTCGTCGCGGCACCAAAATTGGTTCGATGGCGATTCAGGTCATTGGTGACAGCGAAGGTCTGCC
>NZ_JAWRYI010000017.1:0-79746 GCF_046534705.1 Pseudomonas sp. SIMBA_068
GCCGGCCTGATCCTCGGTGGTTCGATCAGCCAGAGCAACTTCCTGGGTACCGGTAACAAGGTGTCCATCGGCCTGACCCGTTCGGAATACCAGACCCGCTACAACTTCGGCTTCGTGGACCCCTACTTCACCGCCGACGGTGTCAGCCTGGGTTACAACGCCTTCTACCGCAGCACCGACTACGACGACCTCGACGTCGATGTGGCCAGCTATGCGGTGGACAGCCTGGGTGCCGGCGTCAGCCTTGGCTACCCGATCAGCGAAACCTCGCGCCTGACCTACGGCCTGAGCGTGCAGCAGGACAAGATCAAGACCGGTAAGTACACCGTTGACGAGATCTTCGACTTCCTCGAACAGGAGGGCGAGAACTTCCTGAACTTCAAGGCCTCGATCGGCTGGTCCGAGTCGACCCTGAACAAAGGCGTGCTGGCCACCCGTGGTCACTCGCAAAGCCTGACCCTGGAATCCACCATTCCGGGCAGCGACCTGTCGTTCTTCAAGCTCGATTATCGTGGCCAGCTGTTCCAGCCGATCAACAACGACTACACCCTGCGCCTGCACACCGAGCTGGGCTATGGTGATGGTTATGGCAGCACTTCCGGCCTGCCGTTCTACGAGAACTACTTCGCAGGGGGGTTCAACTCTGTCCGTGGCTTCAAGGACAGCAGCCTGGGCCCGCGCAGTACGCCAAGTGACGGTACGCGAGAGGGCACCATCGCCGACCCGGATCAGGATCCGTTGCCGTTCGGCGGTAACGTGCTGGTGCAAGGTGGCGTCGAGTTGCTGTTCCCGCTGCCGTTCGTCAAGGACCAGCGTTCGCTGCGCACCTCCGTGTTCTGGGACGTGGGTAACGTGTTCGACACCAATTGCGGCAACAAGCCTGATTGCGAGAAAGTCGGCTTCTCGGGCATGGCCAGTTCGGTCGGCTTGGGTGTGACCTGGATTACCGCACTGGGCCCGTTGAGCTTCAGCCTGGCAATGCCGGTCAAAAAGCCGGACGATGCCGATACCCAGGTGTTCCAATTCTCTCTGGGCCAGACCTTCTAAGGTCGGCCCTTGCTTAACGACAACGGTTTATCCAGGAGTGCATCGTGCGTAAATTGGCTCAACTGGCCGTAGTGGCCGCGGCGCTGGTCGCCACCCCGGCATTCGCCGAAATGAAGGTTGCCGTGCTGAACTATCAGATGGCCCTGCTCGAATCGGATGCCGCCAAGAAATACGCGGTCGATGCCGAGAAGAAGTTCGGTCCGCAACTGACCAAGCTGAAAAGCCTGGAAAGCAGCGCCAAGGGCATCCAGGACCGTCTGATCAAGGGCGGCGACAAGATGCAGCAGCAGGAGCGTGAGCGCCTGGAGCTCGAGTTCAAGCAAAAGGCCCGTGACTTCCAGTTCCAGTCCAAAGAACTGAACGAAGCCAAAGCCGTTGCTGACCGCGACATGCTCAAGCAACTGAAGCCGAAGCTGGATGGTGCTGTCGAGGAAGTGATCAAGAAGGGCGGTTTTGACCTGGTCCTCGAGCGTGGTGCGGTCATCGATGTCAAACCTCAGTACGACATCACCCGCCAGGTCATCGAGCGCATGAACCAAGCCCGTTGATATGAGTGTGACCATGACGCTAGGCCAACTGGCCGAGGCCCTCGGTGCCACCCTCAAGGGGCCCGAGGCGTTGCAGATTACCGGGCTGGCCACCTTGCAGGAGGCAGGCCCCGGTCAATTGAGCTTCCTCGCCAACCCGCAGTACCGCAAGTACCTGGATAACTGCCAGGCAGGTGCGGTATTGCTCAAGGCTGCGGATGCCGAAAGTTTCGCTGGCAATGCCCTGATCGTGGCCGACCCGTACCAGGCGTATGCGCGTATTTCCCACCTGTTCGACCCCAAACCCAAGGCTGTGGCGGGAATCCATCCCAGCGCCGTGGTGGCTGGGGACGCGCAGGTGGACGCCAGCGCCAGCATCGGGCCGTTCGCGGTGATCGAAAGCGGTGCGCGCATCGAGGCTGATGTCTGCATCGGCGCCCATTGCTTCATCGGTGCGCGTTGCGTTGTAGGTGAAGGCGGCTGGCTGGCGCCGCGGGTGACGTTGTATCACGACGTCGTGATCGGCAAGCGCGTGGTCATCCAGTCGGGTGCTGTGATCGGCGGCGAAGGCTTCGGCTTTGCCAATGAGAAGGGTATCTGGCGCAAGATCGCCCAGATCGGCGGCGTCACCATTGGTGATGACGTGGAAATCGGCGTCAATACTGCCGTCGACCGTGGTGCGCTGTCCGACACGCGGATCGGCGACGGGGTCAAGCTCGACAACCAGATCCAGATCGCCCACAACGTGCAGATCGGTGACCACACGGCCATGGCCGCTTGTGTGGGCATTTCCGGCAGTACGCGCATCGGCAAGCATTGCATGCTGGCCGGGGGCGTGGGCCTGGTAGGGCACATTGATATTTGCGATAACGTATTTGTTTCAGGGATGACAATGGTAACCCGTTCGATCACTGAACCCGGTTCCTATTCATCCGGCACAGCCATGCAGCCTTTGGCTGACTGGCGCAAGAGCGCTGCGCGGATCCGCCAGCTGGATGACATGGCCAAGCGTCTTCAGCAGCTGGAAAAACGCGTCGATACCGTGACCTCAGGTGGCCTGCCGACATCAGAAGGCTGATACCATTCCCTGAGCAAGAGTGAACAGTCGCTAGCTGGCTCCTCTTTGGATTGCTAAAGGAGCGTGTGGTCAGCACCTGCGCTCCCTATTCTTATTACAGGCTTCCCCCCCGAAATGATGGACATCAACGAGATTCGCGAATACCTGCCTCACCGTTACCCGTTCCTGCTGGTGGACCGGGTGACGGATCTGGACTTCGAGGCCCAGAGCATTCGTGCCTACAAGAATGTCAGCATCAACGAGCCGTTCTTCAACGGCCATTTCCCGGCGCACCCGATCATGCCGGGCGTTTTGATCATTGAAGCCATGGCCCAGGCGGCCGGCATCCTCGGTTTCAAGATGCTCGATGCCAAGCCCGCTGATGGCACCCTGTACTACTTCGTTGGTTCTGACAAGCTGCGTTTCCGTCAGCCGGTACTGCCGGGTGACCAGTTGGTGCTGGAAGCCAAGTTCCTCAGCCGCAAGAGCATGATCTGGAAGTTTGAATGCCGCGCCCTGGTCGACGGCAAACCGGTTTGCTCGGCACAGATCACATGCGCGGAACGCTCCCTATGAATTCGATTGATCCTCGGGCCATTATCGACCCGTCGGCCAAGCTGGCCGATGGTGTCGAGGTCGGCCCTTGGTCGATCGTTGGCCCCGATGTGGAAATCGGGGAGGGTACCGTTATCGGCCCGCATGTTGTGCTCAAAGGGCCGACCCGCATCGGCAAGCACAACCGTATCTTTCAGTTTTCCTCCATTGGCGAAGATACCCCGGACCTCAAGTACAAGGGTGAGCCGACGCGCCTGGTGATCGGCGATCACAATGTGTTCCGCGAAGGGGTGACCATTCACCGCGGCACCGTTCAGGACCGTGCGGAAACCACCGTGGGCGACCACAACCTGATCATGGCCTATGCCCACATCGGCCACGACAGCGTCATTGGCAACCACTGCATCCTGGTCAACAACACGGCCTTGGCCGGCCACGTGCACGTAGGCGACTGGGCGATTCTGTCCGGCTATACCCTGGTGCATCAGTACTGCCATATCGGTGCCCACGCGTTTTCCGGCATGGGCACGGCGATCGGCAAGGACGTCCCGGCCTTCGTCACCGTGTTCGGCAGCCCGGCCGAAGCCCGCAGCATGAACTTCGAGGGCATGCGCCGCCGCGGTTTCAGCGACGAGGTGATCCACGTGCTGCGCCGTTGCTACAAGATTGTCTATCGTCAGGGCCTGACCGTCGAAGACGCGCTCAAGGAACTGGCCGAAATGGCGGCGAAGCACCCTGAGGTCGACCTGTTCCGTCAGTCGATCGTGAATTCCGCCCGCGGCATCACCCGCTGACATGGCCCCGCTTTGCGTAGCCTTGGTCGCAGGTGAGGCCAGCGGCGATATTCTTGGTTCAGGCTTGATGCGTGCCCTCAAGGCACGCCACCCCGATGTACGTTTCATTGGCGTTGGCGGCCCGTTGATGGAAGCCGAAGGCCTGCAATCGTACTTCCCCATGGAGCGCCTGGCGGTCATGGGCCTGGTCGAAGTGCTGGGGCGCCTGCGCGAGCTGCTCAAACGCCGCAAGCTGCTGATCCAGACACTGATCGACGAAAAGCCGGATGTTTTCATCGGCATCGACGCCCCCGACTTCACCCTCAACATTGAACTGAAACTGCGCCAGGTCGGAATCAAGACCGTGCACTACGTCAGCCCGTCGGTCTGGGCCTGGCGGCAGAAGCGCGTACTGAAGATTCGCGAAGGCTGCGACCTGATGCTGACGCTGCTGCCGTTCGAGGCGCGGTTCTATGAAGAGCAGGGAGTGCCGGTGCGCTTTGTCGGTCACCCGCTGGCCGACACCATACCGCTTGAAACCGACCGCCCGGCAGCACGTGCTGCACTGGGCCTGGGCGACGGGCCGGTGGTTGCACTGATGCCTGGCAGCCGGGGTGGCGAGGTAGGGCGCCTGGGGGCGTTGTTCCTCGACGCCGCCGAGCGCCTGCAGCAGCAGGTGCCAGGCGTGCACTTCGTGCTGCCCTGCGCCAACGCCGCGCGGCGTGCCCAGGTCGAACAGATGCTCGAAGGGCGCCAACTGCCACTGACCCTGCTCGATGGCCGGTCGCACCAGGCCCTGGCGGCCTGTGATGCAGTACTGATCGCCTCGGGCACAGCCACCCTCGAAGCGCTGCTGTACAAGCGGCCAATGGTGGTGGCCTACCGCCTTGCGCCCTTGACCTACTGGATCCTCAAGCGCCTGGTGAAGAGCCCTTACGTGTCCCTGCCAAACCTGCTCGCCCAGCGTGAACTGGTGCCCGAACTGTTGCAGGACGCCGCCACCAGCGAAGCCTTGGCCAACACCCTTGCACCGCTGGTGCGCGATGGCAGCCAGCAGACCGAACGTTTCGACGAAATTCACCGCACCCTGCGCCGTGACGCCTCCAACCAGGCGGCCGAGGCGGTACTGGCCTTGCTCAAGGACCGCTGACATGCAAATTGGACTGGACTTCAACCTGGTCGAGGACCTGGTCGCCGGCGTCGACGAAGTGGGCCGCGGGCCGCTGTGCGGGGCGGTGGTGACGGCGGCGGTGATCCTTGATCCGGCGCGCCCGATCCTCGGCCTGAACGATTCGAAGAAACTCACCGAAGCCAAGCGCGAGGCGTTGTTCGACGAGATCTGTGAAAAGGCCTTGAGCTTCTGCATCGCCCGCGCCGAGGTCGAGGAAATCGACCGCCTGAACATCCTGCAGGCCACGATGCTGGCCATGCAGCGTGCGGTGCAGGGCCTGCACATTACGCCGAAGCTGGCCCTGATCGATGGCAACCGCTGCCCGAAGCTGGCCGTGCCGGCGTCGCCGGTGATCAAAGGCGATAGCCAGGTGCCGGCTATTGCAGCTGCCTCGATCCTGGCCAAGGTAACCCGTGACCGTGAGATGAGCGCGTTCGAGCTGATCTACCCAGGGTATGGCATGGGTGGGCACAAAGGTTACCCGACCCCGGTGCACCTTGAGGCGCTCGCACGCCTGGGCCCTACGCCCATCCATCGGCGTTCCTTTGCCCCGGTGCGTGCGGCCTTGGAAGCACGCGAAGGCGTCACCGATTCCCTTATCTGACCTGCCAGGGCACTTCGCGGCCCTTTCGCTCTTGTAGGAGCAGCCTTGTGCTGCGAAAGCGCCAGTCAGGTAAATGAAGTTGCTGTGCCTGTACTGGCCCTTTCGCAGCACAAGGCTGCTCCTACAGGGAGGGTGCAAGCAGCCCCAAATCTCTTCCCCATTTAAGCTACAATCCCGCCCTTGTCGTTAAGCACTGCTACAGGATCTTCCATGTCGGTTCCCTTCGTTCACCTGCGCGTCCACTCCGAATTCTCGCTGGTCGACGGCCTGGTGCGGATCAAACCGCTGGCCAAGGCGCTGGCCGGGATGAACATGCCGGCGGTGGCGATCACCGACCAGAGCAACATGTGCTCGCTGGTGAAGTTCTACAAGGCTGCCATGGGCGCGGGCATCAAGCCGATCTGTGGTGCCGACCTGTGGCTGGCCGGTGCCGATCCGGAGGCGCCGCTGTCGCGCATCTGCTTCCTGGCCATGGATGCCAAGGGCTATCGCAACCTCACCGAGCTGATCTCGCGCGGCTGGACCGATGGCCAGCGCAACGGCTTGGTCATCCTCCAGCGTGAATGGATCGCCCCCGCCAGCGAGGGCCTGATTGCCCTGTCAGCGGGCAAGGAAGGCGATATCGGCATGGCCTTGTTGTCCGGCCGGGATGAAGAAGCCCAGGCCCTGCTGCAAGACTGGATGGGCATGTTCCCCGAGCGCTTCTACGTTGAAGTGCAGCGCACCAACCGCGCCCGCGATGAAGAATACGTGCACGCGGCGGTGGCCCTGGCCGACAAGCTTGGCGCCCCGCTGGTGGCCACCAACGACGTGCGTTTCATCAAGCAGGCGGACTTCGACGCCCACGAAACCCGCGTTTGCATTGGCGAGGGCTGGACCCTTGACGACCCGCGCCGCCCGCGTGGCTACAGTGACCAGCAGTACCTGAAATCGTCCGAGGAAATGGCCGAGCTGTTCAGCGACCTGCCCGACGCCATCGCCAACACCGTCGAGATCGCCAAGCGCTGCAACATCCAGGTTCAGCTGGGCAAGCACTTCCTGCCCGACTTCCCCACGCCGAACGGTATGGGCATTGACGACTACCTGCGGCTTGTGTCCCACGAAGGCCTGGAAGAGCGCCTGGCGGTGTTGTGGCCGAAAGACACCACACCCAATTACGAAGAGAAGCGCCAGGTCTACCTGGACCGCCTGAAGTTCGAGCTGGATATCATCATCCAGATGGGCTTCCCCGGTTACTTCCTGATCGTGATGGACTTCATCAAGTGGGCCAAGAACAACGGCGTGCCGGTCGGACCTGGCCGTGGTTCGGGCGCAGGCTCGCTGGTGGCCTACGTGCTGAAGATCACCGACCTCGACCCGCTGGCCTACGACTTGCTGTTCGAGCGCTTCCTCAACCCTGAACGGGTTTCCATGCCCGACTTCGACGTCGACTTCTGCATGGATGGCCGGGATCGGGTGATCGAATACGTGGCCGATGCCTACGGGCGCAATGCGGTCAGCCAGATCATCACCTTTGGTACCATGGCCGCCAAGGCGGTAGTGCGAGACGTGGCGCGGGTGCAGGGCAAGTCCTACGGCCTGGCCGACCGCCTGTCGAAGATGATCCCGTTCGAAGTGGGTATGACCCTGGAGAAGGCCTACGAGCAGGAAGAAATCCTGCGCGACTTCCTCAAGGGCGACGAGGATGCCCGCGAAATCTGGGATATGGCGCTGAAGCTGGAAGGCGTCACCCGGGGTACCGGCAAGCACGCCGGTGGTGTGGTTATCGCGCCGACCAAGCTCACCGACTTTTCGCCGATCGCCTGTGACGAAGAGGGCGGCGGCCTGGTAACCCAGTTCGACAAGGACGACGTCGAGGCCGCCGGCCTGGTCAAGTTCGACTTCCTCGGCCTGCGGACCCTGACCATCATCAAGTGGGCGATGGAGATCATCAACCGCGAGCAGGCCAAGAAAAACCTGCCAGATCTCAACATCGACTTCATCCCGCTGGATGACCGCAAGACTTACGAGCTGCTGCAAAAAGCCGAAACCACTGCGGTGTTCCAGCTTGAATCCCGTGGCATGAAGGAGCTGATCAAGAAACTCAAGCCCGACTGCCTCGAAGACCTTATCGCACTGGTGGCGCTGTTCCGCCCGGGCCCGCTGCAGTCGGGCATGGTGGACGACTTCATCAACCGCAAACACGGCCGCGCCGAGCTGGCCTACCCGCACCCCGATTACCAGTATGAAGGCCTGCAACCGGTGCTGGCGCCTACCTACG
Organism: Pseudomonas sp. SIMBA_068; assembly: GCF_046534705.1. Classification (NCBI taxonomy): domain Bacteria; kingdom Pseudomonadati; phylum Pseudomonadota; class Gammaproteobacteria; order Pseudomonadales; family Pseudomonadaceae; genus Pseudomonas; species Pseudomonas sp. SIMBA_068. The sequence continues at coordinate 7,995 of NZ_JAWRYI010000017.1, forward strand.
GCATCATCCTGTACCAGGAACAGGTGATGCAGATCGCCCAGGTGATGGCAGGCTACACCCTCGGTGGTGCAGATATGCTGCGTCGGGCTATGGGTAAGAAAAAACCCGAGGAAATGGCCAAGCAGCGTGGTGGCTTCATCGAAGGTTGCGCCAACAACGGCATCGATGCCGACCTGGCCGGTAACATCTTTGACCTGGTGGAAAAGTTTGCGGGTTATGGCTTCAACAAATCCCACTCCGCCGCCTATGGCCTGGTGTCCTACCAGACGGCCTGGCTGAAAACCCACTTCCCGGCGCCGTTCATGGCTGCCGTGCTGTCCGCGGACATGCACAACACCGACAAGGTGGTGGTGCTGGTCGAGGAGGTGCGCAGCATGAAGCTGCGCCTCGACGCGCCGGATGTGAACTTTTCCGACTTCAAGTTCACCGTCAACAACGATGGTCGTATCGTCTATGGCCTGGGCGCCATCAAGGGTGTCGGCGAAGGCCCGGTGGAAGCGATCGTCGAGGCGCGTGCCCAAGGCGGGCCGTTCAAGGACCTGTTCGACTTCTGCGAGCGCATCGACCTCAAGCGGGTCAACAAGCGCACCCTGGATGCGCTGGTGCGCAGTGGCGCACTGGACCGTCTTGGCCCGCACTTCCATGATGAGATCAAGGCCTACCAGGCCAACATCGACATCAACCGTGCAACCTTGCTCTCGGCCCTGGGTGAGGCCATCAAGGCTGCAGAGCAGGCGGCTCACACCGCTGACAGCGGCCATGTCGACCTGTTCGGCAGCATGTTCGACGAGGTGGAAGTCGACGTCTATGCCAACCACCGCAAGGTGCGCGAGCTGACCCTCAAAGAGCGCCTGAAGGGCGAGAAGGACACCCTTGGCCTGTACCTCACCGGCCACCCGATCGATGAGTACGAGGCCGAGATCCGCCGCTTCGCCCGCCAGCGCATCATCGACCTCAAGCCGTCGCGCGAAACCCAGACTGTCGCCGGCATGATCATTGCCCTGCGCGTAATGAAGAACAAGAAGGGCGACAAGATGGGCTTCGTCACCCTGGATGACCGCTCCGGGCGCATCGAGGCTTCGCTGTTCGCCGATTCCTTCATGGCGGCACAGTCCTTGCTGCAGGCCGATGCGATGGTGGTCGTCGAAGGCGAGGTCAGCAACGACGACTTCTCCGGCGGCCTGCGCCTGCGGGTAAAGCAGGTGATGACAATGGAAGACGCGCGCACCAAGCTGGCCGAGAGCCTGCGCCTGAAGGTGGCACACGAGGCGCTCAAGGGCGACCGGCTGAAGTGGCTGGGCGAACTGATCACCCGCCATCGCGGTGCTTGCCCGATCACCTTGGAGTACACCGGCAGCGACGCCAAGGCCATGCTGCAGTTCGGTGAGCAGTGGTCTATCGACCCGGCCGATGGGCTGATTCAGGCGCTGCGTGACCAGTTCGGGCGTGAGAACGTCTTCCTGCAATATCGTTGAATCGACAAAAAATTTAATCTCGACCTGAATGCGCCTGATCCCTTAAGGTAGGGCGCCAAACGGATCAACCGGCCGGCCGCCTGGCCGTAGACCCAAGACGGATGACTATGAACCCGAATTTTCTCGATTTCGAACAGCCGATTGCCGACCTGCAAGCCAAGATCGAAGGCCTGCGCCTGGTAGGTAACGACAACTCGCTGAACATCAGCGATGAAATTGCCCGTCTGCAAGACAAGAGCAACACACTGACCGAAAGCATCTTCGGCAACCTGACCAGCTGGCAGATCGCCCGCCTGGCACGTCACCCGCGTCGTCCTTACACACTGGACTACCTGGAGCACATCTTCACCGAGTTCGAAGAGCTGCACGGTGACCGCCACTTCTCCGACGACGCCGCCATCGTCGGTGGTACCGCGCGCCTGGATGGCAAGCCGGTCATGGTCATCGGCCACCAGAAGGGCCGTGAAGTGCGCGAGAAGGTACGCCGCAATTTCGGTATGCCGCGCCCTGAAGGCTACCGCAAGGCTTGCCGCCTGATGGAAATGGCCGAGCGCTTCAAGATGCCGATCCTGACCTTCATCGACACCCCGGGTGCCTATCCGGGTATCGATGCCGAAGAGCGCAACCAGAGCGAGGCAATCGCCTGGAACCTGCGCGTGATGGCGCGCCTGAAAACCCCGATCATTGCCACCGTGATCGGTGAGGGTGGTTCTGGCGGTGCACTGGCCATCGGCGTGTGCGACCAGCTGAACATGCTGCAATACTCCACCTACTCGGTGATCTCGCCGGAAGGCTGCGCGTCGATCCTGTGGAAGACTGCCGACAAGGCGGCCGACGCCGCTGAGGCCATGGGCATCACTGCCGAACGCCTGAAGAGCCTGAACATCGTCGACAAGGTCATCCAGGAGCCGTTGGGCGGCGCCCATCGTGATCCGGTGAAAGTGTCGGAAAGCATCCGTGCTGACCTGATCGAACAGCTGGACATGCTCGACAAGTTCGATAACGACGCGCTGCTGGCTCGCCGCTACGAGCGCCTGATGAGCTACGGCCTCTGACATACCACCGGGGCCGCTCTGCGGCCCATTCGCCGGAAAGCCAGGCTCCCACAAGGCTCACTGTGGGAGCCTGGCTTGCCGGCGAAAGAGGTGCAAAGCACCCCCGGCAATCTCAAGCCATGTGAGGCCCTCATGATCAACCTCACCCCCTGGCTGCAAGCCCCCACCTGGTGCATAGCCTTCTCCGGCGGCCTCGACTCCACCGTCCTCCTGCACCTGCTGGCCAACCACGTCCGCAACCACGCATCCCCCCCACTGCGCGCCCTCCATATCCACCACGGCCTGCAAGCCGCTGCCGACGCCTGGCCCGCCCATTGCAAAGCCGTCTGTGACAATCTCGGCATCGAACTCCAGGTCATCCACGTCCAGGTCAGCCCCGGCGCGAGCCTGGAACAGGCTGCCCGCGACGCTCGCTATGCCGCTTTCAAGCAGTCCCTCGGCCCTGGCGACATTCTGTTCACCGGGCAGCACCGCGACGACCAGGCCGAAACCCTGTTGTTCCGCCTGTTGCGCGGCGCCGGGTTGCGTGGCCTGGCGGCGATGCCCGGGCAGCGGGCGCTAGGGCAGGGCACCCTGGTCAGGCCGTTGCTGGGTTGTTCACGCCAGCAACTGCATGACTATGCCAAGGTGAATGGGCTTGCATGGATCGAAGACCCGTCAAACACCGACACACAATTTGCCCGCAACTACCTGCGCGGCGAAGTGTTTCCGCAGTTGCAACAACGTTGGCCACAGGCCAGCCAGAATCTCGCACGCGCCGCAGAGCACCTGGGTGAAGCCCTGGGCCTGCTGGATGAACTGGCCCAGGGCGACCTGGCGCCTGCGCAGGAGGGGTCGTCCGTCGCCTGGTCGGGCCTGGACTCCCTTGACCTGGCCACGCTCACGGCGCTGTCGCCAGCCCGTCAGCGCAATGCCTTGCAATACTGGCTGAGCCGGCGCACCCGTCTGCCCGACACTCGGCATTGGGCCGGCTGGGCAGACCTGCGCGATGCTGCCGCCGATGCCCGGCCGGTCTGGCGGCTTGCCGATGGGCAGCTGCTGCGCAGCGATGGCCGCATCTGGTGGCTGAGCGGCGACTGGCTGCAACAGCCTGTCGGAGAAATGGCCTGGCCGAATTCAACGTTGCCCTTGGTACTGCCAGGTAACGGCAGGGTGCGTCTTGATGTCGCCGTGCCAATGGCTGGTCTGCGCATTGCCTACCGGCAGGGCGGCGAAATGCTGGAGGTTCCCGGCCGCGGCCGGCGCGATCTCAAGCGTCTGCTCAATGAGCAGCGGGTGCCGTATTTCCTGCGTCCGCGCCTGCCGTTGCTGTACCGGGGTGAGCGCCTGCTGGCGGTGGCCAACCTGCCTGGGCTGGTGCAGGCGGATTGCCAGCTGCATTGGCAGTTGCCGACGAGCGCGCAAGGTTTGAGATGAAGGGTACATTCCGGTAGACTACCCTCCCTTCTTGATACAACTTCTGTGGCTTCCGCGAAAACACAGGGGTTGCCGGTTACCAAGCAGTTTTTTGCTGGGCTGATTCTGAAAATGACGAGCGAGCTCCATGCCGGGGATACCCCTGGTCTGTACAGACGCGACAGTTTTTCGAGATGCACTGTGACTGACGCAGGTGATCGGGGGCTTCGGCCTTCCTTCGCTTTCTCCGGCGGCGCTGGCCGCCTTAACGCAGACTTCTAGGGTTTTTCATGACGCGCTACATATTCGTCACGGGCGGTGTTGTTTCTTCATTGGGGAAAGGCATTGCCTCGGCTTCCCTGGCGGCCATCCTGGAAGCGCGGGGCCTGAAGGTCACCATGCTCAAGCTGGATCCGTACATCAACGTCGATCCGGGCACCATGAGCCCGTTCCAGCACGGTGAAGTGTTCGTCACCCACGATGGCGCCGAGACTGACCTCGATCTGGGCCACTACGAGCGGTTCATCCGCACCACCATGACCCAGAACAACAACTTCACCACGGGTCGAATTTACGAGCATGTGCTGCGTAAAGAGCGTCGTGGTGACTACCTGGGCGCGACCATCCAGGTCATCCCGCACATCACCGACGAGATCAAGCGTCGCATCATCAAGGGCGCCGGCGATGCCGACGTGGCCCTGGTGGAAATCGGCGGTACCGTGGGTGACATCGAGTCGCAGCCGTTCCTCGAGGCCATTCGCCAGCTGCGCGTCGAGGTGGGCTCCAAGCGCGCCATGCTGATGCACCTGACCCTGGTCCCGTACATCGCCACCGCTGGCGAAACCAAGACCAAGCCGACCCAGCACTCGGTCAAGGAGCTGCGCTCCATCGGCCTGCAGCCTGACGTGCTGATCTGCCGCTCCGACCACCCGGTCGATGCTTCGTCGCGTCGCAAGATCGCGCTGTTCACCAACGTTGAAGAGCGTGCGGTGATTTCGCTGGAAGACGTCGACACCATCTACAAGATCCCGGGCGTGCTGCATGCACAGGGCCTGGACGACTTCGTCGTCGAGCGTTTCGGCCTGCAGTGCAATGGCGCCGACCTGTCCGAGTGGGACAAAGTGGTCGATGCCAAGCTCAACCCTGAGCACGAAGTGACCATCGCCATGGTCGGCAAGTACATGGAGCTGCTGGATGCGTACAAGTCGCTGATCGAAGCGATGAGCCACGCCGGCATCACCAACCGCACCAAGGTCAACCTGCGCTACATCGACTCGGAAGACATCGAGAACCAGGGCACCAGCCTGCTCGAAGGCGCCGACGCCATTCTGGTGCCGGGCGGTTTCGGCCTGCGCGGCGTGGAAGGCAAGATCACCGCGGTGCAATACGCCCGTGAGAACAAGGTACCGTACCTGGGCATCTGCCTGGGCATGCAGGTGGCCGTGATCGAGTTCGCCCGTAACGTGATGGGCTGGAAAGACGCCAATTCCACCGAGTTCGACCGCAACAGCGGCCACCCGGTCGTCGGCCTGATCACCGAGTGGGCTGATGCCACCGGTGCCGTCGAGACCCGTACCGAGGCTTCCGACCTTGGCGGCACCATGCGCCTGGGCGCACAGGACTGCCAGCTGGCTGCCGGTTCCAAGGTGCACGACTGCTACAACAAGGACGTGATCACCGAGCGTCACCGTCACCGCTACGAAGTGAACAACAACCTGCTGCCGCAACTGGTCGATGCCGGCCTGGTGGTTTCCGGCCGTTCCGAAGACGGCGCGCTGGTGGAAGTGGTCGAGTCCAAGGACCACCCATGGTTCGTTGCCTGCCAGTTCCACCCGGAATTCACCTCCACCCCGCGTGACGGCCACCCGCTGTTCAGTGGTTTCGTCAAGGCAGCCCTGGCTCAGAAGAACAAGGCCTGATCAATGACCCAGAAGATCATTCGCGTCGGTAACATCGAGATCGCCAACGACAAGCCGTTCGTCCTGTTCGGCGGGATGAACGTCCTGGAGTCCCGTGACCTGGCAATGAAGGTCTGCGAAGAGTACGTGCGGGTGACCGAGAAGCTCGGTATCCCGTACGTGTTCAAGGCCAGCTTCGACAAGGCCAACCGTTCGTCGGTGACGTCCTACCGTGGTCCGGGCATGGAAGAAGGGCTGAAGATCTTCGAAGAGATCAAGCGCACCTTCAACGTGCCGGTGATCACCGACGTGCACGAGCCTTACCAGGCCGAGCCCGTCGCCAAGGTGTGCGACATCATCCAGCTGCCGGCCTTCCTGTCGCGGCAGACCGACCTGGTGGTGGCCATGGCCAAGACCGGCGCGGTGATCAACATCAAGAAGGCCCAGTTCCTCGCACCCCAGGAAATGAAACACATCCTGGCCAAGTGCGCTGAGGCCGGTAACGACCAGTTGATCCTCTGCGAGCGTGGTTCGAGCTTCGGCTACAACAACCTTGTAGTGGACATGCTCGGCTTCGGCATCATGAAGCAGTTCGAGTACCCGGTGTTCTTCGACGTGACCCACGCCCTGCAGATGCCGGGTGGTCGCAGCGATTCCGCCGGTGGCCGCCGCGCCCAGGTCACCGACCTGGCCAAGGCCGGCATGAGCCAGGGCCTGGCCGGCCTGTTCCTCGAAGCCCACCCCGACCCGGACAACGCCAAGTGCGATGGCCCATGCGCCCTGCGCCTGGACAAACTGGAGCCATTCCTGGCCCAGCTCAAGCAACTGGACGACCTGGTGAAAAGTTTTCCGACGGTAGAAACCGCGTAAAGCTCATTTCTCGGGTAAAGTACCGCCCGATCCACCCCTGACCAATCGGTCAGGGGCTCCCTTCACCCGGCCTGCCCACTGCAAAGTCCGCCTGGTGAACGGCAAGAATTTCTTAAGCTAGGTTGTTTTCGTCAATTCTGGAGTGCTTACAACAATGGCAAAAATCGTCGACATCAAAGGTCGTGAAGTTCTCGATTCGCGTGGCAACCCCACCGTGGAAGCCGATGTACTGCTCGACAACGGCATCATCGGCAGCGCTTGCGCGCCGTCCGGTGCTTCCACCGGCTCGCGCGAAGCGCTGGAGCTGCGTGATGGCGACAAGAGCCGTTACCTGGGCAAGGGCGTGCTGAAAGCCGTCGGCAACATCAACGGCCCGATCCGTGAGCTGCTGCTGGGCAAGGACCCTTCCGACCAGAAGGCCCTGGACCGCGCCATGATCGAACTGGACGGTACCGAGAACAAGGCCAAGCTGGGCGCCAACGCCATCCTGGCTGTTTCCCTGGCTGCCGCCAAGGCCGCTGCCCAGGACCAGGACCTGCCGCTGTACGCGCACATCGCCAACCTGAACGGTACCCCGGGCCAGTACTCGATGCCGGTACCGATGATGAACATCATCAACGGTGGCGAGCACGCCGACAACAACGTCGACATCCAGGAGTTCATGGTTCAGCCGGTTGGCGCCAAGACCTTCTCCGACGGCCTGCGCATGGGCACCGAAATCTTCCACCACCTCAAAGCCGTGCTGAAGGCCCGTGGCCTGAACACCGCCGTGGGTGACGAAGGTGGCTTCGCGCCTAACCTGGCTTCCAACGAAGACGCCCTGGCTGCCATCGCCGAAGCGGTCGAAAAAGCCGGCTACAAGCTGGGCACCGACGTGACCCTGGCACTGGACTGCGCGGCTTCCGAATTCTACGAAGACGGCAAGTACAACCTGTCCGGCGAAGGCAAATCGTTCGACGCCGAAGGCTTCGCCGAGTACCTGAAAGGCCTGACCGAGCGCTTCCCGATCATCTCGATCGAAGACGGCCTGGACGAGTCCGACTGGGCTGGCTGGAAGATCCTCACCGACAAGATCGGCGAGAAGGTACAGCTGGTTGGCGACGACCTGTTCGTGACCAACACCAAGATCCTCAAGGAAGGCATCGAGAAGGGCATCGGTAACTCGATCCTGATCAAGTTCAACCAGATCGGCTCGCTGACCGAAACCCTGGAAGCCATCCAGATGGCCAAGGCTGCCGGCTACACCGCGGTGATTTCGCACCGTTCCGGTGAAACCGAAGACTCGACCATTGCCGACCTGGCCGTGGGTACTGCTGCCGGCCAGATCAAGACCGGTTCGCTGTGCCGTTCCGACCGCGTTTCCAAGTACAACCAACTGCTGCGCATCGAAGAGCAACTGGGTGCCAAAGCGGTTTACCGTGGTCGTGCCGAGTTTCGCGGCTAAGCAAGAGATGGTAAAAAGACAGCAGCCGGAGCTGTAGGACGTTCGTGCTGAACGTTACTGCGTTCCAACGGGTTTCTGTCTACGAAGCCTGGCCTCGGCCAGGCTTCGTGCTATTTGAGACCCCGAAATGCATAGTGTGCGGCGGTCTTTTTAACCTGGATACCTAGATGCGCAGTCCTTATTGGTTGTTCCTCGTCCTGCTCCTGCTGCTGGGTGGCCTGCAGTACCGCCTGTGGGTGGGTAATGGCAGCCTGGCGCAAGTGGCCGAGCTGAAGCAGCAGATTGCCGAGCAGCATGCCGAGAACGAGCGCCTGCTCGAGCGTAATCGTGTGCTCGATGCCGAAGTGCTGGAGCTGAAAAAAGGCATGGAGACCGTTGAAGAGCGGGCTCGCCACGAATTGGGAATGGTCAAAGAGGGCGAAACCCTCTTCCAGTTGCCACAGAAATGATCGATACCTTGCCGGCCTTCTGGGCCGTGATTCCTGCTGCGGGCGTTGGTGCCCGCATGGCTGCCGACCGCCCCAAGCAATACCTGGAGCTGGCCGGGCAGACCCTTCTCGAGCACAGCCTCGACTGTTTTCTTGGCCATCCGGGGCTTAACGGCGTGGTGGTCAGCATTGCTGAAGATGACCCGTTCTGGCCCACCCTGCGTTGCGCCAGCGACTCGCGCATCCAGCGCGCAGCGGGCGGGCGTGAGCGCGCCGACTCGGTGCTTAATGCGTTGCTGTTGCTGCATGCCCAAGGGGCCTCGGACAGCGACTGGGTGCTGGTGCACGATGCCGCGCGGCCGAACCTTGCGCGCAGCGACCTGGACAAGTTGTTGTCGGAGCTGGCAAACGACCCGGTGGGTGGCCTGCTGGCCGTGCCGGCGCGCGACACCCTCAAGCGTGCCGACAGCGATGGCCGGGTCAGCGCTACCGTGGACCGCAGTACTATCTGGCAGGCGTATACGCCGCAGATGTTCCGCCTGGGGGCGTTGCATCGGGCGCTGGCCGAGTGCCTGGTATCGGATGTGGTGGTGACCGATGAGGCCTCTGCCATCGAATGGTCCGGCCAGGCGCCGCGGCTGGTGGAAGGGCGCAGTGACAACATCAAGGTGACCCGACCCGAAGACCTGGAATGGTTGCGCCAGCGCTGGGCCGGTAGGCGCTGAACGTCGCTCTTCTGTACCGGCCTCTTCGCGGGTGAACCCGCTCCCACAGGATCTCCACCGGATCAGCAACTTGTGGAATACCTGTGGGAGCGGGTTCACCCGCGAATGGACCGGTACCGCAAATGTATCCCTTCAGCCAAGCTTATATTCCGGCAACCCCGCCAACCCTTCCTTCAGGTAATCCACCAGCCGCCGCACCTTCGGCGACAGGTGCCGCTGCTGCGGATACAGCGCCCACACTGCCGTATTTGGCGGCTGGTGCGCCTCCAGCAAGGACACCAGCGCACCACTGTTCAGGTGCTCCAGCACGTAGTAATCCGGCAACTGGCACAACCCTATCCCCTGCAGCGCCGCGTCCAGCACTGCCTGGCCACTGTTGCAGCGCCAGTTGCCCTGTATCCGCTGGCTGAGCTCGCGGCCGTCCTGTTGCAATGCCCACAAGTCCGAACTGCCCACCAGGCAATTGTGCCGCGCCAGTTCCGACAGGCTGTGCGGCCGGCCATAACGTTCCAGGTAGGCCGGCGAGGCGCACAGGTACATGCGCCGCGGCGCCAGGCGCGTGGCCACCAGCCGGGAATCGGCCAGGCGGCCCAGGCGGATGGCCAGGTCCATGCCCTCATGCAGCAAGTCGAGGGTGTGGTTGCTCAGTTCCACATCCACCCGCAACTGTGGGTATAGCGCCATGAACCGTGTTACCAGCGGCACGATGAAGCGCTCGCCGTAGGCGACCGCGCAGGTCATGCGCAGCAACCCTTTGGGTTCGCTGGCCAGGTCACCCATCGCGCGCAGGGCTTCCTCGCGGCCATCCTGCAGGCGCTGGCAATGCTGCAGAAAAGTCTGCCCGGCCTCGCTCAGGGTGACCCGACGGGTGCTGCGGTAAAGCAGGCGCGTCTGCAGGCGCTCCTCCAGCCGCGCGATCTGGCGACTGATGTGCGATGACGAAACCCCCAGGCGTTCGGCTGCTGCCGTGAACTGGCCCGATTCGGCCACGGCGACGAATTCGTCGATGCCTTCCCAGCGGCTGCTCATGGATTGTCCCTGTGTGGCAATAATGTTTTGTCTTTGGCCGGATTATTCATCAAAAGGCGGTGAATTACACTGTTAGTCTGAATCGACCCTCTGTCTGGAGACCTTTGATGATCAAGTCCCGTGCTGCCGTAGCCTTCGAAGCCAAGAAACCCCTGGAAATCGTCGAAGTCGACGTGGCCATGCCCAAGGCCGGTGAAGTGCTGCTGCGTGTGGTCGCCAGTGGTGTCTGTCACACCGATGCCTACACCCTGTCCGGTGCCGACCCGGAAGGCATCTTCCCGTCGATCCTCGGCCATGAAGGCGGCGCGATCGTCGAAGCGGTAGGCGAGGGCGTGACCTCGGTGGCCGTGGGCGACCATGTGATCCCGCTGTACACCCCGGAATGCGGCAAGTGCAAGTTCTGCCTCTCGGGCAAGACCAACCTGTGCCAGGCCATCCGCGCTACCCAGGGCAAGGGCCTGATGCCGGACGGCACCACGCGGTTCTCGTACAAGGGCCAGCAGCTGTTCCACTACATGGGTACCTCGACCTTCTCCGAGTACACCGTACTGCCGGAAATCTCCGTGGCCAAGATCCAGAAAGAAGCACCCCTGGAAAAGGTCTGCCTGCTGGGCTGTGGCGTCACCACCGGTATCGGCGCGGTGCTCAACACCGCCAAGGTCAAACCCGGTGATACCGTGGCCATCTTCGGCCTGGGCGGCATCGGCCTGTCGGCAGTGATCGGTGCGGTCAAGGCCAAGGCCTCGCGCATCATTGCCGTCGACATCAACCCGGCCAAGTTCGAGATCGCCCGCCAACTGGGTGCCACCGACTGCATCAACCCGAAAGAATACGACCGCCCGATCCAGGAAGTGATCGTCGACCTCACCGACGGCGGCGTGGACTTCTCCTTCGAGTGCATTGGTAACGTGCAACTGATGCGCGCTGCCCTGGAATGCTGCCACAAGGGCTGGGGCGAGTCGGTCATCATCGGCGTAGCCGGTGCCGGGCAGGAAATCGCCACCCGTCCGTTCCAGCTGGTCACCGGGCGCGTCTGGCGTGGTTCGGCGTTTGGCGGCGTGCGTGGCCGCAGCGAGCTGCCAAGCTACGTGGAAATGTCTGAAAAAGGCGAGATTCCGCTGGATACCTTCATCACCCATACCATGGGCCTGGAGGACATCAACAAAGCCTTTGACCTGATGCATGAAGGCAAGAGCATCCGCAGCGTGATCCACTTCTGAGAGGTGTGCCATGAGCCTGGATAACATCTCCTGCCAGAAGAGCTTCGGCGGCTGGCACAAGCGTTACCGGCATCACTCCAAGGTGCTGGGCTGCGACATGGTGTTTGCCGTGTACCTGCCACCGCAGGCCGAGCAGGGCGAGAAGCTGCCGGTGCTGTACTGGCTTAGCGGCCTCACCTGCACCGACGAGAACTTCATGCAGAAGGCCGGCGCCCAGCGCATGGCTGCGGAGCTTGGGCTGATCATCGTGGCCCCCGACACCAGCCCGCGTGGCGAGCAGGTGCCGGGCGACCCGGACGGCGCCTGGGACTTCGGCCTGGGGGCCGGCTTCTACCTCAACGCCACCCAGCAACCCTGGGCCCAGCACTACCGCATGCACGACTATGTGGTGGAGGAGTTGCCGGCGCTGATCGAGGCGCACTTCCCGGCGTCGGGCGAGCGCAGCATCAGCGGCCACTCCATGGGTGGGCACGGCGCGCTGGTGTGCGCCTTGCGCAACCCGGGGCGCTACCGCTCGGTGTCGGCGTTCTCGCCGATCAGCAACCCGATGGATTGCCCGTGGGGCGAGAAGGCCTTCAGCCGCTACCTGGGTGAAGACCGGGCGCGCTGGCGCGAGTGGGATGCCAGCGTGCTGCTGGCCGAAACCCCTGCTGGCCAATGCCCGCCGTTGCTGGTCGATCAGGGCGACCGTGACGACTTCCTCGAAAAGCAGCTCAAGCCTGAAGCGCTGGAGCAGGCGGCACGCAAAGGGGGGCATGAAATGACCCTGCGTTTGCAGCCGGGCTACGACCATAGCTACTACTTCATTGCCAGCTTCATCGAGGATCACCTGCGCCATCATGCGGTGGCATTGGGGCGGGTGTAAGGCGTAGCTGGGGTGTTTGCCTCATCGCCGGCAAGCCAGCTCCCACAGGTACTGTGCATGGCTCGAGGGCCATGTGGTCCAGGTGGGAGCTGGCTTGCCGGCGATGGGCTGCGAAGCAGCCCCAATGCTTCAAAAGCAGGTAGAATCACGCCCTGACTCATTCAGGGCGTTTTTCTATGCGTATTGGCCATGGCTACGATGTGCACCGTTTCTGCGACGGTGATTTCATTACCCTGGGCGGGGTGCGTATCCCCTACAAGTACGGCCTGCTGGCCCATTCCGACGGCGACGTGCTGCTGCATGCCCTGAGCGATGCCTTGCTGGGCGCCGCGGCGCTGGGCGACATCGGCAAGCACTTCCCCGACACCGACCCACAATTCAAGGGTGCCGACAGCCGCGTGCTGCTGCGCCATGTAGTCGGCATCGTCAAGGCCAAGGGCTGGAAGGTCGGCAATGTCGACGCCACCATCGTCGCCCAAGCGCCGAAGATGGCCCCGCACATCGAGACCATGCGCCAGCTGATCGCCGAAGACCTGCAGGTCGAACTCGACCAGGTCAACGTCAAGGCCACCACCACTGAAAAGCTGGGCTTCACCGGCCGTGAGGAGGGGATTGCCGTGCATTCGGTCGCCCTGCTGCTGCCTGCATGACCGAACCGGAACTGCTGGGCCCGCGCGCATCGGGCGAACCCTTGGGCACTGCCGTCCTCAAGGCGGTGGCTGAAGACTTCCAGGTCGATGAAGTGCTGGACATTCCGCTGTCCGGCCAAGGCGAGCACCTGTGGCTGTGGGTCGAAAAGCGTGACCTGAACACCGAAGAGGCTGCCCGCCGCCTGGCGCGCGCCGCAGGCGTGCCGGTGCGTTCGATCAGCTACGCCGGGCTCAAGGACCGTCAGGCCCTGACCCGCCAGTGGTTCAGCCTGCACCTGCCGGGCAAGGCCGACCCGGACCTGTCGCGCGCTGAAGATGCCAGCCTGCGCGTGCTCAAGCAGGTGCGCCACCAGCGCAAGCTGCAGCGTGGCGCGCATTCGGCCAACGGCTTCACCCTGCGCCTGACGGCCCTGGCTGCCGACCACCAGGCTGTGGATGCACGCCTGGCAAAGCTCAAGCAGCACGGCGTGCCCAACTATTTCGGTACCCAGCGCTTCGGTCATGGCGGGGGCAACGTCCATGACGCCCTCGACTGGGCCGCGCGCAAAGCATTACCCGAGCAGCGCAACCTGCGTTCGCGGCTGCTTTCGGCCGGGCGCAGCTACCTGTTCAACCAGGTGCTGGCGGCACGTGTCGCCGAAGGTAGCTGGGCGCGGGCCCAGGTCGGCGACCTGCTGGCGTTCACCGACAGCCGTAGCTTCTTCCCGGCTGGCGAGGCGGAATGCGCCGATCCACGCCTGGCGATTCTCGACCTGCACCCGACCGGCCCGATGTGGGGCGAGGGCGACTCGCCTGCAGGCGCCACCACCGCGCAGCTGGAAAATGCCGTCGGCGCACGGCAGCCGGCACTTTGCCAGTGGTTGGCCCAGGCGGGCATGGATCACGAACGGCGTATTTTGCGGCTCCCTATTGGCGGCCTGACATGGCATTATCCCGAGCCTGATATCCTGCAACTGGAATTCGTCCTGCCGGCCGGATGCTTCGCCACCGTAGTGGTGCGCGAAGTCTTGGATCTGGTGTCGGCAGGGCAGACGGACAGCCCATGCGTATTCTGATTTCGAACGACGACGGTGTTACCGCACCCGGCCTCGCCGCGCTGCACGCTGCGCTGGCGGATTACGCCGAGTGCGCGGTGATCGCCCCGGATCAAGACAAGAGCGGCGCCAGCAGTTCACTGACGCTGGACCGGCCACTGCACCCGCAGACCCTGGCCAACGGCTTCATCAGCCTCAACGGCACACCGACCGACTGTGTGCACCTGGGGCTCAATGGGCTGTTGCCGCAGGTGCCGGACATGGTCGTGTCGGGGATCAACCTCGGCGCCAACCTGGGTGATGACGTGTTGTACTCCGGTACGGTCGCCGCTGCGTTGGAGGGCCGTTTCCTGGGCACCACATCGCTGGCGTTTTCGCTGTTGTCGCGTCAGCCGGACAACCTGCCGACGGCGGCCTACATCGCCCGTCGCCTGGTCGAGGCACAGTCGCGTCTGGTGCTGCCGCCACGCACCGTCCTCAACGTCAATATCCCCAACCTGCCGCTGGAGCACATCCGTGGCATCCAGCTCACCCGCCTCGGTCACCGGGCGCGGGCGGCGGCACCGACCAAGGTGGTCAACCCGCGCGGTAAGGAAGGCTACTGGATCGCCGTGGCCGGTGATGCCGAAGATGGCGGCCCTGGCACCGACTTCCATGCGGTGATGCAAGGCTTCGTCTCGATCACGCCGCTGCAGCTCGACCGTACCTTCAATGATGCCTTCGAGCAGCTCGACGGTTGGCTGGAGGGCGTGCTCTGATGCGCGAGGACGATATGCTGCGGCGTGGCATCGGCATGACCTCCCAGCGTACCCGGGAGCGTCTGATCCAGCGCCTGTGCGAAGAGGGTGTGTCGAACACCAAGGTGCTCGACGTGATCCGGCGTACCCCGCGTCATCTGTTCGTCGACGAGGCACTCGCGCATCGTGCATACGAAGACACCGCGTTGCCGATCGGCCACAACCAGACCATCTCCCAGCCCTTCATGGTTGCCCACATGAGCGAGCTTCTGCTCGAAGCCGGTCCGTTGGACAAGGTGCTGGAGATTGGCACTGGCTCGGGTTACCAGACGGCGATCCTTGCCCAACTGGTGGAGCGGGTATTCTCGGTTGAGCGTATCAAGGTGCTGCAGGACCGGGCCAAAGAGCGCCTGGTGGAGCTGAACCTGCGCAATGTGGTATTCCGCTGGGGCGATGGTTGCGAAGGCTGGCCGGCGCTGGCGCCGTACAACGGCATCATCGTCACGGCAGTGGCGCCGGAAGTGCCGCAGGCACTGCTTGACCAACTGGCACCTGGTGGCCGCATGGTTATCCCGGTGGGGCCGGCCGGCGAAACCCAGCAACTGATGCTGATCGTGCGCGAGGAGCATGGCTTCTCCCGCCGAGTGCTGGGGGCAGTGCGCTTCGTACCGCTGCTCAATGGCCCGCTGGCCTGAGCACTGCGTCGAGCCGGGCGCTGGCGGTGTAAGCTGCGCGGTATTTTTGCGCCGGCGGCGAATTCTTGCAGCTTCGCCCTGTCTATCTGGCGGAGCGAAGCGCTAGTACGCAGCGCGCACCATGGCTTTGCAACAGCCTTTTGCATCAGCCTGCCATTACCGGCCGGCTTGGTTATAATTGCAACAATATTGCATTTCTTGTCTTCATATCGTATTTCGGCACCATGAGGGGAGCGCGGGTGGGTCACACAGTCATTCGGCAGCGCAAGGATGGGTCGGGTTTCAAGCTTCTGGTGATTGCACTGGCCATGGGCACGCTACTGGTGGGTTGTTCGAGCACCAGTAACACCAGCGCGCGGGTGGTCGACCGCAACAACAGCGTGCCCAAGCGCCCGGCGGTTACGTCCGGGCAGTACGTCGTCAAGCCGGGTGACACGCTGTTCTCCATCGCCTTCCGCTACGGCTGGGACTACAAGGAGCTGGCTGCGCGCAACGGCATCCCGGCGCCTTATACCATCCGGCCGGGCCAGGCGATTCGTTTCAGCAGTGGTTCGAGCAGCAGTACCACGGTCGTGACCAACCCGTCCTCGTCGAGCCGCACCACGGTCACGCGGCGGCCTGTGGGCAGCACTGCCACGGTGCCTGCCAGCACCGGCAAACCGGCCACGCCGGCACCTTCCGCCAGCTCGCCGGTGGTTGCCACCGTGCCCGCTGCGGAGCGCGCAGTAGGCGGCTGGACCTGGCCTGCCAACGGCGTGCTGATTGGAAAATTTGCTTCAAACGGTAGTTTGAATAAAGGCATTGATATCGCCGGTGATTTGGGACAGCCTGTTTTTGCTGCGTCTGATGGTGCGGTGGTTTACGCCGGGAGTGGTTTGAGGGGCTACGGCGAGCTGATCATCATCAAACACAGCGATACCTACGTCAGTGCCTACGGTCATAACCGCAGGCTGTTGGTTCGGGAGGGGCAGCAGGTCAAGGCAGGGCAGTCGATTGCTGAAATGGGGTCCACGGGCACAGATCGGGTGAAGCTGCATTTTGAGATTCGCCGCCAGGGCAAACCCGTCGATCCACTCCAGTTCCTGCCACGCCGTTGATTGTTGTACCCGGCCTGTTCCTGTGATGTAGAGGGGACAGGCTCCAGCGCTGCCAGGGATCAAGGTGCCGCTCGAGTCTGAGTTCGAACTCAGCAAAGGACTATAACAATGGCTCTCAGTAAAGAAGTGCCGGAGTTTGACATCGACGATGACGTCCTCCTCATGGAGACGGGCATCGTTTTGGAAACGGATGTGGTGTCAGACGAACCTGCTGTATCTTCGGTTCGGACGAGGGCCAAGTCGGGCTCTTCGCTCAAGCAACACAAGTACATCGATTACACCCGGGCGCTAGATGCCACCCAGTTGTATCTCAACGAGATCGGCTTCTCGCCGCTGCTTTCGCCGGAAGAAGAAGTGCACTTTGCGCGCCTGTCGCAGAAGGGCGACCCCGCTGGCCGCAAGCGCATGATCGAAAGCAACCTGCGCCTGGTTGTAAAAATTGCCCGTCGTTACGTGAACCGCGGCCTGTCGCTGCTCGACCTGATCGAGGAGGGCAACCTGGGGTTGATCCGTGCGGTCGAGAAATTCGACCCGGAGCGTGGTTTCCGTTTCTCGACCTATGCGACCTGGTGGATTCGCCAGACCATCGAACGGGCGATCATGAACCAGACCCGCACCATCCGCCTGCCGATCCACGTGGTCAAGGAACTCAACGTCTACTTGCGCGCCGCACGCGAGCTGACCCAGAAACTCGACCACGAACCCTCCCCGGAAGAAATCGCCACGCTGCTGGAGAAACCGGTCGCCGAGGTCAAGCGCATGCTGGGCCTGAACGAGCGGGTGTCCTCCGTGGACGTGTCGCTTGGCCCGGACTCGGACAAGACCCTGCTCGACACCTTGACCGACGACCGCCCCACCGACCCGTGCGAACTGCTGCAGGATGACGACCTGTCACAGAGCATCGACCAGTGGCTGGGCGAGCTGACTGACAAGCAGCGGGAAGTGGTGGTGCGCCGCTTTGGCCTGCGTGGGCATGAAAGCAGCACCCTGGAGGATGTTGGCCTGGAGATTGGCTTGACCCGGGAACGGGTACGGCAGATCCAGGTAGAGGGGCTCAAGCGTCTGCGCGAGATCCTTGAAAAGAACGGCCTGTCCAGCGAGTCGTTGTTCCAGTAGCGAAGGCCTGTGACACAAAACGCCCCGATGACCTCGGGGCGTTTTTGTGTGTGTCATTTGAGAACGGGGGCGCTGCGCGCCCCATTCGCAGCACAAGGCTGCTCCTACAAGAGACCGTGATTGCCTGCATGATCGCGTATATCTGTAGGAGCAGCCTTGTGCTGCGAATGGGCTGCAAGGCAGCCCCAAAATCCGCCAGGTAAAACAGATATCTAATGTGTACTGCGCTACCCCAGTAACATTGCGTGTAAGCCTTTTCTTACTTGTTTTGTAAGCTATCTATGCAAGTCGCAGTAAATCATTGTCGTTTTCAGCCCCTGTATTTTTACAACCCATTGAAAAGCATGGCTTATTCGGTTGTGAGGAAATGTGTCCCCTGTAATACCTTGTGAGGTCTCGCGCTTGCCCGCCCGGCTGAACCCGCTAGTATTCGAACTGTGCACAGGGACATGCACAGGCATTCAGGACGAAGGCCAAGGACATCGCAAGAAGCGATTTCATCAGGAAGATGTTCGGGACAAGCAGGGACTACGGAAAAAATGTGGGCGGGTCAAACCGCCCCTTTTTTTTGCCCGCAGAAAAACAAAAAAGGCCCCGAGGGGCCTTTTTCGTGTCCGGTCGCTATCAGCGCTCCAGGTCTGCAATCTTGCCAGTCTTGCCGTCCCACTCTTCAGCGTCAGGCAGGGCATCCTTGCGCTCGGTGATGTTTGGCCAGACTTCCGCCAGTTCGGCGTTCAGCTCGATGAAGTTCTCCATCCCGGCAGGGATTTCGTCTTCCGAGAAGATGGCTTGCGCCGGGCATTCCGGTTCGCAGAGCGCGCAATCGATGCACTCGTCCGGGTGAATGACCAGGAAGTTCGGGCCTTCGTAGAAGCAGTCCACCGGACAGACTTCCACGCAGTCGGTGTATTTGCATTTGATGCAGTTGTCGGTGACGACGAAGGTCATTTCTAGTTCTCTCCTCAGGCGACGGCGGCGGCCCTTCCTCTCAGGGCCGCGCGGTTTACAGGTATGTGGCTGCAGGCCAGGCTAATAACCTGCAGCACCAGCAAACCGCGGCGGATTCTACCAGCTTGTAGTGGGCGCCGTTATAACAGGTTCTTTAGTTGATATAGCATTTCGATAGCTTGGCGCGGGGTCATGTCGTCCAGTTGCAGCTTGCCCAGCTTCTCGATGGCCGGGTGTGGCAGGCTGGCGAACAGATCGCTCTGGTGCGGCACCTGTGGCACATCCCTGGCCTTCTCGCTCGGGACTTGCTCATGCGGCAGGCTGGTGGTTTCCAGGCGCGCCAGGTGTTCGCGAGCACGCTGGATCACCACACCCGGCACGCCGGCCAGTTGTGCCACGGCCAGGCCGTAGCTCTGGCTGGCAGGGCCAGGCAGCACATGGTGCAGGAACACGATGCGCTCGTTGTGCTCGGTGGCATTCAGGTGCACGTTGGCCACCAGCGGCTCACTTTCTGGCAGCACGGTGAGCTCGAAATAGTGAGTGGCGAACAGTGTATAGGCGCGCAGCTGGGCCAAACGCTCGGCGGCAGCCCACGCCAGCGACAGGCCGTCGAAGGTGCTGGTGCCGCGGCCCACTTCGTCCATCAGCACCAGGCTGCGGTCGGTCGCGTTGTGCAGGATGTTGGCGGTTTCGCTCATCTCGACCATGAAGGTCGAGCGCCCGCCGGCCAGGTCGTCACTGGAGCCGATGCGGGTGAAGATGCGGTCGACCAGCGACAGTTCGCAGCTGGCCGCCGGCACGAAGCTGCCGATGTGCGCCAGCAGCACGATCAGGGCGGTCTGGCGCATGTAGGTGGATTTACCGCCCATGTTCGGGCCGGTGATGATCAGCATGCGCGTGCTGTTGTCCAGGCCCAGGTCGTTGGCCACGAACGGCGTGGTCAGTACCTGCTCCACGACCGGGTGGCGGCCTTGCTCGATACGCAGGCACGGCTCGTCGACGAAGCGGGGGCAGTTCAGGTCGAGGTTCAGCGCACGTTCGGCCAGGTTGCTGAGCACATCCAGTTCGGCCAGGGCGGCGGCGCTGTCTTGCAGCGGCGCCAGGTGGCTGATCAGGGTTTCCAGCAGGGCGTCGTAGAGCATCTTCTCACGGGCCAAGGCGCGGCTCTTGGCCGACAGCGCCTTGTCCTCGAACACTTTCAGCTCGGGGGTGATGAAGCGCTCGGCGCCCTTGAGGGTCTGACGGCGAATGTAGTCGCCCGGTGCCTGCTCGGCCTGCTTGGTGGGCAGCTCGATGAAGTAGCCGTGCACACGGTTGTAGCCGACCTTGAGGTTGGCAAGGCCGGTGCGGGCTTTTTCTCGGGCTTCCAGGTCGATCAGGAACTGGCCGGCGTTTTCGCTGATCGCCAGCAGCTCGTCCAGCTCGTTGTCATAGCCGGTCTTTAGCACGCCGCCGTCGCGGATCACCGCCGGTGGGTTGTCGATGATCGCCCGCTCCAGCAGGCTGGCCAGCTCCGGGTAGGTGCCGGTGATGGCTGCCAGGCGCGCCAGATGCGGCGCCTCCAGCTCGGTCATGGCGTTTTGCAGTTCAGGCAAGGCGCCCAATGCATCGCGCAGGCGCGCCAGGTCGCGTGGGCGGGCATTGCGCAGGCCGATTCGGGCGAGGATCCGCTCGATGTCGCCAATTTCTTTCAGCTGCGGCTGCAGCTTCTCGAAACGGTAGCTGTCGAGCAGGCAGCGAATCGAGTCCTGGCGTGCTTGCAGTACCTTGAGGTCGCGCAACGGGCGGTTCAGCCACCGGCTCAGCAGGCGGCTGGCCATGGCAGTCTGGCAGCGGTCGACCACCGATTGCAGGGTGTTGTCACGCCCGCCCGCCAGGTTGACGTCCAGCTCCAGGTTGCGACGGCTGGCGCCATCGAGGATGACCGTGTCGTCCAGGCGCTCGTGGCGCAGGCTGCGCAGGTGCGGCAGGGCGGTGCGCTGGGTTTCCTTGGCGTAGGTCAGCAGGCAGCCGGCGGCGCCGATGGCCAGCGTCAGCTTGTCGCAGCCAAAGCCCTTGAGGTCCTTGGTCGCGAACTGCTGGCACAGGGCCTTGCGTGCCGAATCGCGGTCAAAGTCCCACGGCGCACGGCGGCGGGCGCCCGGGCGTTTTTCGGCGGGCAGGTCGCGTGGCCAGTCGTCAGGGATCAGCAGCTCGACCGGGTTCAGGCGCTCAAGCTCGGCCAGCAGGTTCTCCCAGCCTTTGATTTCCTGCACGCTGAAATTGCCGCTGGTGATGTCCAGTACGGCCAGGCCGAACAGGCGTTCGTCACCGAGCAGCGCAGCAATCAGGTTGTCGCGACGCTCGTCCAGCAGCGCCTCGTCGCTGACCGTGCCTGGGGTGATGATGCGCACCACCTGACGCTCCACCGGGCCCTTGCTGGTGGCCGGGTCGCCAATCTGTTCGCAGATCACCACCGATTCGCCCAGCTTGACCAGCTTGGCCAGGTAACCTTCCAGCGAATGGAACGGAATCCCGCACATGGGGATGGACTGCCCGGCCGACTGACCGCGCGCGGTCAGGGTGATGTCCAGCAGTTTCGCGGCCTTCTTCGCATCTTCGTAGAAGATTTCGTAGAAGTCGCCCATGCGGTAGAACATCAGCTGGTCCGGGTGCTGGTTCTTCAGCTTCCAGTACTGCTGCATCATCGGGGTGTGTGCGGAAAGATCGGAGATTGCTTTATTCATCAAAGGCTTAGAAAGTAGGTCTCAACATTGTGGGGCAAATTGGGGCGTTCCGTGTTGCGTGCGCGGCGCCGAGACCCACCTGATTTTTCAAGCCGCATAGCGTACCACGGCAACCGCACGGGCAGTACCTGCACGTCCTGGCAGCGATCAGGGTTGAAGTGAGGGCATATTGACAGCACGGCGCCCCCATGGAGAATTGGCGGCTTTTTCACATCAGGGAAGACCTGCCGGAATCAACTGCGGTGGCGTGTGACCCAATAAACAGTTATTGCAATCGGGTTGATTAAAGCAGTGAGCGGAATTCGTTTTGATGTCGATGCAGTTTTTTGCATCTCTCTCGATACCCGGGGTGACCGGCGTAAACTATTCACAGAAACTATCGGTCAGCAGCTGGACAATGAGGTGGTTTTTCATGTCGTCCAGAAACACAGCGATCCCGCGCGTGGTTGCTACGAGTCGCATCAGCAACTGGCTCGCCATGCACTGGAAAACGGCCTGGATAGAATTTTGATTTTCGAGGACGATGCCAAGGCCTATGAATTTACGGCTACGCGGGTTCGCTGGGTAAACCGCTTCATGCAGAAGCGGCCTTTCGAGGCTCTGCACCTGGGCTACTCCATGGGGCGGACGTGGCTGACCTGGTTTCCGTTTATCGCCCGGGGGCGGGTGGTCGCGTTGCACGCCTATGTGTTGTCGCGCCAAGGCTGCCGGATCCTGGCCGACACGCCCTACGATGGCACGCCGGTGGATGTGGTTGTCAAACACAGGATCCGCCAGCATTGTGTATTCCCCATGATGTTCCGCCAGCATGCTGCCGCTGTTACCGGCAGTGATCTGGAGCAGGTGGTACGCAATGAAGATGAATGGTGGGAGCGCAACTGGGCCAAGCATCGTCGTTCACCGGCGAAGAACATCTGGCGCACCGTGCTTCGGTTGAACTTCTGATATGACCGAATGGCTCAGGCTTGTGCTGTGCCGGCTGTACAGGCACAAGCCTGTCGAAGTCGAGCGCGTGTTTGTCGGCGAAATCGTCATTTCACGGCAGGCCTGCTGCCGTTGTGGTCTCAGGCTTCGCGAGCTGGCCGAATATCAGTGAAACACACAAGCTGGTAGGGTAGGTGCAGCCTTCAGGAGCCCGACATGGACCCGATCACCACACTTGCCACCCGCCTGGGTGAACACCTGCGCCGTTTCAATGCACAGGTGGCTACCGCCGAATCCTGCACTGGCGGTGGCATTGCCGAAGCCATCACCCGTATACCTGGCAGCTCGGCCTGGTTCGAGGTTGGCTACGTGACTTATTCCAACGCCCAGAAAACCCGCCTGTTGGGCGTGCCCGAGGCCTTGTTCGGCCAGGTGGGCGCAGTCAGCCAGGAAGTGGTCGAAGCCATGGTACGCGGTGCCCAGGCCGCCAGCGGCGCGCGCTTCGCCGTGGCGGTGAGCGGCGTGGCCGGGCCGGACGGTGGTTCGCCAGCCAAACCGGTAGGTACCGTATGGCTCGCCTGGGGTGACGGCAACCGGGTGTTCAGCGAGCGCCGCCAGTTCGAGGGTGACCGCGAAGCGGTACGCCGACAGACGGTGAGCGCCGCGTTAGACGGCTTGTTACAGCTTGGTGCCGAGTAAATCGACGACAGGGGTTTGCGCGGGCGCCTGCCTGTGGAATAATACTGGCTACTTATACAGGTATTCCGGCCATCAGGGCCAAGTCGAACACGTGAGGATTTCAATGGACGACAACAAGAAGCGCGCCTTGGCTGCGGCCCTGGGTCAGATCGAACGCCAATTCGGCAAAGGCGCAGTCATGCGCATGGGTGACCAGGAGCGCCAAGGCATTCCGGCCATCTCCACCGGCTCCCTGGGCCTGGATATTGCCCTCGGCATCGGCGGCCTGCCAAAAGGCCGTATCGTCGAGATCTATGGCCCGGAATCGTCGGGTAAGACCACGCTGACCCTGTCGGTCATCGCCGAAGCCCAGAAAAGCGGTGCCACCTGCGCCTTCGTCGATGCCGAACACGCCCTCGACCCTGAGTACGCCGGCAAGCTGGGCGTCAATGTCGACGACCTGCTGGTCTCGCAGCCGGACACCGGCGAACAGGCCCTGGAAATCACCGACATGCTGGTGCGCTCCAACGCCGTTGACGTGATCATCGTCGACTCCGTGGCCGCGCTGGTACCCAAGGCCGAGATCGAAGGTGAAATGGGTGACATGCACGTGGGCCTGCAGGCTCGCCTGATGTCCCAGGCCCTGCGCAAGATCACCGGTAACATCAAGAACGCCAACTGCCTGGTCATCTTCATCAACCAGATCCGTATGAAGATCGGCGTGATGTTCGGCAGCCCGGAAACCACCACCGGTGGTAACGCCCTGAAGTTCTACGCCTCGGTGCGTCTGGACATCCGCCGTACCGGTGCGGTCAAGGAAGGCGACGAGGTGGTCGGTAGCGAAACCCGCGTCAAGATCGTCAAGAACAAGGTTTCGCCGCCGTTCCGTCAGGCCGAGTTCCAGATTCTGTACGGCAAAGGTATTTACCGTAACGGCGAGATCATTGACCTGGGTGTGTCCCAAGGCCTGATTGAGAAGTCGGGTGCCTGGTACGCCTACCAGGGCAACAAGATCGGTCAGGGCAAAGCCAACGCTGCCAAATACCTGGCCGAGAACCCGGCTATTGGTACCGAGATCGAGAAGCAGATTCGTGAGAAGCTGCTGAAAGCCGGTGCTGCCGCTGAAGCCAACAAAGCTGCCGCCGTTGATGCCAGCGCCGACGATGTGGCTGATGCCGAAGCCGGTTATTGATTGCGCGGTAGATAGCCAATATGTCCGCCGTACTCGACACCCCCGTCGCCATTCGGCGGACAGCCATGGACCTGCTCGCGCGACGTGAGCACGGTCGCGTCGAGCTGACGCGCAAGTTGCGTCAGCGCGGCGCTTCGGACGAGCTGATCGAGCCTGAGCTCGACCGGCTCGCCGAAGAAGGGCTGCTTTGTGAAGCCCGCTACCTCGAAAGCTTCATCAGGTACCGTTCCAGCGCTGGCTATGGCCCTTCGCGTATTCGTGAGGAGCTGGGCCAGCGTGGTCTGGCGCGTGCTGATATCGAGCAGGCATTGCGCGAGAGCGAGGTGGACTGGCGCGAGCGCATGCGTGATGTGTGGCAGCGCAAGTTTGCCGGGCAGCACCCGCAGGATCCGCGCAGCCGTGCCCGGCAAACCCGTTTTCTGGCTTACCGGGGTTTCCCCATGGACATGATCGGCCGCCTGCTCAGTGGGCGTGATCTCGACGATTACTGACCACCAGATCTGCAGTTGTAGGCGGTCTCGCATGGTTAAGGTCTGACTTAAAATCCGAAAGCTGACGCAATCCATGTGGGAGTGGGCGAGCCCGCGAACACCGGCAGCGCCGGTGCCATCCACCGCGCTGGATTCTTCGCGGGCACGCCCGCTCCCACAGGTACAGTGCAGGAAGCGAATCTCAAGCGGCATCAGCTCACCTTCAACGCCTCCCTGGCCCGCTGCGTGGTATGCATTGGCTGAGGCTTGGCCCAGTTCTCCGGCAAGTTGATGAAATCCACCAGCTCGCGCAGCCGGCCCTGGTCGCGGCCATTGAAGGCGAATGACAGCCGGGTCAGGTGGTTGAAGTTGCCCACTTCATGTTCGGCACTGCTATCCGCTTGCTGGTGGTACTTGCCACTCAGGCGCAAGTCGGCAAAGCCTTCCTGAATATCAAACAGCGCTGCTTCGCTGAGCGGGTGGTGCATGCGGATCACGAACTGGTTCTTCAGCCAGCGGCTGGAGTGATAGTTGCTGTAGAACTGGTTGATTTCCTCCACGGCCTCATCGGCACTGTGCACCAGGCGCACCAGCTTCAGGTCGCTGGGCAGGATGTAGCGGTTTTCTTCCAGCTGGCGGCTGATGAAGTCCAGGCAGTCGCGCCAGAAGCTGCCGCCGGGCGAGTCCAGCAGCACCACCGGCACCAAGGGGCTCTTGCCGGTCTGGATCAGCGTCAGCACTTCGAGCGCTTCATCCAGGGTGCCGAAGCCGCCCGGGCACAGCACCAGGCCATCAGCTTCCTTGACGAAGAACAGCTTGCGGATAAAGAAAAAATGGAAGGGCAGCAGCTTGTCGGTGCCGCCCACGGTGGGGTTGGCGTGTTGCTCGAAGGGCAGGGTGATGTTGAAACCCAGGCTGTGGTCGCTGCCAGCGCCTTCGTGGGCGGCAGCCATGATGCCGCCGCCGGCACCGGTGATGACCATCAGATCGGAGCGCGCCAGGGTAGCGCCCAACTCGCGGGCCAGGGCGTACATCGGGTGCTCCAGCGGGGTGCGTGCCGAGCCGAACACGGTCACCTTGCGCCGGCCCTTGTAGCGCTGCAGAGTGCGGAACGATTGGTCCAGTTCGCGCAGCGCCTGCAGGGTGATCTTGGCGCTCCAGCGGTCGCTGTCGTCATGGGCCATGCGCAGGATGGTCAGCATCATGTCGCGGTATAGCGGCAGGTTGGGGCTGTCGGGGGCTACCAGTTGAAGTTGTGCGTCGATGTTGCTCAGGTCGATATTGTTGTCACGGAAGTGGCTGAACAGCAGTTCATTCGCTTGGTAAGGCATGCAACGTCTCCTTCTGCACCAATACCTCTGACCTCAATCTAGACCCTCGCGCAGGATCGTGCCGGGCTGTTTGGCGCAGCCGCCCGTCGGTATGTGGCCACCGGCAGCAGGGGTTTGGTTAACTGGTAAAGCGAAACGTATCGATGCAGGAGGTGGCGGTATGCATCGCTTGATCATCGAGATTGACCGGCAGCTCTACCAGCAGCTGGAGAGTGCGGCTCAGGTGCATCACTTGAGCCTTGAGGACGAGTGCTGCCGCAGGTTGGCGGGGCTGGAGTGCCAGTCGCGCTACTTGCAGGCGTTATTGGCCGAGATGCGCGCCGATGCGGCCGAAGGGTGCTGGCGCGCCCGTGAGGATGAGAAGGTATAGCTTGAACAGCTGCTGTTACTTCTTCTTGTTGCCGGCCACGCAGCTGGCACTGTCGAATGCCTGGTCCATGATCGGCTGGTTGGTCTTGTACACCGTGAAGCGATAGACCATGACCGCGCCCTTGGACATCAGGTTGCGAAAGCCGCTGTTGCGGCACACGCTGTCGCCCAGCTGGCTGCGTACCTGGGCGGGATTGGCCTGCATGCGCTCGGCGTGGCTCTGGCGTACGCTCAGGTGGTTGACCAGTGCCTTGCCTTCCACGGTGTAGCCTTGGTCGAGGATGTCCTCGTTGATCGCGCGCGGGGTACCGACGCTGCTTTCTTTGGCAACCTTCTGCAATGTCCTGTTCAGGTCGTAATCCTGCTTGGAGGCTGCCTGGGCTGCCAGGGGCAGAGCGAGTAGCAGGCTCAGGGCGGGGACGATAAGGCGCAGCATGAATCTCTCCTGGTTCGATGACTGGCGCTTTGACATGCGCAGGTCGACGGCGTTCCGTGAAAGTCGCGCGAGCGCGAGGTTCGGGCACGGTAAGCGTCGATTATAAGGGGCACCTCGCCAGCTGCACAGTAAATGGCCCCTGTTCTGCTAAACTGGGCGCCTTGTTTTTTCCGAGTCATCCTTGTGCCCATTTCCTACCTGTCCAGAGGCCTGCCGGCATGAGCCACGCGGTAGCGCGGCTGCGCGCCGAACGCCTGGCCCGCAGCAACAAGCCTTTCATCGCCCGTGGCTCGCGTGCCGAGCGCTGCGCGGATTGCCGGGTCATCGCCACCCATTGCCTGTGTGCCTGGAAGCCTCGGGTGCAGGCCGAGTCGGGCGTATGCCTGCTGATGCATGACACCGAGCCGTTGAAGCCCACCAACACCGGCTGGCTGATTGCCGACCTGATCCAGGACACCTGGGCCTTCGGCTGGCTGCGCACCTCGGTCGACGAGCGCTTGTTGGCGTTGCTGGACGACCCGCACTGGCAGCCCTATATCGTCTTCCCCGGTGAGTTCGTGGCCGAGCAGCGGGTGGTCAGCGAGGTGGCGCGTGAGCCGGGCAAGCGCCCGCTGTTCATCCTGCTGGATGCCACCTGGACCGAAGCCCGCAAGATGTTCCGCAAAAGCCCGTACCTTGACCGCTTCCCGGTGTTGAGCCTGCAGGCCGAGCAGATGTCGCGCTACCGCCTGCGGCGCTCCAAGCGCGACGACCATTTCTGCACGGCAGAGGTCGCAGCCATGTGCCTGGACCTGGCCGGCGACAGCCAGGCTTCGCAGGCGCTGGATGCCTACCTGGATGTATTCAGCCTGCACTATCTGAGCGGCAAGCGGCGTCTGCCGCTGGATGATCAGGACGACACCCACCAGCGTTTGCATACCTTCCTATAGTCCAAGGGGCACAACCCCTGCTTTGGTTCATAATGACGGGGCTGGCAGCCAAGGTGGGCGAGACGGCAGGGCAATGGCTTGACCACCCTTGACCGTGCTCGGCATCCTTGGCGCCGATTCCCCGCCGGGCGCTTCTCAATCCCCCGAGCGCCTGGCATAGAACAGGATCCTTAGATCGATGGCCACTTACGAAATCCTGATTGCCGATGACCACCCGCTGTTCCGTGGCGCCCTGCGCCAGGCCGTTACCCTTGGCCTGGGCCCGGATGTGCGCCTGGTCGAAGTCGCAAGCATTGCCGAACTGGAAACCCGCCTGAGCGAAAAAGCCGACTGGGACCTGGTGCTGCTGGACTTGAACATGCCGGGTGCTTATGGTTTTTCCGGGCTGGTGCTGCTGCGCGGGCAATACCCGCAGATCCCGGTGGTGATGGTGTCGGCACAGGAGGAGGCCGCGGTGGTGGTCAAGTCCCGCGAGTTTGGCGCCAGTGGCTTCATTCCCAAGTCCAGCACCCTCGAAGTGATCCAGGATGCCGTGCGCAAGGTGCTCGATGGCGAAGTCTGGTGGCCGCCGCAGGCGTTCGAAAAGGTCGATGTCTCGGCCGAGGCCAAGGCCGCAAGCGAGGGACTGGCCAGCCTCACGCCGCAGCAGTTCCGCGTGCTGACCATGGTCTGCGAAGGCCTGCTGAACAAGCAGATTGCGTATGAGCTGAGTGTCTCCGAGGCCACGATCAAGGCCCACGTCACTGCAATATTCCGCAAGCTGGGCGTGCGTACCCGCACCCAGGCCGCGCTGCTGCTGCAACAACTTGAATCGGTTGCCAGCAACTGACTGCGCGTGGCTTCACGCTTTTTTGACCCGAGCCGGTCTAGTCTGCTGGCCTTTCTGTTGTTAAGTGACCCACATGACATCGCCATTCAAGGGCCAGACCGGCCTGAAACGCATCTTCAACGCCGCCGGCTACTCGCTGGATGGCCTGCGTGCCGCCTTCAAGGGTGAGGCCGCATTCCGCCAGCTGGTGCTGCTTAACGTGCTGCTGATCCCGATTGCCTTCTGGCTGCCGGTCAGCCGTGCCGAGCGGGCGATCATGATTGCGGTGTGCCTATTGGGGCTGATCGTCGAGCTGTTCAACTCGGCGGTGGAGGCGGCCATCGACCGCATCTCGCTGGAGCGCCACCCGCTGTCGAAAAACGCCAAGGACATGGGCAGCGCCGCGCAACTGGTGGCACTGACCATGGTGGCGCTGGTGTGGGGCGTGATCCTGCTCTAAGCGATCGGCGGCAGCACGATTTCATCACTGCGGGTATAGCCCGCAGTGAAGTTGCGGCACAGTTCCAGAAACTCGCGCATGGCCGAGGTCTGGTACTTCTGTTTGTGCCAGATGAAATAGAACTGGCGCATCAGGTCCAGTTCCGGCGTTTCCACCGGTACCAGGCTGCCCCGGCGGAAAGCGTCACGCAGCGCCAGCCGCGAAATGCAGCCAATGCCCAGGCCCGACTCCACCGCGCGCTTGATCGCTTCGGTGTGTTCCAGCTCCAGGCGGATGTTGAGGTTGGCGCGGTGATGGCGCATGGCCTGGTCGAAGGTGAGGCGGGTGCCTGAGCCTTGCTCGCGTAATATCCACGCCTCTTGCGACAGGCTTTCGATATCAGCCCGGCCCGGCTTGGCCAGTGGATGCTGCGGCGCGCAGAACACCACCAGTTCGTCCTCGACCCACGGCTGCACTTCCAGGTCGGGGTGGTTGCAGTCACCTTCGATTAGACCCAGATCAATTTCGTAGTGCGCGACCTGTTGCACGATATGCACTGTGTTCTGTACATGCAGCTTGACCTGGCTTTCCGGGTGGGTCTGCATGAAGCTGCCGATCAGCAGGGTGGCCAGGTAGTTGCCGATGGTCAATGTGGCGCCGACCGCCAGCGAACCGAAACCGGACTTGCCGTTAAGCAGGTCTTCAATTTCCTTGGCCTGGTCGAGCAGGGCCACTGCCTGTGGCAACAGTTGATGGCCCAAGGCGTTGAGCGCCAGGCGCTTGCCGGCACGGTCGAACAGCTGGCAGCTCGATTGCCGCTCCAGTTCGGTGATGGAAGTGCTGGCGGCCGACTGCGACAACGCCAGCAGGCTAGCGGCCCGGGAGACGCTTTGGTGCTGTGCGACGGCGACGAAGACTTGCAGTTGACGGAGTGTGAATCGCATATCGATATAACCGATAACACATATCTTGATAATCCAGTTAACAGATATTGTCGCTGCCCCTAAACTATCGCGCAACTGCGCGTTTTGCGCGCCGCGTTTTTCTTCAGGAGCCCCATCGATGAGCAACATGAACCACGAACGTGTCCTCAGTGTGCACCACTGGAACGACACCCTGTTCAGCTTCAAGTGCACCCGCGACCCGGGGCTGCGCTTCGAGAACGGTCAGTTCGTGATGATCGGCCTGCAGCAGGAAAGCGGCCGTCCGCTCATGCGTGCCTATTCCATCGCCTCGCCGAACTGGGAAGAGCACCTGGAGTTCTTCAGCATCAAGGTACCTGACGGCCCGCTGACCTCGCAGCTGCAGCACCTGAAGGAAGGCGATGAGATCATCATCAGCAAGAAGCCTACCGGTACCTTGGTGCTCGACGACCTGAACCCGGGCAAGCACCTGTATCTGCTGAGCACCGGCACTGGCCTGGCGCCGTTCATGAGCGTCATCCAGGACCCGGAAACCTACGAGCGCTTCGAAAAAGTGATCCTGGTACACGGCGTGCGTTACGTGAACGAAGTGGCTTATCGCGAGTTCATCACCGAGCACCTGCCGCAGAACGAGTTCTTCGGTGAGTCGGTCCGCGACAAGCTGATCTACTACCCGACAGTGACCCGCGAGCCTTTCGAAAACCAAGGCCGCCTGACCGACCTGATGCGCAGCGGCAAGCTGTTCAGCGACATTGGCCTACCACCGATCAACCCGCAGGACGACCGTGCGATGATCTGCGGCAGCCCGAGCATGCTCGACGAGACCAGCGAAGTGCTGGACAGCTTCGGCCTGAAAGTCTCCGCCCGCATGCGCGAGCCGGGTGACTACCTGATCGAGCGTGCCTTCGTCGAGAAGTAAGGCGCAGGCTGGTAAAAGAAGGCGACCCCCGGGTCGCCTTTCTTATGCCGGTGATTTTTGCATTGCTTGTGTCGGCTTTTTCGCGGGCTTGCCCGCGATGAGGCCGGCCCCTATTCGACGCGGGTCTCGCCGCTGTACACCAGAATCTCCCGGCAGCGTTTGCACAGGTACCGCCGCCCCTGGCGCACCAGCTTGTGCCGCTGTGCGGTAAACGGGAAATCACCCTGCGGGCACGGGCAGCGGTAGATGTAGCGGGTTACCACGCGCCGTTGCACTTCATAGTTGTGGCAACGGTTGGGTGGCAGCTCATACACCCCGCGCATGATCAATTGCCACTCTTCTCCATGGGCCTGGATGCGGTCGCCAAACAACTGGTGGGCCACCAGGTGCGCCACTTCGTGGGCAACGGTCTGGCGCAGGAAGTCTTCCTGGTTTTCCCGGTAAAGCTGCAGGTTGAAGCGCAGCAGGTTCTCGTGCAGGTGGGCGACGCCGGCTTTTTGCCCGCGCAGCTTGAAGCTGACTTCCGGGCGCGGGAAGGGGCGTTTGAAAAAGGTTTCGGCTTGCTGGTAACAGGTTTCGACGCGTTGTTTGAGCAGCTCGGGCATGGTGGGGCGGTTCTCCTGACCGGGCATTATGCCGCAAGCATCGGCGGCCTGCCGTGCCACCGGTCTGCGCACAGCCAGAGGCCGCCTTGCGGCGGCCCCTGGTTGATGCCCCAGTGTTGGTTGAGTCTGTTCTAGTTGGTGTAGACGGGCCCCACGCCCAGTCCCCAGATAATTACCGTGGCAGCCATGATCGCCACGAGTACCACAAGGCCCACTGCCAGCACCGAGCTGGAGAACAGGAAGCCTTCGTCGGACGGTATGTTCATGAACGTCGGCAAGCCGACATACAGCAGGTACACCGTGTAGCAGATAGCAGCAGTGCCGATCAGCATGCCCAGCCAAAGGTGCGGGTACAGCGCCGCCAAGCCGCCGATGAACAACGGTGTGGCGGTGTAGGTGGCAAAGGCGATGCACTGCGCCATGGACGGATTGGCATCGTAGGTGCGAGCCATCCAGTGGATGAACGCGCCCATTACCGCCACCCCGCCGAGCATGGCCAAGTACGACATGATGCTCATCCAGATGGCGCTTTCCATGGTGAGCATCACGGCTGGCCGGTCACCGATTACCCAGCCCACCTGGGTGGTGCCGATGAATGCGGAAACGGCAGGGATCGCCGCCAGGATCAAGGTATGCGTCAGGTACATGTGGCTGATGGTTTCTTCTTCGCCACGAATTTCCCGCCATTCCTGATCGGGATGGGTAAACAGCCCCACAACGTGATGAATCATGCCGATCACTCCTCTCAATGTTGCCAAACGCCCCCCAGATGGAGCGCAAGCGGCCCGAGGCCCGAACACCGATGCAAGCGGTAATGTGGCCTTATGTCGCAGTATAGGAAGCGGTTGCCGGCACGAACCGTGCTTTTTAGAGCAAATTGCGCTGTAAGGGGGGCTGTTGATTACATCGAAGTCTTTATCGGAATGCCTACAGCGATGCTGCGTTTGTGCGTAAAATAGCCGGCTTTTGTCACACCTCGCGGATCCAAGCGCTATGGGCACCCTCTCGGTCAACCAGAACAAACTGCAAAAACGCCTGCGTCGTCTCGCCGGCGAAGCCATCACCGACTTCAACATGATCGAGGATGGCGACAAGGTCATGGTCTGCCTGTCTGGCGGCAAGGACAGCTACACCATGCTCGACGTTCTGTTGCACCTGCAGAAGGTGGCACCGATCAAGTTCGAGATCGTCGCGGTGAACATGGACCAGAAGCAGCCAGGCTTCCCTGAGCACGTGCTGCCGGCCTACCTCAAAGAGCTGGGCGTCGAGTACCACATTGTCGAGAAAGACACCTACTCGGTGGTCAAGGAGCTGGTACCCGAGGGCAAGACCACGTGTTCGCTGTGCTCGCGCCTGCGCCGTGGCACCCTGTACACCTTCGCCGACGAAATCGGCGCGACCAAGATGGCGCTGGGGCACCACCGCGACGACATCGTCGAAACCTTCTTCCTCAACATGTTCTTCAACGGTGCGCTCAAGGGCATGCCGCCGAAGCTGCGCGCCGACGACGGCCGCAATGTGGTGATCCGCCCGCTGGCCTACTGCAGCGAGAAGGACATCCAGGCCTACTCGGACATGAAGGAATTCCCGATCATCCCGTGCAACTTGTGTGGCTCGCAGGAAAACCTGCAGCGTCAGGTGGTCAAGGACATGCTGGTGGAGTGGGAGCGCAAGCACCCGGGCCGTACCGAGAGCATCTTCCGTGCCCTGCAGAACGTGGCGCCGTCGCAACTGGCCGACCGCAACCTGTTCGACTTCATCGGCCTGAAGATCGACGAAAACGCCACGCCGCGTTTCCTCGACGTGCTGAATATCTGAGCCCATGCGCGATTACCAGTGGCTGCATGAGTACTGCCTGAACCGTTTTGGCTCGGCCCAGGCGCTGGAGGCCTTCCTGCCGCAGCCGCGCACAGCTGTGCAACTGCGCGGTATCAGCGACGACCGCTACCTGTCGACCCTGGCCCTGCGCGTGTTCCGCGCGGGGCTCAAGCACAGCCTGGTGGATGCCAAGTGGCCAGCGTTCGAGCAGGTGTTTTTCGGCTTCGACCCGGAGAAGGTCGTGCTGATGGGCGCCGAGCACCTGGAGCGGCTGATGCAGGACGAGCGCATCATCCGCCACCTGGGCAAGCTCAAGAGCGTACCGCGCAATGCGCAGATGATCCTCGACGTGACGAAGGAGAAGGGCAGCTTTGGCGCCTTCATCGCCGACTGGCCGGTGACCGACATTGTCGGCTTGTGGAAGTACCTGGCCAAGCACGGCAACCAGCTGGGTGGGCTGTCGGCGCCGCGCTTTTTGCGTATGGTTGGCAAGGATACCTTCATCCCTACCGATGACATGGCGGCGGCGTTGATTGCACAGAAGGTGATCGACAAGCAGCCGACCAGTCAACGCGACCTGGCCTTGGTGCAACAGGCGTTCAACCAGTGGCATGAAGAAAGTGGGCGGCCGCTGTGCCAGTTGTCGGTGATGCTGGCGCATACCGTCAACCATTGAGATCGTCGGGGCTGCAGGACAGCCCCCGAATTCAACTCCCTTCGCCCGCCATGCGCCGCTCATGCTGGAACTTCCAGCGCACATACAGCAGCCCGGCAATGAACAACCCCAGGCTCACCAGCACTTCAGCCCAGCCAAACACCGCCCGCGCCGGGTCGAACGCCGCCAGCACGCCCTTGATGAAATAGATATTCACCACGAAACAGGCCCAGGCATGTGCCCGGGCGCTGCCTGTCAGCATGCCCGGCAACAGCAGCAGCAGTGGCACCAGCTCGATTGCCAGAATCACCCCGACTCGCGCCCCATGCAGGTTGGCGAACCACAGGTTGTTCACCAGCAGCAGGCCGATCAGGCCGAAGAAAAACGCCAGGCTCAACGCCCGTGTCAGGCGCAGGCGCGGTGCCAGCCATTCCAGAGGCGGCAACACCTTGGGCTTTTTAGCCACGCGCGGCCTCCAGGGCCTTGGCCGTGGTCGCCAGGCGTTGGCCCAGAGCGCGGCACAGGGCAATTTCGTGCTGATCAAGCTCACGCTTGCCATCGGCCCCCGCATGGTGGCTGGCGCCGTAAGGGGTGCCGCCGCCGCGGGTTTCCAGCAAGGCCGACTCACTGTACGGCAGGCCCATCACCAGCATGCCGTGGTGCATCAACGGCAACATCATCGACAGCAGGGTGGTTTCCTGGCCACCGTGCAAACTGGCGGTAGAGGTGAACACCCCCGCCGGCTTGCCGACCAGTTCACCGCCCAGCCACAGGCTGCTGGTGCCATCCAGGAAGTACTTCAGCGGCGCTGCCATGTTGCCGAAGCGGGTCGGGCTGCCCAGTACCAGGCCTGCGCAGTGGCGAAGGTCGTCCAGGGTGGCGTACAGCGCACCACTGGCCGGAATGTCCGGTGCCACCGCTTCACATTCGGTAGAGATAGCAGGCACTGTGCGCAGGCGCGCCTCCATACCGGCCAGTTCGATGCCGCGGGCGATGTGCCGGGCCATTTCGCTGGTCGAGCCATGGCGGCTGTAGTACAGCACCAGGATGTAGGGCGCGCTCACGGCAGGATCTCCAGCACTTTTTCCGGCGGGCGGCCGACCACGGCCTTGTCATCAGCGACTAGAATCGGCCGTTCGATCAGTTTAGGGTGCTGGGCCATGGCCTCGATCAGTTGTGCGTCGGTCAGCGCCGGGTCGGCGAGGTTCAGCGTTTTGTATTCGTCCTCGCCGGTACGCAACAGCTCGCGCGGGGCGATGCCCAGCTTGGCGAGCAGGGCCTTGAGGGTGGCGGCGTCGGGCGGGGTTTCCAGATAACGCACGATGGTCGGGGCGAGGCCACGGGCTTCGAGCAGTTCCAGCGCGCCGCGGGATTTCGAGCAGCGCGGGTTATGATAGAGCGTCAGGTCAGTCATGTCGGGTCGCATCCAGCTGGGTGTGGCGGCTATTCTAACCGCAGCGACTGACCCATTTGCTTTAAAACTCGAGAAGGATTGACCCATGGCAAGGCGTCTGGCAGCAGTACTGGCCATCACCGCGAGCCTGTTGCTCGGTGGTTGCGGTGCCGATTATGGCGTGGACCAGCACGGTAATACGGTTAAGGCCGAACAGATAGAAGGGCACTGGCTGGTGCTCAACTATTGGGCCGAATGGTGCGGGCCGTGCCGTACCGAAATCCCGGAGCTGAACACGGCGGCCAAGCAGTGGGCGGCCGATGGCATCAAGGTGGTGGGGGTGAACTTCGATGGCTTGCAGGGGCAGGACCTGAAACAGGCCTCTGAAACCTTGGGCATCGGTTTTACCGTGCTGGCCCAGGACCCGGCCGAGCGCTATGACTTGCCGCGTAGCGAGGCGCTGCCGGTCACCTACATCATCGATGACAAGGGCAAGGTGCGCGAACAGCTGCTGGGCGAGCAGACCCTGGAAGGGCTGCAGGCCAGGATCAAGGCCCTGAAAGGCGCCTGATGCAGTTGGGGCCGCTTTAGCGGCCCATCGCGGCACAAGGCCGCTCCTACAGGGAATCGCGCGCCCTTGTAGGAGCGGCCTTGTGCCGCGAAGGGCTGCAAAGCAGCCCCCATGATGTCAGCCTTCCTCTGGCCAGAACCGCAGCGGCTTGCCCTCGGCCGGCCAGAAGCGCATCTGCTCCACCGGCGACACATCCCAGCGCTCTACCGTTTCCAGCGCCTGCAAAAAGCGCTTTTCCTGCTCCATCAACGCCGGTGCGCACAGCTTGCGGGTCTTGCCGACCTTGCCGAAGCTCAGGCGCTCGCCCTCCAGCGTATACGGCGCAAACCAGTGGTTGCAGCCGCCATTGCCGTAGGCGCGGCCGTCGCTGGCCAAGGTCAGGGTCAGGTGGCTGTAGTCGATCAGCGGGCGCTCGCCAATCCACTCCAGCACGTAGCTGCGCTCCTGCTGCAGCTTTGAAGGTTCTGCGGCGCAGCCGAGCAAGCCGGTTGCAATCAGCACGCCGGTCAGCGGATTCTTCACTCGGCGCTCTCCTGGCAACGCGGGCACAGGTGTTTTTCGCCACGGCTGGCCCAACCCAGTTCGGCAATGCGTGCGCTGGCGGCGGGCTGACGGGCTTTCTTGCCCAGCTTGGCGTCCACGGCAAATTCAAAATCCAGCACGGCGTCGCAGCTGTCGCACTCGACCTGCCAGGTGAGAATTTCCAGTTCGTTGAACACCGGTCCGCTGGCCACGGCGACCCACTGGCCGCGCGGGTTGATCAGGTGGCGCACGCTGTCCACGGTCAATCGCATGGACAAATCCTTGCTGCCCTTGAGGGTCACCAGCAGGGTGTCGCCTTTATGCATCGAACCACCGTTGCCGGTGACTTGATAGCGGCCCGGCACCAGTGCACGGCACTCGATCAGGGTGTGTTGCGGGTTGAAAAGGGTGTAGCGGAAATCGTGCTCGACCATGGGTCCTCCAGAAATGCCGCGTATCCTAGCACTAACCCATTACCAGATTCTGTGGATTGCCTGCCGCCCAGCAGTTGATGTTGTCGAGCGTGGTCGCGGCAATGGCGTCCAGCGCCTCGCGGGTAAGGAAGGCCTGGTGGGCAGTGATGATCACGTTGGGGAAAGTCAGCAGGCGGGCCAGCACATCGTCTTGCAGCGGCAGGTCGGAGCGGTCCTCGAAGAACAGCTGGGCTTCTTCTTCGTAGACGTCCAGGCCCAGGTAGCCAAGCTGGCCGCTTTTCAGCGCGTCGATCAGTGCCGGGGTGTCGACCAGTGCGCCACGGCCAGTGTTGATCAGCATGGCGCCGTGCTGCAGTTGGGCCAGGCTTTGTGCATTGATCAGGTGCCGGGTGTGCTCGGTCAGCGGGCAGTGCAGGCTGATGATACGGGCTTCGCGCAGCAGCTCAGGCAACGTCAGGTAGCGCGCGCCGAGGGCCAGCAGCTCCGGGTTGGGGTAAGGGTCGTAGGCCAGCAGTTGGCAGCCGAAGCCGGCCATGATGCGGGCGAAGGCAACGCCGATCTGGCCGGTGCCGACCACGCCGACGGTTTTGCCATGCAGGTCGAAACCGGTCAGCCCGTGCAGGGTGAAGTCGCCTTCGCGGGTGCGGTTGTAGGCCCGGTGCAGCCGCCGGTTGAGGGCCAGGATCAGTGCCACGGCGTGTTCGGCCACGGCGTGTGGCGAGTAGGCCGGCACGCGTACCACGGCAAGGCCCAGGCGCTTGGCAGCGGCCAGGTCGACGTGGTTGTAGCCGGCCGAACGCAGGGCGATCAGGCGTGTGCCGCCTTCGGCCAGGCGCTGGAGCACCGGGGCGTCGAGTTCGTCATTGATGAAGGCGCAAACAACTTCATGGCCACTGGCCAGGGCGGCGGTGTCGAGGGTCAGGCGAGCAGGCTGGAAATGCAGCTCCAGCGCGCTGCCGCGGGCGGCCTGGGTAAAGCTTTCCTGATCGTAATGCTGGCTGCTGAACAACAGGGTGCGCATGGTGAGGGTTTCCTTTGTGGTACATGCCTTGCGTTGGCCGCTGGCCGTGAGATCGAGCGCCGAATCTATCCGTTCAGGCACTTAGTCTGGCCTGCGCCGCCAGCCGGCTGATTGCGCCGTCCAGCTCATCCAGCGCTTGCTGCGCCTGTGGGTGTTCCTGCTTGAGCAAGGTCTCGCTGCGCTGGCACGCGGCGCGCAGCTGCGGCACGCCGCAATAGCGCGAGGCACCGTTCAGGCGGTGTACCTGTTCTATCAGGCGGTCGCGGTCGTCCGCCTCGCGAGCAGCGCGTATGGCATCGCGGTCCGCGTCCAACGACGACAGCAGCATGCTCAGCATGTCGGCCGCCAGGTCCGCCTTGCCCGCCGCCAGGCGCAGGCCTTCTTCGGGGTCGAGCACCTTCAGGTCATCACTGCTGGTCGCTTGCTCGGCCTGCGCCTGTTGCGGCACGCCCAGGCTCAGGCCGGTCCACTTCATCACCACCTGGGCCAGTTGCCGCTCGCTGATCGGCTTGGTCAGGTAGTCGTCCATGCCGGCGTGCAGCAAGGCGCGTTTTTCGTTGGCCATGGCATGGGCGGTAAGGGCGACGATCGGCAACGGGTTGCCACTTTGGGTGTTTTCCCAGAGGCGGATCTGCTCGGTGCAGACACGGCCGTCCATGCCGGGCATCTGCACGTCCATCAGCACCAGGTCGAACGGTTCATCCTGCACGGCCTGTACCGCTGCATAGCCGTTGTCGACGGCCAGCACCTCGGCGCCCAGGTCTTCGAGCAGGGTCTGCACCAGCAGCAGGTTGGCGGCATTGTCGTCGACGCAGAGGACCTTCGGCTGGCGCTGGCCGTTGAGGCTCTGTGCCTCGCTCTGCGGGCGGCGCGGTTGCACCAGTTCCATCAGCAGGCGGCGCAGTTTGCGGGTGCAGGTGGGCTTTGACAGCAACTGGCCATGGCCGTTGGGCAGGTGCGGATGGTACAGCGCCTGCTCGGTGGTCGGGCACAGCACCACGCACTGGCAGTGGTAACGTTCGAGTTGCTGGTGGTAGTGGCCCAGTTGCTCGGGCGAAAGGTTGCCCAGGTTGGCCCCGAGCACGGCGAACTCGAACGGCAGGCCGGCCTGGCTGGCAGCCTGAACCGCCTGCAGCAACTGGTCGTAGGAAGCAAACAGGCTAACGCTGAGGCCGCAGTCTTCCAGTTGGTGCTCCAGCGCCTGGCGTGCCAGCTCGTGGCCATCGACGATGGCTGCGCGACGGCCCAGCAGCGGCTGCATCGGCTGCTCCTCGAGGTCGTCGTGGGCTTTGGGCAGGTTAAGGCTGATCCAGAACTGCGAGCCCTCGCCCGGGGTGCTGTCGACGCCGATTTCGCCGCCCATCTGTTCGATCAGGCGCTTGGATATCACCAGCCCCAGCCCTGTGCCGCCAGGTTGGCGGGCCAGCGAGTTGTCGGCCTGGCTGAAAGCCTGGAACAGCGTACGCACCTCTTGCGGCGACAGGCCGATACCGGTGTCCTGCACGCTGATGCGCAGCTGCGCGCTGTCTTCGTGCTCGTCTTCGAGCATGGCGCGCACGACGATGGTGCCTTCGCGGGTAAACTTGATGGCGTTGCTGACCAGGTTGGTGAGGATCTGCTTGAGCCGCAGCGGGTCGCCGATCAGCGAAGCAGGGGTGTCGCGGTAGATCAGGCTGAGCAATTCCAGCTGCTTGGCGTGGGCGGCCGGGGCGAGGATGGTCAGGGTGTCCTGGATCAGGTCGCGCAAGTTGAACGGAATGCTGTCGAGTACCAGCTTGCCGGCCTCGATCTTGGAGAAGTCGAGGATCTCGTTGATGATCCCCAACAGGTTGTCGGCGGACTTCTCGATGGTGTTCAGGTAGTCCAGCTGGCGTGGCGTCAGCTCGCTTTTCTGCAGCAGATGGGTAAAGCCGAGGATGCCGTTGAGCGGGGTGCGGATCTCGTGGCTCATGTTGGCCAGGAATTCCGACTTGATGCGGCTGGCCTCAAGGGCCTCCTTGCGCGCCATGTCCAGCTCGATGTTCTGGATTTCGATGGTTTCCAGGTTCTGGCGCACGTCTTCGGTGGCCTGGTCGATGCTGTGCTGCAGTTCTTCGTGGGCGTTCTGCAGGGTTTCGGCCATGCGGTTGATGCCGCGGGCGAGCTCGTCCAGCTCATGGCTGCCCATGGTTGGCAGGCGTTCTTCGAGGTGACCGTCCTTGAGTTGGTTGACCGCGTGCTTGATGCGTTCGATGGGGTCGTTGATGGTGCGGCTCATGCGCAGCGCCAGCAGGCCGCTGAGCACCAGGCAGGCGAGGATCAGAAGCAGGCTTGTGAACAGGTTGCGGTAACCGCGCAGCAGGGTGCCGTCGTGCGACAACTCGATCTCGACCCAGCCTAGCAGGCGCTCGGCTTCGGCCGGCACGGCATCGGTGGCGAGATCGCGGTGGTGGCCGAATACGGGCATCAAATAGCGGGTGGCGTCATTGCCGCTGCGCTGCAGCAATTGCGTGCCGGTACCGCCGCTGGGAGGCTGGTTGAGCATGCTCGGGCCGGCGTGTGCCAGGCGCGTGCGGTCCGGGGCCAGGAAGGCAACGGCGCGAACGTCGGCCTGCTCCAGGGTTTGCGCGGCAATGCGCTCCAGCTGTGCGGGCGCAAGCCGGGCCATGGCGGGCGCAGCCAATGGCGCCAGTTGCTCGGCGATCATCTTGCCGCGTTGCAACAGCTGGGTGCGCAGGTCGTTCTGTTGCAGCCAGGTGAAGTAACTGCCCAGCACCAGGGCCATCAGGCCGGCAGGCAGCAGGGCCAGTAGCAGAACCCGGCTGCGGATTCCCAAGCGATCGAGCACACTCGCCTCCTGTGATGTGCCTGGAAGCCGTCAAGCGATGACGGCCAAGCCGGGAAGTTACTCCGCCTGCAGCGCTATTGCACCTCTTTAGTCGCTGTTTTGCGTTGTTGCCGGGGCATTGGTCGCAGGGCGGTTGCCTGACCGGTAGTGGATACTCAATAATTGCGCAATTGAGAATGCATGGCAGTTGCCAATGAATCCTGTAGCTATTTACAACTCCAATATCCTCGCCATCGAGGATGACCCGGTCCTGGGTGCCTACCTGCACGAAGAGCTGCAACGTGGCGGCTTCCAGGTCACCTGGTGCCGTAATGGGCTGGAAGGCCTGGAAACGGCTGGTCGCGAGATTTTCGATGTGGTGCTCATGGATATTCTGCTGCCCGGGCTGAACGGCCTGGACGCCCTGGCGCAGCTGCGCAAGCGCAGCGCTACGCCGGTGATCCTGATGTCGGCGCTGGGGGCCGAGGCCGACCGCATCAGTGGCTTCCAGCGCGGGGCCGACGATTACCTGCCCAAGCCCTTCAGCATGGCCGAGCTGCAGGTGCGCATCGAGGCAATCCTGCGCCGCGTGGCCCTCGAACGCCGTCATCAAGCCCCGCAGGAGCAGGCTGCCTGCGGCGAGCTGCAGTTCGACGAGGGGCTGTGCGATGTACGCCTGAATGGCCGCCTGGCAGGCCTGACCCCCAGCGAGTACCGGTTGTTCGACATCCTCAACCGCAACTTCGATGATGTGCTGAGCAAGCCGTTCCTTTACCAGCAGGTGTTGCAGCGCGGCTATTCGCGGCACGACCGCAGCCTGGACATGCACGTCAGCCAGATCCGCCGCAAGCTCAAGGGCATCGACTATCACGAGCGGCAGATCCGTACCGTGTGGGGCAAGGGGTACGTACTCAGCACCGGCGAGGCAGAGTGAGCCATGCTTGACCGCCATTCGCTGTTCTGGAAGCTGGCGATCCTGCTGGTGGGCTTTTGCCTGCTGATGATCGGCCTCAGTTACACGTGGGGCCGGCACATGGAAATCCAGAATGCCTTCCTCTCGGAACCGGCGCGGCAGACGCTGCGAGGCTACGCCAGTGAGGCTGAGCAGGCGTGGCGCAGTGGTGGGCGGGAAGGGCTGGACAAGTGGGTGACGGCGATGCACCAGCGCGAACGGGGCTGGGTTGGCGTGCTCGATATCAACCTGCGACCGCTCGACAGCGCTACTCTCGATCCGCAGATCATGCAGCGACTGACGCGTCTGCGCGGTGTCGACTGGCCGATGAGCCGGCGCAGCGTCGACCAGCCGTGGGTACGCATACCGTTCCCGGGGGCACCGGAGCAGGGCATGCTGGTGATCGAACTGCCGCAGCGGTTCAACCCGGACCAGTACCGGTTGCTGTGGCGCATCGTCACCAACGGCATCATCCCTGGCCTGTTCACCTTGCTGTTGTGCGTGGGCCTGTACCGTATGTTGATCGTGCCGCTGAACCAGCTGCGTGAGCAGGCCAATGCCTGGCGCGCCGATCAGCTATCGGCGCGCCTCGACTCGCGCACCATTGCCCGGCATGACGAACTGGGCGAGCTGGCCCGCGCTTTCGACCAGATGGCCGAGCGGCTGCAGGGCACGGTGGCCATGCAGCAGCAGTTGCTGCGCGACCTGTCGCACGAAATGCGCACGCCATTGAGCCGGTTACGGGTGGCCTGTGACGGCGAAACCGACCTGACGCGCCTGCGCGAACGCCTGACCCGTGAAGTGGACTGCATGCAGCAGTTGGTGGAGGACACCCTGCAGCTGGCCTGGCAGGACGCCGAGCGTGCGCCGATGAACCTGGAACCCATCGAAGTCCACGCGCTTTGGGAACTGCTGGCCGAAAATGCCAGCTACGAGAGTGGCTGGTCGCCCGAGCGCCTGCGCTGCGAAGTACCGGCCGACTGCTGGGTGCAGGGCAACCTCAATCATCTGGCCCAGGCGCTGGAAAACATCTTGCGCAATGCCATTCGTCACTCGCCGCCCGAGGGTGTGGTGCGCCTGGGTGGGCAACGCGAAGGCAGTTATTGGTGGCTGTGGCTGGAGGACGAGGGTGGCGGTGTGGCTGAAGAGGACCTGGAGCGGATCTTCGCGCCCTTCTCGCGGCTGGACGGTTCTCGGCCGGGGGATGGTGGTTTTGGCCTGGGCTTGAGCATCGCCCGCAGTGCCATCCAGCGCCAGGGCGGCACCTTGTGGGCGCAGAATGGCAAGCATGGGCTGCGGCTGTGGATGCGATTGCCGTTACATGTGGCGGCCCCTTCGCGGGTAAACCCGCTCCCACAGGGTCACCACTACTCTTGAGGCCAGTGGAGTACCTGTGGGAGCGGGCGTGCCCGCGAAGAGGGCGATGCAGACCATCGATATAGCTTGTAGCTATATGCACCACAGATTGCGTGATATGGCCGCGAAGGGTTTGCCGGTATGATAGGCGCCCCTGCCGTCCGGATTGTGAAATACGCCATGACCTTGCAGTACCCAACCAT
Source organism: Pseudomonas sp. SIMBA_068 (assembly GCF_046534705.1). NCBI lineage: Bacteria > Pseudomonadati > Pseudomonadota > Gammaproteobacteria > Pseudomonadales > Pseudomonadaceae > Pseudomonas > Pseudomonas sp. SIMBA_068. The sequence goes on from NZ_JAWRYI010000017.1 coordinate 51,156, forward strand.
CGCCGATTGCGTCGGCAATACGCCCCTGGTTCGCCTGCAGCGCATTGCTGGTGAAACCAGCAACACCCTCCTGCTCAAGCTTGAAGGGAACAATCCTGCCGGCTCGGTGAAGGATCGCCCGGCGCTGTCGATGATCACCCGCGCCGAATTGCGTGGCCAGATCAAGCCCGGCGACACCCTGATCGAAGCCACGTCCGGCAACACCGGTATCGCCCTGGCAATGGCGGCGGCGATCAAGGGCTACAAGATGATCCTGATCATGCCCGACAACTCCACCGCCGAGCGCAAGGCCGCCATGACCGCCTATGGCGCCGAGCTGATCCTGGTGACCAAGGAGGAGGGCATGGAAGGCGCCCGCGACCTGGCCGAGAAGCTGCAGGCCGAAGGCCGTGGCCTGGTGCTCGACCAGTTCGCCAACGGCGACAATCCGATTGCCCACTACAACAGCACCGGCCCTGAGATCTGGCAGCAGACCCAGGGCAACATTACCCATTTCGTCAGCTCCATGGGTACCACCGGCACCATCATGGGCTGCTCGCAATACCTCAAGGAGCAGAACCCGGCGGTACAGATCATCGGGCTGCAACCTATGGAAGGCTCGGCCATTCCGGGCATTCGCCGCTGGCCCGAGGAATACCTGCCGAAAATCTTCGACGCCACGCGCGTCGACCGCGTGGTCGACATGTCGCAGCAGGAAGCCGAAGACACCACCCGCCGCCTTGCCCGTGAAGAGGGCATTTTTTGCGGCGTGTCCTCAGGTGGTGCGGTTGCAGCCATGCTGCGCCTCTCCCGCGAAGTGGAAAATGCCGTGATGGTCGCCATCATCTGCGACCGCGGCGACCGTTACCTGTCCACCGGCCTGTTTGATCCGAGCTAAATGTCCAAGAAAAAAAGCAACAGTGGCCTGCGCTTCCAGCCGGCCGGCGGCAACCGCACTCCCCAGGTCCCCGTGGGCAAGAAGCAGCGCCTGGACATCGAGCGCCTGGCCGGTGACGGCCGTGGCATCGCCTTCCTCGACGGGCGCACCTGGTTCGTCAGTGGTGCCCTGGCCGGTGAGGCCGTGGAGGCGCGGGTGCTCAACGCCCGTGGCAAAGTGGTCGAGGCCCGCATGGAGCGGCTGCTGCAGGCCAGCCCTGAGCGCCGTGAGGCACCGTGCCGCCATTATGCGCGCTGTGGTGGCTGCAACCTGCAGCATCTGCCGCATGACGCGCAGCTGGCGCTCAAGCAGCGCACCCTGGCCGAGCAACTGCAGCGGGTGGCCGGCGTGCAACCCGAGGAATGGGCCGCACCCCTGAGCGGGCCGGAATTCGGCTACCGGCGCAGGGCCCGTGTGGCCGTGCGCTGGGACGTCAAGGCGCGTCAGCTGGAGGTGGGCTTCCGTGCCGAAGCCAGCCAGGACATCATTGCCATCGACGATTGCGCAGTGCTGGTACAGCCCTTGCAGTCGATTCTGCGCCACTTGCCGACGGTGCTGCGCTCGTTGAGCAAACCGCAGGCGCTGGGCCACGTGGAACTGTTCAGTGGCACCGCCGAGGCGGTGTTGGTGCGCCACGTTGCGCCGCTGCCGGCAGAAGACCTGGCAAAGCTGCAGGCGTTCTGCGACCAGGCCAATGCCCAGCTGTGGCTGCAAGGTGAAGATGAGCCGGCGCCGGTGGACCCTGCCGCGCAACTGGGCTTTGCCCTGGCGCCGTGGCAGCTTGAGCTGGCCTGGCGCCCGGGTGACTTCGTGCAGGTGAATGCCCAGGTCAACACGGCGATGGTCGAGCAGGCCCTGGCTTGGCTCGCACCGGGGGCCGACGAGCGGGTGCTGGACCTGTTCTGCGGCCTGGGCAACTTTGCCCTGCCGCTGGCCGGCAAGGCCCGCGAGGTAGTGGCAGTCGAAGGTGTACAGGCCATGGTCGATCGGGCCGCGGCCAATGCCCGGAACAACAATGTGCATAACGCACGGTTTTTTCAGGCCGATTTATCGCAGCCTTTGGCAGGCACCGGATGGGCCGCCGAGGGCTTTTCTGCGGTACTCTTGGATCCACCGCGCGACGGTGCGTTCGAGGTGGTGCAAGGCATCGCACGCCTCCAGGCCAAACGGCTGGTTTACGTATCGTGCAACCCGGCCACGCTGGCGCGAGACGCGCAGGTGCTGGTCGGCCAGGGGTACCGGTTAAAAAGGGCCGGGATTCTCGACATGTTTCCTCAAACGGCGCATGTCGAGGCCATGGCGTTATTCGAAGCGGGCTAGCAGACTGGCCCCTTGGTGTGGCTTCCATGGAATGGCAGCCACACGGTGATCGCCAGCGCACCCGCGTGGTGCGCTGTATGGAAAGGTAAAACAAAGATGGTACAGGTGAGAGTGCACCAGCCGGTCAACACCGACGGCAGTATCAATCTCGAAGGATGGTTGGACCATGTGGTAAGCGTCGATTCGGCACTGGATCGCGCAGCGCTCAAAGAAGCCTGCGAGTTTGCCCATGAGATCGAGAAAAAGGGCAACCCGGCCAAGCATTCCTGGGCGGACGGTACGTCCAGCTTCCAGGCGGGCCTGGAAATTGCCGAAATCCTGGCTGACCTCAAGCTGGACCAGGATTCCCTGGTGGCCGCGGTCATCTACCGTTCGGTACGCGAGGGCAAGGTGACCCTGGCCGAGGTCAGCCAGCGGTTCGGTCCGGTGGTGTCCAAGCTGATCGACGGCGTGTTGCGCATGGCCGCCATCAGCGCCAGCCTCAGCCCGCGGCAGTCGCTGGTGCTGGGCTCGCAGGCGCAGGTCGAGAACCTGCGCAAGATGCTTGTGGCCATGGTCGATGATGTGCGTGTGGCACTGATCAAGCTGGCCGAGCGTACCTGCGCGATCCGTGCGGTCAAGGCCGCCGACGACGAGAAACGCCTGCGTGTCGCGCGTGAGGTATTCGACATCTATGCGCCGCTGGCGCACCGCCTGGGTATCGGCCACATCAAGTGGGAGCTGGAAGACCTGTCCTTCCGCTACCTCGAACCCGACCAGTACAAGCAGATCGCCAAACTGCTGCACGAGCGCCGGCTGGACCGCGAACGCTTCATCAGCGACGTGATGAACCAGCTGCAGAACGAGCTGCTGGCCACGGGCGTCAATGCCGACATCAGCGGCCGGGCGAAACATATCTATTCGATCTGGCGCAAGATGCAGCGCAAAGGCCTGGAATTCAGCCAGATCTACGACGTGCGTGCAGTGCGCGTGCTGGTGCCGGAAATTCGCGACTGCTACACCGCGCTGGGTATCGTGCACACGCTGTGGCGGCACATCCCCAAAGAGTTCGACGACTACATCGCCAACCCCAAGGAAAACGGCTACCGCTCGCTGCACACCGCAGTGATCGGCCCCGAGGGCAAGGTGCTGGAAGTGCAGATCCGCACCCACGGCATGCATGAAGAGGCCGAGCTGGGGGTTTGTGCCCACTGGCGATACAAGGGCACCGACGTCAAGCCCAGCTCCAACCATTACGAAGAGAAGATCTCCTGGCTGCGCCAGGTGCTGGAATGGCACGAAGAGCTGGGCGACATCGGTGGCCTGGTCGAGCAGTTGCGGGTCGACATTGAGCCGGACCGGGTCTACGTGTTCACTCCTGACGGCCACGCCATCGACCTGCCCAAAGGGGCGACCCCGCTGGACTTCGCCTACCGTGTGCACACCGAGATCGGCCACAACTGCCGGGGGGCCAAGATCAACGGCCGTATCGTGCCGCTGAACTACAGCCTGCAGACCGGTGAGCAGGTGGAGATCATCACCAGCAAGCACGGCAACCCCAGCCGTGACTGGTTGAACTCCAACCTGGGCTACGTCACCACCTCGCGGGCGCGGGCCAAGATCGTGCACTGGTTCAAACTGCAGGCGCGTGACCAGAACGTCGCCGCCGGCAAGACCTTGCTCGAGCGCGAGCTCAGCCGCCTGGGCTTGCCGCAGGTGGACTTCGAACGGCTGGCCGAGAAGACCAACGTCAAGACCGCCGAGGACATGTTCGCCTCGCTCGGCGCGGGCGACCTGCGCCTGGCCCACCTGGTCAACGCCGCTCAGCAGTTGCTGGAGCCCGAGCGTATCGAGCAGATCGAGCTGGTGCCACGCAAACCTACCGGGCCGCGTACCGGCAAGCGTGGTGACATCCAGATTCAGGGGGTCGGCAACCTGCTGACGCAGATGGCCGGGTGCTGCCAGCCACTGCCGGGCGATGCCATTGTCGGTTACATCACCCAGGGCCGAGGCGTGAGCATCCACCGCCAGGACTGCGCCTCGGTGCTGCAACTGGCGGGCAAGGAGCCGGAGCGCATGATCCAGGTGAGCTGGGGGCCGATCCCGGTGCAGACCTACCCGGTCGACATCGTCATCCGCGCCTACGACCGCCCAGGGCTGCTGCGCGATGTGTCGCAGGTGCTGCTGAACGAGAAGATCAACGTGCTGGCGGTGAACACCCGCTCGAACAAGGAAGACAACACGGCGCTGATGTCGCTGACCATCGAGATTCCGGGCCTGGACGCGCTGGGGCGCCTGCTGGGACGAATTTCGCAGTTGCCGAACATCATCGAGACGCGGCGTAATAGAACCCCTTGAGACCGGGGCGCCTGCTTCGCGGGTAAACCCGCTCCCACAGGTACGTTACAGGTGCTCGGTCCTGTAGCCATCCTGTGGGAGCGGGCAAGCCCGCGAAGAAGCCACCGCCGAAGGACCTGCCTAGATGACCTACACCCTCCAAGACCTGCTGCACCTCATGGCCCGTCTGCGCGACCCGCAGTACGGCTGCCCGTGGGACCTGAAGCAGAACTACGCGAGTATCGTTGCCCACACCATCGAGGAAGCCTACGAGGTCGCCGACACCATCGAGCGCGGCGACTTCGAGCACCTGCAGGGTGAGCTGGGCGACTTGCTGTTCCAGGTGGTCTACTACAGCCAGCTGGCCCGGGAAGAGGGGCGTTTCGAGTTCGATGGCGTGGTGGACAGCATTACCCGCAAGCTGATTCGCCGCCATCCGCATGTATTCCCCACTGGCGAGCTCTATGCGCCGCTGGACACCCCCAGCCTGAACGAGTCCCAGGTCAAGTCACGCTGGGAAGAGATCAAGGCGCAGGAACGTGCCGAGAAAAGCACGCCCGAGCAATTGTCGCTGCTCGACGACGTACCGTCGGCCTTGCCGGCCCTGTCACGGGCAGCCAAACTGCAGAAACGTGCGGCCACGGTCGGTTTCGACTGGCCGGAAGCATTGCCGGTGCTGGACAAGGTGCGCGAAGAGCTGGATGAAGTACTGCAGGCCATGGCCGACGGTGATGCCGATGCGCTCGAGGATGAGGTCGGCGACCTGCTGTTTGCCGCCGTCAACCTGGCTCGCCATCTTAAGCAAGACCCTGAAAATGCCCTGCGCCGCGCCAACCGCAAGTTCGAGCGACGTTTCCGTTTTATCGAGCAGGCATTGCGCGACAGTGGCCGCTCCATTGAAGATTGTAACCTTGACGAACTGGACGCCCTTTGGGGTGAAGCCAAACGTCAGGAAAAGAACCTGCCCAGCTGCGGCTGAGCTGTTGCATAAGTGAGTGAACATTCATGAGCCTTTCCCTTCGCGACCAATTGCTCAAAGCCGGTCTGGTCAACCAGAAACAGGTCTCGCAGACCAACAAAGCTGAAAAGAAACAGAAGCGCATGGAGCACAAAGGCCAGGTCGAAGTCGACGACAGCCAACAGCGCATCGCCAAGGAAGCCATGGCCGAAAAGGTCAAGCGCGACCAGGAACTGAACCGCCAGCAGCAGGAAAAGGCTGAGCAGAAAGCCCGTGCCGCACAGGTCAAGCAGTTGATCGAAGCCACGCGCCTGCCCAAGCTGAACACCGAGGATTACTACAACTTCGTCGATGACAAGAAGGTCAAGCGCATTGCCGTCAACGCCCTGATGCGGACCCGGTTGAGTAACGGCGCACTGGCGGTGGTGGCCCATGCCGGCGGCTACGAGGTCATTCCCCGTGAGGCGGCGGTGAAGATCCAGGAGCGCGACCCCAGCCGTATCCTGCTGCTCAACACCCATGTCGAGGAAGCGGACGAGGACGACCCGTATGCGGCCTACAAGATCCCGGACGACCTGATGTGGTAAACACGAAAAACCCCGCTTTGGCGGGGTTTTTCATTTGAAGAGTGCTCACTGCGAGGTGCGCTGGCCTTCCAGGACTTCCAGCTCTACGCGGTACTGGTGCGCTTCGTGTTCATTGTGGAACATGCCCACCAGTTGGCCTTGTTGGTGCACATCCCAGATCCGCACGCCAGCGGCCAGGCCTTCGTGGGACATTTTCGATTCGTCTCGTTCGGTTACTTGGACTGTCATCGGTAAACTCCACTTCTTCAGTTGGCTGCGACAGTGTGTCGCACACCCTCTTTATAGAGTTTGTTAGCAGGCTAAGTAAATAAAACAGCCATGAAACAAGTTTCATGTACGGCTTCCGGGCCTGGCTTTTCGTAGGAGCGGCCTTGTGTCGCGATAAGGCCGCAGAGCGGCCCTGGAGAGCATGAAAAAGCCCCGCACTGGGCGGGGCTTCGGGGGCAGCAGGCGGTGCTGGATCAGTTGCCTTTCACCGGCTTGCCATCGACCGTGCCATCCTGCAGCACGATCACGTACTCCTTGCCATCCGTCTCGACCTGGCGCAGTTGCACCAGCAGGTAGTCCCAGTTCTTGGCGAACCACAGCTCGGTGATGCGCTTGCTCTGACTCGGGTCGCGCACACGCTCGACCTTCACTGCATCAACCTGGCCGGTCTTGGTGGCGACCTTTTCAGTGCCCAGCACGCGGAAGTCGTAGGTGTCGATCTCGTCACCGTCAACGACCTGGTAGGTCATGCTTTTCTTGCCGGCGGCTACATCATGCTGCAGGGCCAGCTGGTAGGACGACTTGTCCAGCACGCCGCGGTTCAGCGGCAGGCTGACTGCATCGCCACGGTCGCTGCCGGTGACCTTCTTGCCGGTCCAGTCGAAGTTCAAATCGACCTTCTTGGCTTTGCCCAGGCCGCCGCGCTCGAAGTGGTACTTCTGCGGCAGCAGGGTATCGTTTTCCAGGCGCAGGGTGCTTTGCTCGGTCAGGCTGGCGATCATCATGGAAGCCTTGAAGTTAAGGTCCCAGGTACCGTTGGCATTCTTGACCAGGCTGCGCTCGGCGGTGCCACTCATGGGCAGCTGCTTCCAGTCGGCGGTGTAGCTGGCCGAGAAAGGCTTGAGATCAGCTGCCTGGAGGGGCAGGGCAAGCACGGCGAGAGCCAAGAGCAGGGCGCGACGCATAAATTCTCCTAGGATCGAATCAAGTGACCGCTGGCCGCCAGCGGCTGGCCATCCAGTAATGCACCCTGTTCGCCAAGGCGCAAGCGCCCTTCAGCGAACCAGCGCACCGCCAGCGGGTAGATCAGGTGTTCCTGGTGGTGTACCCGCTGGGCCAGGCTTTCGACGGTGTCGTCAGACGCCACCGGTACTACAGCCTGTACGACCAGTGGGCCGCCATCGAGTTCCTCAGTCACGAAGTGTACGCTGCAGCCATGCTCGGCGTCGCCTGCCTCCAGCGCCCGGCGATGGGTATGCAGGCCCTTGTATCTGGGCAGCAGCGACGGGTGGATGTTGAGCAGGCGGCCCTGATAGTGGCGTACGAAGCCGCCACTGAGGATACGCATGAAACCGGCCAGCACCACCAGGTCCGGGGCAAAACCGTCGATGCGCGCAACCAGTGCGGCATCGAAGGCTTCACGGCCGTCGAACTGGGTGTGGTCGAGCACGACGGTGTCGATGCCGGCCGCCGCCGCACGTTGCAGGCCGTAGGCATCGGCGCGGTTGGAAACCACCGCACGGATGCGCACCGGGCTGTCCTGGCCTTGGCAGCTGTCGATCAGGGCTTGCAGGTTGCTGCCGGAACCCGACAGCAACACCACTACATTGCAGGTCTTGCTCGGCATCAGTGTGCCTTGAGGTTTTGCAGCTCGACCTGGGCGGCGCCTTCGGCGGCTTCGGCGATGTGGCCGATGACCCATGGCTGCTCACCGGCGGCGCGCAGTTCGTTCAGGGCAGCTTCGACCTGATCCTGGGCTACGCAGATGACCATGCCGACGCCGCAGTTCAGCACGCGGTGCATTTCATGCTCGTCGACGTTGCCTTTTTCCTGCAGGAAGTCGAATACCACCGGGCGCTGCCAGCTGGCGACGTCAACCACGGCCTGGGCGTTTTTCGGCAGTACGCGCGGGATGTTGTCCAGCAGGCCGCCACCGGTGATGTGGGCCATGGCCTTCACGGCACCGGTGTTCTTGATCAGCTGCAACAGCGGCTTGACGTAGATGCGGGTAGGCGCCATCAGCAGGTCGGTCAGCGGCTGGCCGTCCAGCTGGGTGTTCTCGATGTCGGTGGCGGACACTTCGAGGATCTTGCGGATCAGCGAGTAGCCGTTGGAGTGCGGGCCCGAGGACGGCAGGGCGATCAGCGCGTCGCCAGTGGCAACCTTGGAGCCGTCGATGATTTCGGCCTTTTCCACCACGCCGACGCAGAAGCCGGCCAGGTCGTAGTCTTCGCCTTCGTACATGCCAGGCATTTCGGCGGTTTCACCACCAACCAGCGAGCAACCGGCCAGTTCGCAACCGGCGCCAATGCCGGTGACGACGGTGGCAGCTACGTCAACGTTCAGTTTGCCGGTGGCGTAGTAGTCGAGGAAGAACAGCGGCTCGGCGCCGCACACCACCAGGTCGTTGACGCACATGGCGACCAGGTCCTGGCCGATGCTGTCGTGCTTGTTCAGGTTCAGCGCCAGGCGCAGCTTGGTGCCAACGCCGTCGGTGCCGGAGACCAGCACTGGCTGCTTGTAGCCGGCCGGGATCTCGCAGAGGGCGCCGAAGCCGCCCAGGCCACCCATGACTTCAGGGCGTGCAGTGCGCTTTGCCACGCCCTTGATGCGTTCGACCAGTGCTTCGCCGGCGTCGATGTCTACACCGGCGTCCTTGTAGCTCAGGGAGGGTTGCTTGCTCATTGATCCAGGCCTTTAGGAGGGAGGGATTCTTAAAAACGACCATGACGGCCAAGACCGGCGGGTAAGCGGCGGCTGCCTGAAACATCAGTGGTCTGTGAAGGCGCGCGATTTTATCAGGGTTGCCGGGCAGCGGCCATCCTCAGGCCGACGGGCAGGGCGGTAAATTGTTGAAAAAGGGCCGAGGGTGGTTGATGTGGTTGCATGTGTATAAGCTGCAAGTAGCGAGCTTCGTGCTCGACTGGACAGGAATCCTCCATGCGTTTTTTCAATATTCTGGCAGCCGGTTGCCTGGCCCTGATAGCGGCCACCGCTCAGGCTGAAAATGTCTCCGGCCTTTATCAGGTACGCGAGCCGGTCACCGGGCAGGGCCCTGAAGCCCGTACCGCAGCTACCGCCAAAGCCCTCGACACGCTGGTGCTGCGCCTCACCGGCGACGCCAAGGCCGCGCAGAGCCCGGCGCTGGCCGAGCTGCGCAAGGCCCCGCAGCAAATCATCAACCAGGTTGGCAGCGAAGCCGGCCCGCCCGAGTCGGTGCTGGTGGAGTTCGACCCCGGCAGTACCGAGCGTGCCCTGCGCAAGGCCGGCCTCGCGCTGTGGGGCAGCAATCGGCCTTCGATTCTCGGCTGGTGGCTGAATGACAGTGTCGACGGCAGCAGCCTGGTCGGTGACGGCCAGGCCAGCGCCCAGCCTCTGCGTCGTGCCGCCCAGCACCGTGGTCTGCCGCTGCGCCTGCCGCTGGCCGACCTGCAGGAGCAACTGGTGGCCAATGCCAAGCAGATCGAAAGCAGCGACCCGGCACCGTTGCGTGAGGCCTCCGAGCGCTATGGCGCCGACGCCTTGCTGGCGGTACATGCCCAGGAAGCCGATGGCAAGTGGCAGGGCAAGTGGCAACTGTGGCTGGGCGACCAGCGTGAGCAGGGTACTGCCGAAGGGGCCGACCCGGCAGCCTTGGCCGATGCGGTTATGCTGGCGGTAAGCAGCCGCCTGGCGCCGCGTTACGTCGCCCGACCGGGCGCCAGTAGCCAGATGCAGGTGCAGGTACAGGGGATGACCCTGCAGCGCTATGCCGAGCTTGCCCGCGTACTTGAGCCCTACGGCCCGCGCCTGAAGATGGTTGAAGGCACCACCCTGACCTATGGCGTGACCGGCAACCGCGAGCAATTGCGTGCCCAGCTTGGCCTGGCCAAGTTGCAGGAGCTACCCGTCGAGCAGGCGCCCGCAGTGCCCGTCACGCCAGCCCCGGTCGCGAGTGCAACGGGTGAGCAACCCGCGCCGGCCTCGGCTGCGCCCAAGCCGTTCGACGGCCTGCGTTTTCGCTGGTAAAGGGAGCATACCTTGATCGATGTTCGTCGCTGGATCTGGCTGGGTGCAGCCCTGCTGATCGCTGTGCTGCTTTATAGCTTGCACAATATTCTTACACCGTTTCTGGTCGGCATCCTGCTGGCCTACCTGGCCGACCCGCTGGTTGACCGCCTGGAGCGCCTGGGGCTGTCGCGCACCTGGGGCGTGGTGGTGGTGTTCGGCTTGTTCACCTTGTTACTGATGGCCTTGCTGCTGGTGCTGGTGCCGATGCTGGCCAAGCAGCTGGTGCGCCTGTACGAGCTGGCGCCGCAGATGCTCGACTGGCTCGAACAGGTGGCGCTGCCATGGGTGCAGGGTCGTCTGGGCCTGGCCGATGGCTTCTGGAAGTTCGACAAGATCAAGGCCGCCATCGGCTCGCACATGGGGCAGACCACCGATATCGTGGGCATGCTGTTGTCCCATGCCACCGCCTCGAGCCTGGCGTTGATGGCCTGGTTGGCGAACATGGTGCTGATTCCTGTGGTTGGCTTCTATCTGCTGCGCGATTGGGACCTGATGATGGCCAAGCTGCGCGGCCTGCTACCGCGCCAGCGTGAGCCGCAGGTGATGGGCCTGGCTGGCGAATGCCATGAGGTACTGGGGGCATTCGTGCGCGGGCAACTCATGGTGATGGTGGCCTTGGGTATCATCTATTCGGCCGGGCTCATGCTGGTGGGGCTCGAACTGGGCCTGCTGATCGGCATGCTCGCGGGCCTTGCGGCCATCGTGCCGTACATGGGCTTCATCATTGGCATTGGTGCCGCGCTGGTGGCTGGCCTGTTCCAGTTTGGCGGCGACCTGTACCCGATGCTGGGCATCGTCGCGGTATTCATGGTCGGGCAGGCGCTGGAAGGCATGGTGCTGACCCCGCTGCTGGTGGGCGATCGCATCGGTCTGCACCCGGTTGCGGTGATCTTTGCCATCCTCGCCGGTGGTGAGCTGTTCGGCTTTACCGGGGTGCTCCTGGCCCTGCCGGTGGCGGCGGTGATCATGGTGCTGCTGCGGCATATGCATGACTTGTATAAAGAATCGGACATGTATGCCGGGGATATTGACCCGGAGCTGTAACGTACAGGCTTATGTTAAACCTGTGGGGGCGGGCACGCCCGCTCCCACAGGCACCGATTTCAGCCGCAAGACAGCGCAACTTGTTGATTTTGCTTGCGCTATCTATTGCCGTCATTGTGCGCCTCGCGTTGCGGGTATAGACTTTGCAGATTGTTCACCAAAGGCCCCCTGCGGTCCTGCTGACCGCCCGCGAGCATGAAACCACCGATCCAGTTGCCCCTGGGTGTGCGCCTGCGCGATGACGCCACCTTCATCAACTACTATCCGGGCGCCAATGCTGCGGCATTGGGTTACGTCGAGCGGCTATGCGAAGCCGACGCCGGCTGGACCGAGAGCCTTATCTACCTGTGGGGCAAGCAGGGTGTTGGCCGTAGCCACCTGCTGCAGGCCGCCACCCATCGTTTCCAGCAACGTGGTGAGCCCGCCGTCTACCTGCCGTTGGCGCAATTGCTCGACCGTGGCGTAGAGGTGCTCGACTACCTGGCCCAGTACGAACTGGTCTGCATCGACGACCTGCATGTGATTGCAGGCAAGGCAGACTGGGAAGAGGCCATGTTCCACCTGTTCAACCGCCTGCGCGACAGCGGCCGGCGCCTGCTGCTGGCCGCCTCGGCATCGCCACGGGAGCTGCCGATCAAGCTCCCCGACCTGAAGTCGCGCCTGACCCTGGCCCTGGTGTTCCAGATGCGTGGCCTGTCCGACGAAGACAAGCTGCGCGCCCTGCAATTGCGTGCTTCGCGCCGCGGCCTGCACCTTACCGACGAAGTCGGCCACTTCATCCTCACCCGCGGTGCGCGTAGCATGAGCGCGCTGTTCGACCTGCTCGAACGCCTCGACCAGGCCTCGCTCCAGGCACAACGCAAGCTCACCATCCCTTTCCTCAAGGAAACCCTCGGCTGGTAACCCCCTGAAAACGCTGGGCCAGAGCGGCAAAACAGAAAAGTCACATCTTTTTCGATAAAATTTGCAAATGGCCATGATAGAGGGCATAGTTTCCCCCTCTAAAGGATTACAGACACGGTCGTGCCCATGCTAAAGCGCTTCGCACCCCTCGTGCCACTCGCACTCGTGACCCTGCTGTTTGGCTGCGCGGCCCAAGGCCCAGCTTCTCAGGTTCAGGATCACACCCCGGTCGCCGCACAATCGGTGATCAAGGCCAAGGCCTCGTCCTCGTCGGTATTCGGCGAACCGGAAGAGCTGGCCACTGAAGATGACCTGGAGGCTTTCTCCAGCAACAGCAAGCCTTACCAGCTGCCAGTGCTGGCGGACAGCATTCTCGAGCGCGGTATGTCGTTGATCGGCACCCGCTACCGCTTCGGTGGTACCTCGGAGAAGTCTGGTTTCGATTGCAGTGGTTTCATCGGCTACCTGTTCCGCGAAGAGGCGGGCATGACCCTGCCGCGCTCCACGCGTGAAATGATCAACGTCGATGCCCCGAAAGTGGCACGCAACAAGCTCAAGCCAGGTGACTTGCTGTTCTTCAGCACCAATGGTCGCGGCCGCGTCAGCCATGCCGGCATCTACCTGGGTGACAACCAGTTCATCCACTCCAGCAGCCGCCGCAGCGGTGGCGTGCGCATCGACAGCCTCGGTGACCGCTACTGGAGCAAGACCTTCATCGAAGCCAAGCGTGCCTTGGCCATGGCGCCGACCAACATCGCGCGCAACTGATGGCGAAATGATATATCCTGCCGCGGCGGCGATGCTTTGAAAAAAGCTCGCCGCCGTGCGCATTTATAGAAAGCGTCTAATCTAAATTCTCAACTCTTTTCGGCTGCTGCGCAGCGGTCTCAGACAGGATGTTCTGGCCATGATAAAGATGGCGCGCTTCGCATTTCTCTCCTTGGCGACATTGCTTGCTGCCTGCTCCAGCCGTGCGCCTGCGCCGGCCCCTGTGGTTCAGCCGCAGGTTAGCTATAGCCAACCGAGCCCTTCGCCGATTGCCGATGACGTGCTAATCCGCGCCATTGGCCTGGTGGGTACGCCTTATCGCTGGGGCGGCAACACCCCGGACTCCGGCTTCGATTGCAGTGGTTTGATCAAATATGTCTACCGTGATGCAGCCGGCATCAGCTTGCCGCGTTCCACGCGGGAGATGATCGTCATGCGTGCACCGACGGTGGATGCCAAGGCGCTGCAATCCGGTGATCTGGTGTTCTTCGCCACCAGTGGCGGCTCGCAGGTCAGCCATGCAGGCATTTATGTAGGGGAAGGGCGTTTCGTGCATGCGCCCTCAACGGGCGGCACGGTACGATTGGACTACCTGTCCAACAGCTACTGGGCCAAGGCCTATCTGCAAGCCAAGCGTGTGATTCCGCAAGGGCATCTGGCACAGAACCCCTGATTCTCAATGCCTGAAGCAGCGGCCCCGTTCAGCGGGGCCGGTACAGGCCGTCGGGTTCAAGGTGCTTTGCTCACCCGCCAGATGACATTGCCCACATCGTCGGCCACCAATATCCCGCCTTTCCCGTCGTTGATCACTCCCACCGGTCGCCCCATCGCCTTGCCATCGCTGTCGAGAAACCCGGTGAGCAGGTCGATGGGGTGGCCTGCAGGTTTGCCCGCACGGTTGAAGGGTACGAACAACACTTTGTAGCCACTGTGGGGTTTACGGTTCCACGACCCGTGCTGGCCGACCAAAGCTCCCTGTTCGAAAGGCGGCGGCAGCGTGCCAGGTTGGACAAATGCCAGCCCCAGGGATGCGGTATGCGGGCCCACCGCGTAGTCGGGCGCTAGCGCCTGGGCGACCTTCTGCGGTGCCTGCGGTTGTACCCGTTGGTCTACGTGCTGCCCGTAGTAACTGTATGGCCAGCCATAAAAGCCGCCGTCTGTCACTGAGGTGATGTAGTCCGGCACCAGGTCGCTGCCGATTTCGTCACGTTCGTTGACTGCTGTCCACAAGGCGTTGCTGTGCGGCTCCCAGGCCAGTCCGTTGGGGTTGCGCAGGCCGGTGGCGAACAGCCGGTGCTTGCCGCTTGCCCGGTCCACTTCCCAGATCGCGGCGCGGCCTTGCTCTTTTTCCATGCCGTTTTCCCCGACGTTGCTGTTCGAGCCAACCGTGACGTAGAGCTTCTTGCCGTCGGGGCTTGCGATCACGTTCTTGGTCCAGTGATGGTTCAGCGGCCCGCCCGGCAACTCGGTCACCGGGTGGCCCTTGTCGGTCACCTTCATGGCGCCCGGTTCATAGTGAAAGCGCAGCAGCCTGTCGGTGTCGGCCACGTACAAGTCCTTGCCCACCAGCGTCATGCCGAACGGTGAGTTGAGCCCTTCGATGAAAGGGCTGCGGATTTCTGCCACGCCATCGTGGTCGGCATCGCGCAGCAGGGTGATGCGGTTGGCGCTGGGTACGGTCGCGCCGGCGCGTTTCATCGCCTTGCCCATGGCCCAGCCGCGGATGCCCTTGCCATCTTCGGGCTTGGGTGGCGCGTTGGTCTCTGCCACCAGCACATCGCCGTTGGGCAGCAAGTAGAGCCAGCGCGGGTGGTCGAGGCCGCTGGCGAAGGCTTCGACTTGCGTGCCTGCAGCTGCGGTCGGCTTGCTGCCTTTTGGCCAGCCGACGGCGGGGGCGATGTTTACGGTGGGGATCAGTGTTTTGACGGGGGCGGGGAGGCTAGGGGTTGGCCCGCTGCCCTCGTTTACGCTCAACAGGGCTGTTTCGCCGCAGCCTGCCAAGCTGGCTGCGATTAACCAAGGCATCAGGCATTTCATGTGCGGCGTCCTCTCAAGAAGCCTGTTGAATTGAGAGGCCGGCCGTGTTCGCCAGGTTCCCCACCGTTTGCTCTGGCTATTGCTCTTGCTCTTGCTCTTGCTTCGGCTTTTGCTTCTAAGCGTGCGGTAGTTCAAGCGACGCAGATTGCGACTTCAGGAGGCCGAGCGCCGGCCTCGCTCCCGGGAGGACCGCGCTGCAGGCCCCATCCTGGGGCCCAGCGCTTGACGGGCATCCATGCCCGTCACCTCCCTTCGCAAGGCCTGCGTTCGGCCTCGTGAAGTCGCGAAGATCAAAAGCCAGATCAAAAGCCAGATCAAAAGCAAGATCAAGAGCCAGATCAAAAGCCGGAGCAAGATCAAGCGCATACGTCGCGGCAACACCCGCTTCGATTGACGCTCAGGGTGCAACCCTCTAACCTTCGCGCGTGTTTCAGGTGCCCTGCCAGCCCCAACTGGGCAGGGTGAAACTGGGAAGCCGGTGGGCGCCAGCATGGCGCGATTCCGGCGCTGCCCCCGCAACGGTAGGTGAGTAGAAGGCCGCGCAGGGCCACTGGATGCCAGCATCCGGGAAGGCGCGCAGGCCAGGGCCAAGGCCCGCTCACAAGCCCGGAGACCGGCCTGAAACTGTCAACGGCATCACGGAGGGTGATGCGCGGTGCACCGTGGCGCCCTGCCATGGCCCCTGCGCGTTCTTCGTCTGCCTGCCTATTACCTGTCGCCACGCCTTGCCGTGGCGCCAGCCTGCGGAGAACCCTTGATGAGCGAACCCACCGACCGCGACGAACGCCACCTCGCGCGCATGCAGCGCAAGAAGGCGGTCATCGACGAACGCATCGCCAATTCCCCCAACGAATGCGGCCTGCTGCTGGTGCTGACCGGCAATGGCAAGGGCAAGAGCAGCTCGGCCTTCGGCATGCTCGCGCGCGCCCTGGGCCATGGCATGCAGTGCGGTGTGGTGCAGTTCATCAAGGGCCGCAACAGCACCGGCGAAGAGCTGTTTTTCCGCCGCTTCCCCGAGCAGGTACGCTACCACGTGATGGGCGAAGGCTTTACCTGGGAAACCCAGGACCGCCAGCGTGACATCGCCGCCGCCGAAGCCGCCTGGGCGGTGTCGCGCCAGTTGCTGCAGGACCCGAGTGTACAATTTGTGGTGCTGGATGAGCTGAATATCGCCCTCAAGCACGGCTACCTCGACCTGGATCAGGTACTGTCCGACATCCAGGCCCGTCCGCCCATGCAGCACGTGATCGTCACTGGCCGCGCTGCAAAGCCGGAGATGATCGAACTGGCTGATACCGTGACCGAGATGGGTATGCTCAAGCACGCCTTCCAGGCCGGTATCCGCGCGCAGAAGGGCGTCGAACTGTGAGTCAATCGCGCCACTGCCCCGCCGTGTTGATTGCGGCACCGGCCTCTGGCCAGGGCAAGACCACTGTCACTGCTGCCCTGGCCCGCCTGCACCGCAACCTCGGGCGCAAGGTGCGGGTGTTCAAGTGCGGGCCCGATTTTCTGGACCCGATGATTCTCGAGCGGGCCAGTGGCGCGTCGGTGTACCAGCTGGATTTATGGATGATCGGTGCCGAGGAAAGCCGCCGCTTGCTGTGGGAATCGGCCGGCGAGGCCGACCTGATCTTGATCGAAGGGGTGATGGGGCTGTTCGATGGCACCCCGTCCAGCGCCGACCTGGCGCGCCACTTCGGCGTGCCGGTGCTGGCGGTGATCGACGGCACGGCCATGGCCCAGACCTTCGGCGCCCTGGCCTTGGGCCTGGCGCGATACCAGGCCGACCTGCCGTTCGCCGGCGTACTGGCCAACCGGGTGGGCAGCCTGCGCCACGCGCAACTGCTCGAAGGCAGCCTGACCGAAGGGCTGCGATGGTATGGCGGCTTGTCCCGCGAGCGCGGCATCGAGCTGCCCAGCCGCCACCTTGGCCTGGTGCAGGCCAGCGAGCTGAACGACCTGGATGCCCGCCTGGACGCCGCAGCCGAGGCGCTCGGCGCCAGCTGCGACGCAACCTTGCCACCGCCGGTGACTTTTGCCGAACCCGAACCGCAAGCGTGTGCTGCCTCGCTGGCTGGTGTGCGCATTGGTGTGGCGCGGGACGAGGCGTTCGCCTTCACCTATGGCGCCAACCTGGAACTGCTGCGCAAACTGGGTGCACGGCTGGAATTCTTCTCGCCGCTGCATGACCGTGAACTGCCGGTGGTGGACAGCCTGTACCTTCCGGGTGGTTATCCCGAGCTGCATCACCACGCCCTGGCCGCCAATGCGTCGATGAGCGAGGCAATTCGTGCCCATCATGCTCAGGGCAAGCCGTTGCTGGCTGAATGTGGCGGCATGCTGTACCTGCTCGATGCCCTGACTGACGTGGCCGGTGAGCGTGCCGAACTGCTCGGCCTGCTGCCGGGCGAGGCGACCATGCAGAAGCGCCTGGCGGCCCTGGCCTTGCAGGCGGTGGAGCTGCCGGAAGGTACCCTGCGCGGTCACACCTATCATCACTCGCTGACCAGCACGGCGCTGGACCCGATTGCCCGTGGCCTCAGCCCCAACGGTGGGCGTGGCAACGAAGCGGTGTATCGCCTGGGCCGGTTGACGGCCTCCTACGTGCACTTCTACTTCCCCTCCAACCCCGATGCGGCGGCGGCGTTGTTGCGACCATGAGCGAACACGCTTACAGCGACGCCGAACGCGCCGCGATCTACCGCGCCATCGGCGAGCGCCGTGACATGCGCCATTTCGCCGGTGGCCAGGTGGCGCCGGAGCTGCTTGGCCGCCTGCTGGCGGCCGCGCACCAGGCACCCAGCGTCGGCCTGATGCAGCCCTGGCGTTTCATCCGCATTACCCAGCGTGACTTGCGCACCCGCATCCAGGCCCTGGTGGAGGCGGAGCGGCTGCGCACCGCCGAAGCATTGGGCGAGCGGTCGGATGACTTCATGAAACTGAAGGTAGAAGGCATCAACGACTGTGCCGAGCTGCTCGTAGCGGCCTTGATGGACAACCGCGAGCCGCACATCTTCGGCCGTCGCACCCTGCCGGAGATGGACCTGGCCTCGCTAGCCTGCGCCATCCAGAACCTGTGGCTGGCGGCCCGTGGCGAAGGGCTGGGCATGGGCTGGGTATCGCTGTTCGACCCCCTGGCGCTGGCGGCACTGCTGGGCATGCCTGATGGAGCCAAGCCGGTCGCGGTGCTGTGCCTGGGGCCGGTGACCGAATTTTACCCGGCACCCATGCTGGTGCTGGAAAACTGGGCCGATGAACGGCCCCTGAGTGACATGCTGTACGAAAACCAATGGGGAGAGCGCCAATGAGCGTGGCCTTGCTGACCATGGCCGGGGTGGCCCTGGATGCCTTGCTGGGCGAACCGCAGCGGCGCCACCCGCTGGTGGCCTTCGGCAATATGGCCGGTAACCTGGAGCGCCGCCTGAATGCAGGTGGCCGCGGCTGGCGCAGCCACGGTGTGAGTGCGTGGTTTCTGGCAGTGGTGCCGCTCACCCTGGTGGCGCTGATCCTGTCCTGGCTGCCCTATATTGGCTGGCTGGTGGATGTGCTGGCGCTGTACTGCGCCCTAGGCCTGCGCAGTTTGGGTGAACATGTGCTGCCGGTGGCCAACGCCTTGCGCCAGGGCGACCTGGAAGAAGCGCGACGCCGCGTCGTCTACCTGGTCAGCCGCGAAACCCGCGAGCTGGACGAGCCTGCCGTGGCCCGGGCCGCCACCGAGTCGGTGCTGGAAAACGGCAGTGACGCGGTGTTCGCCGCGCTGTTCTGGTTTGTGGTGGCCGGTGCGCCGGGCGTGGTGTTGTACCGCCTGAGCAACACGCTGGACGCCATGTGGGGGTATCGCAACGAGCGCTTCGAGCGCTTCGGCTGGTGCGCGGCGCGCGTTGATGACGTGCTCAACTATATTCCCGCAAGGCTGGTGGCGCTGACCTACGCACTGCTGGGCAAGACCCGCCTGGCTCTGGCCTGCTGGCGCAAGCAGGGCCCGTTGTGGGACAGCCCCAACGCCGGGCCTGTGATGGCCGCCGGTGCTGGTGCGCTGGGGGTAGAGCTGGGCGGCCCGGCGGTTTATCACGGCGAACTGCATCAGCGGCCACAACTGGGTGAAGGGCCGATGGCTGACGCCGATGCCATCGAGCGTGGCTGGAGCCTGGTGCAGCGCGGCGTGTGGCTGTGGCTGTTGTTGATCTGCCTGGGGGCTTACGTCAATGCTTGAACACGGTGGCCGCCTGCTGCGTGCGGTGCAGCAATACGGTATCCCTCGCGAGCAGTGGCTCGACCTGTCCAGTGGCATTGCGCCCTGGCCATTCCCGATTCCGCCGATACCCACTGATGCCTGGGCCCGCCTGCCAGAGACCGAGGACGGCCTGGAAGAGGCTGCCCGTGCGTATTACGGCGCCCGCCAGTTGCTGCCGGTGGCGGGCTCCCAGGCAGCGATCCAGGCGTTGCCGCTGCTGCGTGCGGCTGGCCGGGTAGGGGTGTTGACGCCGTGTTATGCCGAACACCCGTACGCCTGGCAACGGGCGGGGCATCAACTGGTTGAGCTGGATGAGGCGCAGGTTGAGGCAGCACTCGACAGCCTCGATGTACTGGTGCTGGTCAACCCCAACAACCCGACCGGGCGGCGGGTGCCGCGTGAGCGCCTGCTGGGCTGGCATGCCCGCCTGGCTGCCCGTGGTGGCTGGCTGTTGGTCGATGAGGCGTTCATGGACAACACCCCGGCGGATGGCGTGGTCGAATGCGCCGAGCGCCCGGGGCTGATCGTGCTGCGCTCGTTCGGCAAGTTCTTTGGCCTGGCCGGGGTGCGCCTGGGCTTCGTCGCCGCCGAGCGCAGCCTGTTGCTGCGCCTGGCCGAGCTGCTTGGCCCGTGGACGGTCAACGGGCCAACCCGGGTGCTGGCCCAGGCCAGCCTGGCCGACAAGCCTGCCCAGCGCATGCAGATAGAACGTTGCGCTGCCGCCAGCCAGCGCTTGGCCACATTGCTGTCCAGTAACGGCCTTGCGCCCAGCGGTGGCTGTGACCTGTTCCAGTACGTGCGCAGTGAGCGCGCCGTGCAGTTGCATGGCTTTCTCGCCCGCCGCGGCATCCTGGTGCGCTTGTTCGAACACCCACCGGCCGTGCGCCTGGGGCTGCCCGAATGTGCGGCGGACGAACAGCGCCTGGCGCAGGCCCTGGCGGACTATCAAAAGGAATCGGCATGACCACCCTCATGGTGCAAGGCACCACCTCCGACGCCGGCAAGAGCACGCTGGTAACTGCCCTGTGCCGCTGGCTGTTGCGCCAGGGCGTTGGCGTGGTGCCGTTCAAGCCACAGAACATGGCGCTGAACAGCGCGGTGACTGCCGACGGCGGCGAAATTGGCCGCGCCCAGGCGGTGCAAGCGCAAGCGTGCCGGCTGGCACCCCACACCGACATGAACCCCGTGTTGCTCAAACCCAACAGCGATACCGGCGCCCAGGTCATCATCCACGGCCGTGCGGTCACCAGCATGAACGCGGTGGCTTACCATGACTACAAGGCCATCGCCATGCAGGCGGTGCTGGCTTCGCACCAGCGCCTGAGTGCCGCCTGGCCGGTGGTCATGGTCGAAGGCGCGGGGTCGCCGGCGGAGATCAACCTGCGTGCTGGCGACATCGCCAACATGGGGTTTGCCGAAGCGGTTGACTGCCCGGTGATCCTGGTCGCCGACATCAACCGCGGCGGCGTGTTCGCGCACCTGGTGGGCACGCTGGAGTTGCTGTCGCCCAGTGAGCAGGCGCGGGTCAAAGGCTTTGTCATCAACCGCTTCCGTGGTGATATCGCCTTGTTGCAGCCGGGGCTGGACTGGCTGGAGCAACGCACCGGCAAGCCAGTTCTGGGGGTGCTGCCTTACGTCACCGACCTGCACCTGGAAGCCGAAGACGGCATCGATGTGCGCCAAGGCGCCAAAAGCGAGCGTGTGCTCAAGGTGATCGTCCCGGTATTGCCGCGCATCAGTAACCACACCGACTTCGACCCGTTGCGCCTGCACCCGCAGGTCGACCTGCAGTTCATTGGCCCGGGCCAGCCGATCCCGGCTGCCGACCTGATTATCCTGCCGGGTTCCAAGAGCGTGCGCGGTGACCTGGCGCAGTTGCGCGAGCGCGGTTGGGAC
The DNA here is from genome assembly GCF_046534705.1 of Pseudomonas sp. SIMBA_068. Lineage (NCBI taxonomy): Bacteria > Pseudomonadati > Pseudomonadota > Gammaproteobacteria > Pseudomonadales > Pseudomonadaceae > Pseudomonas > Pseudomonas sp. SIMBA_068. The sequence continues at coordinate 72,392 of NZ_JAWRYI010000017.1, forward strand.
AAGGCCATCGAGCGGCACCTGCGCTACGGTGGCAAGCTGATCGGGATCTGCGGCGGCCTGCAAATGCTTGGCCGCGACGTGCATGACCCGCTGGGTCTCGAAGGGGCTGCCGGTTCAAGCCCGGGGCTGGGCCTGCTCGATTACGCCACGGTGCTGGAAGCCGAGAAGCAACTGCGCAACGTTGCCGGCACGCTGAACCTTGAAGCAGCACCGGTTGGCGGCTATGAAATTCACGCTGGCGTCACCACCGGTCCTGACTTGGAGCAGCCCGCCGTGCAGTTGGCCGATGGCCGCTGTGATGGCGCTGTCAGTGCCGATGGCCAGATCCTCGCCACCTATCTGCATGGCCTGTTCGAGGGCAGCCAGTCGTGTGCTGCGCTGCTGCGCTGGGCTGGCCTGGAGGATGTGCAGAGCATCGATTACGAAGCCCTGCGTGAACGCGACATCGAGCGCCTGGCCGACCTGGTGGAAAAGCACCTGGACACCGCTCACCTGCGCCAACTGTGCGGGGTGGCCTGACATGCGCAGCCTGATCCTCGGTGGCGCCCGCTCCGGCAAGAGCCGCCTGGCCGAACAGCTGGCCAGCGCCAGCGGCCTGCCAGTGACCTACATCGCTACCAGCCAGCCGCTGGACGGTGAAATGAACGAACGCGTGTCGCTGCATCGCGAGCGCCGTCCCGCAGACTGGGGGCTGATCGAAGAACCGCTGGCCCTGGCGGCAGTACTGCGCGCCGAAGCGGCCGAAGGGCGCTGCCTGCTGGTGGACTGCCTGACGTTGTGGTTGACCAACCTGCTGATGCTCGAAGACGACCAGCGCCTGGCCGAAGAGCGTGATGCCCTGCTGGCCTGCCTGGAGCAGCTGCCTGGCACCCTCATTCTGGTCGGTAACGAAACCGGCCTGGGCGTGGTGCCCATGGGCGAGCTGACCCGTCGCTATGTCGACCTGGCCGGCTGGTTGCACCAGGCCGTGGCCGAACGTTGCCAGCGTGTGGTGCTGACCGTGGCCGGCCTGCCCTTAATGCTCAAAGGAGCTGCACTATGACTCAAGCCTGGTGGCGCGACGCCTGCCAATCCCTCGACAACGCCGCCATGGACCAGGCCCGCGCCCGTCAGCAACAGCTGACCAAACCTGCCGGTTCACTCGGCCAGCTGGAGGGCCTGGCCATCCAGCTGGCGGGCCTGCAAGGGCGTGAACGGCCAACCCTGGACCAGGCTGCCATCAGCATTTTTGCCGGTGACCACGGTGTGGTCGAAGAGGGTATCTCGGCCTATCCGCAGGCGGTCACCGGGCAGATGCTGCGCAACTTCGTCGGCGGTGGTGCGGCGATCAGCGTGTTGGCCCGCCAGCTGGAGGCCAGTCTTGAGGTGGTCGATCTGGGCACCATCGACCCTCATCTGGAACTGCCTGGTGTACGCCACCTGCGCCTGGGGGCCGGTACGGCCAACTTCGCCGGTCAGCCAGCGATGACCGAGGGGCAGTTGCAAGCTGCCTTGCAGGCCGGCCGCGACAGCGCCTTGCGTGCCGCTGAACAGGGCGCGCAGCTGTTCATCGGCGGCGAGATGGGTATTGGCAACACCACGGCCGCCGCTGCCTTGGCCAGCGTCCTGCTAGGTTGCCCGCCTGCTGAACTGAGCGGCCCGGGCACCGGCCTGGACAACGCTGGCGTGCGGCACAAGGCCGAGGTCATCGAGCGGGCGCTGAGTCTGCATGGCCTGCAGGCCGCAGATCCATTGCAGGCACTGGGTTGTGTCGGCGGTTTTGAGATCGCGGCCTTGGCCGGGGCCTATATCGGCTGCGCGCAGGCGGGCATCGCCGTGCTGGTGGACGGCTTCATTTGTAGCGTTGCCGCCCTGGTGGCGGTGCGCCTCAACCCGCAGTGCCGGGCGTGGTTGCTGTTTGCCCATCAGGGCGCAGAGCCTGGGCACAAGGCGTTGCTGGATGCATTGCAGGCTGAACCGCTGTTGGCGTTGGGCCTGCGCCTGGGCGAGGGCAGTGGTGCTGCGTTGGCCGTGCCATTGTTGCGCCTGGCCTGTGCGCTGCACGGACAGATGGCGACCTTTGCCGAGGCCGCCGTGGCGGACCGCCCGGCATGATCCTCGACCTGTTGCGCCACGGTGAAACGGAGCAGGGCGGCCTGCGTGGCAGCCTGGACGATGCGCTCACCGACAAGGGCTGGGCGCAGATGCGCAGCGCCGTGGCCGAAGCCGGCCCGTGGCAGGTGCTGGTCAGTTCGCCGCTGCAGCGCTGTGCGTGTTTTGCCGATGAACTGGGTGGGCGGCTTGATTTGCCTGTGCAGCGTGAACCAGGTTTGCAAGAGCTGCATTTCGGTGACTGGGAAGGCCGTAGCGCGGCGCAGATCATGGAAGACCAGGCCGATGCGCTGGGGCGCTTCTGGGCGGACCCGTACGCCTACACCCCGCCCAATGGCGAACCGGTGCAGGCATTTGCCGAGCGAGTGCTGGACGCTGTCGAGCGTTTGAGCCGCCAGCATGCAGGTAAGCGGGTGCTGCTGGTTACCCATGGCGGTGTGATGCGGTTGCTGCTGGCCCGGGCGCGAGGCTTGCCGAAGGCGCAGTTGCTGCAGGTTGACGTCGGGCATGGGGCGCTGGTGCGGCTAGTGATGGGTGACGACGGTCAACTGGCCGAGGGCCACTGAAATGTTGCCGTTCTGGATCGCCTTGCAGTTCCTCAGCAGCTTGCCCGTGAGCCTGCCGGGCATGCCGGAGCCGCGTGAGCTGGGGCGTTCGCTGCTGTTCTATCCGCTGATCGGGGTGTTGTTCGGGCTGCTGCTGTGGCTGGCCAGCCTTCTGCTGCAGGGTACGCCAGCGCCGTTGCATGCGGCTTTGCTGCTGACGGTGTGGGTATTGCTCAGTGGCGCCTTGCATCTGGATGGCCTGGCCGACAGCGCTGATGCCTGGTTGGGTGGTTTCGGCGACCGTGAGCGCACCCTGCAGATAATGAAAGACCCGCGTAGCGGGCCGATTGCCGTGGTCACCCTGGTGCTGGTGCTGCTGCTGAAGTTCTGCGCCTTGTGGGTGCTGGTGGAGCAGGGTATCGGGGCGCAATTGCTGCTGGCTCCCTTGATTGGGCGCGCGGCGATGTTGGGCCTGTTCCTCTGTACCCCTTATGTGCGGCCTGGCGGCTTGGGCCAAGCGTTGGCCGAGCACTTGCCGCGACGTGCAGCTGGGTGGGTGCTGCTGGCCAGTGCACTTTTCTGTCTGGTCTTGGGCGGCTGGGTGGTGGTGCTGGCGCTGGCCATGTTTGCCTGGCTGCGGCACCTCATTTGCCGACGACTGGGTGGGACTACCGGGGATACAGCGGGTGCGCTGCTGGAGTTGCTGGAACTGGCAGTGATACTTGGCTTGGCAATGGGCCTTTAATCGCTCGGCCAGGGCCTGGGATCTGTAGGAGCGGAGTTGCCGGTAGCGAGGGTGCAGTAACGTCTGGCAACGGTTTGATAAATCCTGCACTCCATTGTCATCGTATTCTCAGTCTTCCCCCCTGCAACCAGGTAGGCCTCCCGTGCGAAACCGGATCCTCGCCAGTCTATTGGTGCTGTCCAGCCTTCCAGCCACTGCGGCAGATCTCATGGCATTCTGGGACGCGCCACGCCACGGCGGCAACAGCTTCAACCGGCTGCCACCCGATCAAGCCTACTTCGATGCCCTGAGGGGCTATGGCGCGACATGGGTACGATTGTCGTACGATAAATGGCAACCGGTAGAACGTGATTTCCTCCTCGGTAATGCCGATGGCTATGAAGGCCTGCCCGCCGCCGACCTGGCTACGCTGCGCGCCACCCTCGATCGTGCTCATCAGGCGGGCCTCAAGGTCGTCATTGCCCCTCTCTCGCTACCCGGTATGCGCTGGTCGCAAAACAACCAGGGCCAATTTGATGATCGGCTGTGGCAAGACAAGCGCTACTGGTCCCAGGCTATGACCTTCTGGCGAGACATGGCGCGCGAACTGAAGGGCCACCCGGCCATTGCCGCCTACAACCTGATCAATGAACCCGCCCCGGAAAAACAGGGCGGCCTGGCCGAACACGACGAACTGGGGCAAATGCGGCAGTGGTATGTGAAAGAGCAGGGCACCGCGCGGGATCTGCCGTTGCTGTACCGGCAACTGATAGCGGCAATTCGCGAGGAGGACGCCGACACTCCGATCATGGTCGATGCCGGCTGGTATGCCGCCGCAGACGCCTTCGGCTACTGGCCTGCCCACCTGGAAGACCCGCGAGTACTGTACAGCGTGCACATGTACGAACCCTATGCCGCTACCAGTGCGCCCAACATGGCGCGTAAACACCCCATCCCCTACCCCGGCCCCACACCCTTCGCCGGGCAGACACAGCAGTGGGATGGTCAACGCGTTGAGCGCTATTTGCGCCAGCCGCTGGCATGGGCCGAAGCCATGGGCCTGCCGCGGTCGCGGCTGGTGGTAGGCGAATTTGGCTGCATGCGCAGGCTACCGGGTTGCTCGCAGTATCTGGAAGACGTACTCACCGTTCTGGATCGCAACCAGTTGCACTGGGCTTTCTATAGCTTCCGTGAAGACAACTGGGACGGCATGGACTACGAACTAGGTTCGGCAAAGGTGCCGTGGCGCTACTGGCAGGCGATCGAGCAAGGGGCGCCAGACCCTTTGGCGCGCAAGGCCACGGCTGAGTTCGAGCCGATTCGAAGGCGCTTGAACACGGACTGATGCGTATCGGCAACAGTGAACCCTCTTGCAACACTCATGATGCGGGTATATACACGTATCCATGCTGACCAGTGAATGCATCTGTACCCATCTGCGTCGTGCCGCCCGCGGGGTGAGCCGGCATTACGACGAGGCTCTTGCCGGCTTCGGGGTCAATGTCGCGCAGTTTTCCCTCCTAAGGCACCTGCAGCGGCTTGATCGCCCCAGTATCACTACCTTGGCCGAAGCCATGGGCCTGGAGCGCAGTACCCTGGGCCGTAACGTGCGGGTGCTGGAGGCTGAAGGGCTGGTGGCCCTGGCTGATGGCGACGACCAGCGCAACCGCGTGGTGCTGCTGACCGAGGCTGGAACGAAGCTGCTGCGCGACGCGCATCCGGCCTGGGAACAAGCCCAGATCGAGCTGGTGGAGCGATTGGGCGCAGGGCAACGGGATGAACTGGTGCGTTTGCTGGACCAACTGGCTTGAATTGATACGACTCTAAGCGGGTATATACCCGTAAAAACCTTGCGATGTGCTGGAGATAACGACAATGACTTCGGTGTGGCGAACCAGCGGGTGGGTATTGGTAGGGGCGGCTTTGATTCTGGCGCTGTCTCTGGGTGTGCGGCACGGCTTTGGTCTGTTTCTGGCGCCGATGAGCGCCGATTTTGGCTGGGGTCGTGGGGTGTTCGCCTTTGCCATTGCCTTGCAAAACCTGATCTGGGGGCTGGCGCAACCGTTCGCCGGTGCCTTGGCCGACCGTATGGGGGCGGCGCGGGTGGTAATCATCGGCGGTATTCTTTACGCCGCCGGCTTGATCCTCATGGGCATGGCTGATTCTGCCTGGTCGTTGTCGCTCAGTGCCGGTTTGCTGATCGGCATCGGCCTGTCCGGCACATCGTTCTCGGTCATCCTCGGCGTGGTCGGGCGTGCGGTGCCGGCAGAGAAGCGCAGCATGGCCATGGGCATTGCCAGCGCCGCCGGTTCGTTTGGCCAGTTCGCCATGCTGCCGGGCACCCTTGGCCTGATCCAGTGGCTGGGTTGGTCCGCAGCGTTGCTGGTGCTGGGCCTGATGGTGGCGTTGATCGTGCCCTTCGTTGGCCTGCTGCGTGACCGCCCGCTGCCCAGCCATGGCGCCGAACAGACCTTGGGCCAGGCGCTGCGCGAGGCGTGCTCGCATTCCGGCTTCTGGTTGCTGGCGCTGGGTTTCTTCGTGTGTGGTTTCCAGGTGGTGTTCATTGGCGTGCATCTGCCGGCCTACCTGGTTGACCAGCACCTGGCCGCGACCACCGGTACCACCGTGCTGGCGCTGGTCGGCCTGTTCAATATCGTGGGTACGTTCACGGCTGGCTGGCTGGGTGGTCGCATGTCCAAGCCGCGCCTGCTGACCGGGCTGTACCTGCTGCGTGCGGTGGTGATCGTGTTGTTCCTCTGGGCGCCGGTGAGTGCCTTCAGTGCCTACCTGTTCGGCATCGCCATGGGCCTGCTGTGGTTGTCCACGGTGCCGTTGACCAATGGCACCGTGGCTACATTGTTCGGGGTGCGTAACCTGTCCATGCTCGGCGGTATCGTCTTCCTGTTCCACCAGCTGGGTGCCTTCCTCGGTGGCTGGTTGGGCGGGGTGGTCTATGACCGTACCGGCAGCTACGACCTGGTCTGGCAGATTTCCATCCTGCTCAGTCTGTTGGCCGCTGCCCTTAACTGGCCCGTGCGCGAACGGCCGGTTGCGCGCCTGCAGGCGCAGGCCGCATGAACCGCTACCTGGCCCGCGGGTTGCTGGCCTTTGGCGCGCTGGTGCTGCTGGCGCTGGCGTGGTGGGGATGGCACAAGGGTGGGATGGCATTGATGCAACTGGGCATGAGTGTTTGTTAGGCGCTACCCTGCAAGCTCAAGGGTTGTCTAGCAGGAGAAACGAATCATGCGTGCTCATTGGTTGACAGTGCCGTTGTTGGCCGTGCTTGCCAGCGCTTCGAGCTGGGCTGCCGATTGCCCGGCGTTATTGCAGGGCAGCCTGCCGGAGTTGCGTGGCAAGGGGCAGGTCGACCTGTGCCAGCGCTTTTCCGGCAAGGCTTTGGTGGTGGTCAACACGGCCAGTTATTGTGGTTTTGCACCGCAGTTCGAGGGGCTTGAGGCGACGTACAAGGAGTATCACGACCAAGGCCTGGAAATGCTTGGTGTGCCGTCCAATGACTTCAAGCAGGAAGATGCCGACAGCGAGAAGACTGCCAACGTTTGCTATGCCAACTATGGCGTCACCTTCACCATGACCAAGACGCAGGCCGTGCGGGGCAAGGATGCGATACCGCTGTTTGCTGAGTTGGCCAGCCAGAGCAGTGCGCCGAAGTGGAATTTCTACAAGTATGTTGTCGATCGCAAGGGCAAGGTGATCGGTGACTTCTCCAGCCTCACCAAACCGGATGATCCGGAATTCCGCGCAGCCATCGAGAAGGCCATCGCTTCGCAACAGTAATCGGGCAGCTCTGGATCTTGATCTTGATCTTGATCTTGATCTTGATCTTGATCTTGCTTTGGCTGCTAAGCGCGCGGAAGTTCAGGCGACGCAGATTGCGACTTCAGGAGGCCGAGCGCAGGGCTTGCGGAGGGAGGTGACGGGCATGGATGCCCGTCAAGCGCTGGGCCCCAGGATGGGGCCTGCAGCGCGGTCCTCCC
>NZ_JAWRYI010001221.1:0-249 GCF_046534705.1 Pseudomonas sp. SIMBA_068
CTGCCGGGTGCGGCGGGTGCGCAGGTGCGAGTGGAGCTGCCGCAAAGCTACCCGGCGCAACAGATCAAGGTCTGGGTGGATGGCGGGGCGGGTGGCGCGGCCGGTACGGCAGGCAAACCCGGCAAAGGTGGGCAAGCCAAAGGCTGCCTGGTGTACCGCGCCGAGGGTGGCGACAAGGGCCGGCCAGGGCTGGAAGGCCAGCCGGGGCCGGCCGGGCCCGCAGGTGCCGTCACCATCCAACGCCTGTAG
>NZ_JAWRYI010001222.1:0-249 GCF_046534705.1 Pseudomonas sp. SIMBA_068
GTTAATACCGAACACGCAATAAAAGATTACCCCCCAAATACTATTTTGATTGCTAATACATTAACTCCCGCCATGCTTGCTGAAGTACCAAAAGGGTATTTAGCAGGGGTTGTTAGTGTTAACGGCTCTGCCAATAGTCATGCTTCTATTTTGACTCGCGCAATGGGGATCCCTGCTATTTGGGGGATAGAAGATTTACCATTACTTCAATTTGATGGTAAGCCAATGATTTTAGATGCGTTTGCAGGG
>NZ_JAWRYI010001223.1:0-249 GCF_046534705.1 Pseudomonas sp. SIMBA_068
GGCCTGCGCCTAAGTCGAGACTGCGTTGGGCCTCTTCGCCCAAAGCCTCAAGTTCTTCGACGCTGTTCAATGTGGTTTGCCATAGCACTTGTTCAGCCTGGTGCTGATCCGGACCACGGTAGGCCGCGCTCCAGCCCTGTGCGCCCTCGACAAAGGTGCTGCGCAAGGCATCGTGATGCACGATCAACGCCTGCAGTGCGGCCAACAACAGCGGTACCTGCAACGGCTGGTGCGGTTGCAGCACCGCAG
>NZ_JAWRYI010001224.1:0-249 GCF_046534705.1 Pseudomonas sp. SIMBA_068
GTTACCGCTACCATGGCCGCACCATAGGCTCAACGTTTGATAATGACGCACAATCGGTTGTATTAACCTTATTAGGGCAACTTTCAAACGGTGATGACTGGCAAGTAAAACTACGTAGCGTTGATTACAACAGCGATAATAGTGATTGGTATCCTAATAACCCTGACCTAGGCAATACAATTACTAAAACGAGCTATAACTCAAAACAGGTTGAACTGCGTTACAGGCAACTTGCAATGGGTGGACGTT
>NZ_JAWRYI010001225.1:0-249 GCF_046534705.1 Pseudomonas sp. SIMBA_068
TGGTGCGTGCCGAGTTCCTTCGGGGGCGCAACCTTGAGTACGTCAAAGCCGCGCGCGCGTTGGGGCTGCCCGACAGCCAGGTGATGCTGCGGCACATCCTGCCCAATGCCATGAATGCCACGCTGACGTATGTACCGTTCATGTTGACCGGGGCGATCACCACCTTGACCGCGCTGGACTTTCTGGGCTTCGGCATGCCGGCCGGGAGTGCTTCGCTGGGCGAGTTGGTGACCCAGGGCAAGCAGCACC
>NZ_JAWRYI010001226.1:0-249 GCF_046534705.1 Pseudomonas sp. SIMBA_068
GGTTAAACTGGTGAGCATAACTGGGCGAAAGCGCGATGCGCCAGCAAGTTTAACGGCCTCTATTAAATCGCCACCTTCGCTGCGTTTTTTATTAATAAAATCAACCAATACAAGCGAATCGTTCACTACAACACCTATTAACGCAAGCATACCTAGTAGGCTCATAATGGTTAAATCCATCCCCATTATCCAGTGCCCGACTACTGCGCCAATCATGCCAAATGGAATAACACTCATAACAATAATTGG
>NZ_JAWRYI010001227.1:0-249 GCF_046534705.1 Pseudomonas sp. SIMBA_068
GCGATAACTGCTGAACAATTAAATCAGCAAGGCCTAAAGACCCATTTGATGAAAGCTCAGTAGATAATTGTTGATCATGCATGTCTTCAAAAAACTTAACGCTACTTGAGTTAAGTGGGCTTTCTTTATCTTCAAAAGCTTCGTTAGCTTTACGCATACTTTTAAGTAGCATTTGGGTAAAAATAGCTTCAAATTGCGCAGCTGCTTTTTTAAGAGCGGCTTTAGATGCATCGGTTGATGCATCACCAC
>NZ_JAWRYI010000139.1:0-361 GCF_046534705.1 Pseudomonas sp. SIMBA_068
CCTGGGAAGCGGCACCAGAGGGTACCAAAAGTTTTGTGGTGACCTGCTACGATCCTGATGCCCCGACCGGTTCCGGCTGGTGGCACTGGGTGGTGGCGAATATTCCGGCCAGCACGACGTCACTGCCGCAGGGTGCCGGTTCCGGCAAAGCATCACTGCCAGCAGGCGCAATCCAGACCCGTACCGATTTCGGTCAGGCGGGCTACGGTGGCGCGGCGCCGCCACAGGGCGAAACCCATCGCTACATTTTCACCGTGCATGCGCTGGATGTGGAGACGATTGAAGTAGATGAAGGCGCCAGTGGCGCAATGGTCGGCTTTAATGTGCATTTCCACGCACTGGCGAGCGCCTCGCTGACCGT
>NZ_JAWRYI010001228.1:0-248 GCF_046534705.1 Pseudomonas sp. SIMBA_068
CAGCGGACGGGACTCGAACCCGCGACCCCCGGCGTGACAGGCCGGTATTCTAACCGACTGAACTACCGCTGCGTATCGTTCAGGCTTGCGCCTGATTGAAACTGGGATCAGCCAAAGGCATTTTGCCTTGTGGCTTCAGACCGGTGCATGGCACCCATCTGTTACTGAAAAATGGCGCAGCGGACGGGACTCGAACCCGCGACCCCCGGCGTGACAGGCCGGTATTCTAACCGACTGAACTACCGCTG
>NZ_JAWRYI010001229.1:0-248 GCF_046534705.1 Pseudomonas sp. SIMBA_068
CAGTGCCAATGTTATCTATGGGATTTACGCTTTAACCCTTGCTTTATTAATTACTAAGCCTGTTTACACAATCACTGTATTGGCAATAGCTAACGCGGTATGGGTATTGATATGCATTTTTATTGCTTTATATTATGTACAAACAGCAAGTTTAATTGGCGTTGTGTTTATTATATTAGAAGCTGTGTTTGTGTGTATTTTGGCATATTACGAATTCAAATTTAGGTTTGTATTAACAAACGCACAAT
>NZ_JAWRYI010001230.1:0-248 GCF_046534705.1 Pseudomonas sp. SIMBA_068
GATGGATCTTTTTTCACTACGAAGATTTTCACCGCTTCACCACTGGAGCCGGAAGGTACGCCAACAGCCGCGACTTCCTGTACGCCAGGATGCTGCATGACGACATCTTCAATCTCGTTGGGATAGACGTTAAAACCGGAAACCAGAATCATGTCTTTTTTACGATCGACAATGCGCAGGAACCCTTCTTCATCCATCACCGCGATGTCGCCGGTGTGTAACCAGCCATTTTTGATGATCTCATCTGT
>NZ_JAWRYI010001231.1:0-248 GCF_046534705.1 Pseudomonas sp. SIMBA_068
GAATCATCCAATTTGTCAATGACATGCCTTTTAAATATAAACTTCCTTACAAGGGATTACCTAGCAGGCTGCAAGCATTTTTTCAATCGAGTCTTAAAACAAGCGAGGTACAAGATATTCCGAAATATATGTTAAAAAAGACAATGGAGCAAACGGTGGATAAGCGTATATTATATAGAAGAAAAATGGGCTTTCCGGTTCCTGTGTATCATTGGATGAGCAAAAGGATGGGAGAAATCGAAGAGAAG
>NZ_JAWRYI010001232.1:0-248 GCF_046534705.1 Pseudomonas sp. SIMBA_068
GGACGCGAATGGGGTGCTGCTGCTGTTCTCCAACGAGATCTCCGAAGAGGGCAGTAACCTGAGTTTTGCCGTGGAGTTTGGCAAAATCGTTGCGCGGCTGGATCTGCTGGCGGAGTTGCTGGATGAGCGTTATCGGCGGATTGGCCTGAATTACGCGCAAAGCCTGCTGTTGATGAATTTTCTGCCGGTGCAGTGAAAGATCGTCAAATCATATTGATATTTTTGCTAGTTACACAATTATCTTGGTG
>NZ_JAWRYI010000140.1:0-361 GCF_046534705.1 Pseudomonas sp. SIMBA_068
CTCAGTACCCTGCCACAGCTGCGCGATGTCAGCAGTGACTGGCAGGATCAGGGACTGGAAGCCTATGTCAAAGTGGACCGCGACAGCGCCAGCCGCCTCGGCATCAGCATGGCGGATGTCGATAACGCCCTGTACAACGCGTTTGGTCAGCGGCTGATTTCCACTATTTATACTCAGGCTAACCAGTATCGCGTGGTGCTGGAACACAACACCGAAAATACCCCAGGCCTCGCGGCGCTGGATACCATTCGCCTGACCAGCAGCGACGGTGGCGTGGTGCCGCTAAGCTCAATTGCCAAAATTGAGCAGCGTTTTGCGCCGCTCTCCATCAACCATCTGGATCAGTTCCCGGTAACGACCA
>NZ_JAWRYI010001233.1:0-248 GCF_046534705.1 Pseudomonas sp. SIMBA_068
ATTTTAAACCGTGAAATAGCTTTTTTAATTAACTAATTAAATGTAATAAATAAAAAACATTTAAAATAATTATGTAAGTTATTTAAAAATATCATCTTAAAAAGGGTGTGAAATAGTTTCAATCCCTGATTAAATATCCTCAACTTAAGAACGTAGGCAAAGTGCGGTTTTAAGCGTACAATATAGCCTCTAAAAAATACCATACACGTTGCCCAGGAGCCCCCAATGTTAGAACGTAGCATGAATAT
>NZ_JAWRYI010001234.1:0-248 GCF_046534705.1 Pseudomonas sp. SIMBA_068
GGCGAATTTTCGGCGCTCATTCAAGCGGTGGACGGGCAGCACGCCCAACCTGATCCGCCAACTGTTCAGCAGCCGCTAGCCAGGCGTTCGCGCAGGAACTCCACCAGCGCTTGCACCGGGCGTGAACTCTGGCGGTGCTGCGGGTACACCGCCGACAGGGTCAAGGCCTCAGGAGCGAAGTCCTCCAGTACCTTGACCAGACGCCCATCCTTCAAGGCGTCGCTGACAATGAACGTCGGTAGGTAGGT
>NZ_JAWRYI010001235.1:0-248 GCF_046534705.1 Pseudomonas sp. SIMBA_068
GTTTTGCTAACTTGTCTGTTTTGACGTTATCTTAATTGGGCAAATATAACTATTAGATAATAATTAAACAAAAGGAATGTACCGATGTTGAATATTACAGCAACAGGTTTATATAGATCTGCACTCTCAATTTTCACCTGCTTATCTTTTTTAAGCGTTTTAATCGTACCAATAGCGACTGCTGCTGAGCAATCTGAACCAACCGCATTAGTTGGCGGAAGGCTGATAGATGGATTTGGTAATCAGCC
>NZ_JAWRYI010001236.1:0-248 GCF_046534705.1 Pseudomonas sp. SIMBA_068
TAAGCGGCAACTTTCGTTATAGCGTCACCGCGACTCCTGCCGGACATCATGATGAAAGCAAAGCCTGGCTACATTTTGGCAAATACGATCGCTATGACGACAAATACACCTATCCGGCAATGATGAACGGTTACATCCAGTATGACCTTGCCGAAGGCATCACCTGGATGAACGGTCTGGAAATCACCGACGGCACAGGACAGCTCTATCTCACGGGCCTGCTAACTCCTAACTTTGCCGCTCGCGCC
>NZ_JAWRYI010001237.1:0-248 GCF_046534705.1 Pseudomonas sp. SIMBA_068
GCTACCTTGGCAAGCGCCACAAACTTGGAGTACATCGACCTGTCCCACAACCCATTGGGGCGCACTTTTACCCTGAGTGGGTTGACTAGGCTGCGCTGGTTGAACTTGCGCAACACTGGCCTGACGCATTTTCCCCATGGTATGGCCAGCCGTTCAAACCTGGTTCTCATGGATATGCGTGAAAACCGCATTACCCAGATCCCCCACTGGTTCTATCAACTGCCGCCCGGGGTTCGGCGGCGCACCCG
>NZ_JAWRYI010001238.1:0-248 GCF_046534705.1 Pseudomonas sp. SIMBA_068
GTGCTAATGCATGCTCTAGCTCTTCTACGACTACAATGCCACCACCGCCAGAAATAACAAAACCATCACGGTTAGCATCATATGTGCGCGATGCTTTTTCTGGTGTTTCGTTGTATTTAGTAGAGAGTGCACCCATTGCGTCAAATTCCATAGCAAGCGTCCAGTGAAGTTCTTCACCGCCACCAGCAAACACAACGTCTTGCTTGCCAAGTTGAATTTGTTCAACCGCATTACCAATACAATGCGCC
>NZ_JAWRYI010001239.1:0-248 GCF_046534705.1 Pseudomonas sp. SIMBA_068
GCTGCAGGCGCGCTGGTCGGCCCTGCCAACCACCGGCACGCTGCTGGCAGAAACCCTGAAATCACGCCAGGGCTGGCACCTGTTTCTCTATCCGTTCGCCGGGCGCATGGCCAACCTGGGGCTGGCCAACCTGATTGCCTGGCGAGTCAGCCGGGTACAGCCACTGTCTGTGTCCATCGCCGTCAGTGACTATGGCTTTGAACTGCTCAGCCCGAGCGCCGTGGACTGGGCGGCGCACTTGCCCACTG
>NZ_JAWRYI010001240.1:0-248 GCF_046534705.1 Pseudomonas sp. SIMBA_068
GTCGGTTGCAGCTTGTCGAGGAAGCGGTTGAACCAGTTCGCCAGTTCGCCCAGTTCATCTTTCTTGGCGTACGCCAGGCGCTGGGTCAGGTCACCCTCGCCGCTGGCGATATCCTTGAGCATGGCTGCCACGTTGTTGATCGGGCGGGTGACGCCAGTGGCGGTCAGCCAGATCAGCAGCAGGCCCAGCAGCGCGGCGGCGGCGGCGATCAGTAAGGTCTTGATCAGGCTGCTGGCCTGGGCTTCGTC
>NZ_JAWRYI010001241.1:0-248 GCF_046534705.1 Pseudomonas sp. SIMBA_068
TGAACGTCATCATGTATTACGCGCCGAAAATCTTCGAACTGGCGGGTTATACCAACACCACCGAGCAAATGTGGGGGACAGTGATTGTCGGCCTGACCAACGTACTTGCCACCTTTATCGCAATCGGCCTTGTTGACCGCTGGGGACGTAAACCAACGCTAACGCTGGGCTTCCTGGTGATGGCTGCTGGTATGGGCGTACTCGGTACAATGATGCATATCGGTATCCACTCTCCGTCGGCGCAGTAT
>NZ_JAWRYI010001242.1:0-248 GCF_046534705.1 Pseudomonas sp. SIMBA_068
GGCGATTATTGAGAATGGGACCCGGCCCGATCAGCGGGTATTGATTACCACGCTGGGGGGATTAGCGGAGACGGTGGCGCGGGATAAGCCGGTGTCTCCGTCGTTGCTGATGGTGGGTGAAGTGGTGCGGTTTTATCGGGCGGATTTGCAGGTGCGGGGTGGGGAGACGGTGAGCCGGTGCGTCGTGCAGGAAAGACCTGCCTGATCGCAAAGGGATCCCGCATCCCTGCGGACTGAGCTCGCCATCC
>NZ_JAWRYI010001243.1:0-248 GCF_046534705.1 Pseudomonas sp. SIMBA_068
GCGCGCACGTTCATAGCGACCGGAACACGACCTGAGAGCGGATAAGGGTGCGATCGGCGCCGGTACTGGAACGTAGATGGTGGTGTTGCGCGGCAACTCCTGCCACTGCTCTTCAGCCGGCTCAGGGGCGTTCTGAGCCTGGGCAGCACTCACCAGGGCCAATGCGCTCAACGCCAAGGCGATTGATAGGGTGTTTTTCACAGGCGCCTCCAGGCATTACATGCCAGGTTCGTAGTCCGAACCGCTGG
>NZ_JAWRYI010001244.1:0-248 GCF_046534705.1 Pseudomonas sp. SIMBA_068
GCCAGCGCAGGAAAGGTTCGTGACTCACCGCGCGGCCCAAAAATGCGTGCATACCTTCAAGCAATGGCCGGGAAGCGCCAGGCTCAAGCAACGCCATTTGCAAATCACGCCCCGTTGCCCGGTCTAGCAGGCCGCTGGCTTGAAAACGCGAGAACAGATCGAATGCGAGCACATCAGACCACAGGTAGGCGTAGTAGCCAGCGTCGTAGTAATCCAGCAGGTAATCGAATGCATGGGCCGGATGCTCG
>NZ_JAWRYI010001245.1:0-248 GCF_046534705.1 Pseudomonas sp. SIMBA_068
CTATTGGTTCAAGGCTAGAGTTGTACTTAGATACTTTACGAATAATTTCCCAAAATTTATGGGGAGGGGTTGGGTTAGGAAATTGGCAGTATTATAATCAATCCAATTTTATCTACCCTCATAATCTTATTCTCGAAATCTTAAGTGAGCTAGGCGTTTTACTTGGAGGGGGAGTTTTGATTTATATTTTATTACTGTTTTACAAGTGTCCTAGGGAACTAAAACTGATAATGCTCTTTATGTTTCTT
>NZ_JAWRYI010001246.1:0-248 GCF_046534705.1 Pseudomonas sp. SIMBA_068
TGGCAATGCTGAAGGTGGTCAGCGAGCCACGGGTCATCAGCATCTGTTTGCCAATATGCACCACCTCGATCAACTTGGTCGGGTTAGAGTCGAGATCGACCATATTGCCCGCCTCTTTCGCCGCCTGGGTGCCGGAGTTCATCGCCACCGCGACATCTGCCTGCGCCAGCGCCGGAGCATCGTTGGTGCCGTCGCCGGTCATCGCCACCAAACGGCCTTCCGCCTGATACTGACGAATCAATGCCAGC
>NZ_JAWRYI010001247.1:0-248 GCF_046534705.1 Pseudomonas sp. SIMBA_068
GGTTCAGTGCCTTGATCGAGTAGTAACCCTGTTTGATATGATCGATGCTGACCGTCTCACGCACGCCGGAGACTGACAGCATGCTCTTAAGATAGCGATTCAGCAGCGTATAGTCGCGTATCCGGCGCAGGTTGCATTTGAACAGGCCATGATAGGCGACGTCAAAGCGAATCAGGGTGACGAACAGGCGAATATCGGTTTCAGTCAGCCGTCCACCCAGCAGGAAGGTGCGACCATCGCTGAGCAGG
>NZ_JAWRYI010001248.1:0-248 GCF_046534705.1 Pseudomonas sp. SIMBA_068
GTACGGTCTTACAGCGGACCGGGCGAACGTTGTCAACAACCTTAAAGGGCCACTTAGCGGCCCATTTTGATCAGGAGACGTGCTGCAGGAATTCGCGCAGACGCTCGCTCGGTGGGTTGCTGATCAGGCTGTCGGGATCGCCATCTTCCGCAATCCGGCCTTTATCGATAAAGATCAGCCGTGAGGCCACCTTCTGTGCGAAGCCTACTTCGTGCGTCACAATCACCATCGTCATGCCTTCTTCCGCC
>NZ_JAWRYI010001249.1:0-248 GCF_046534705.1 Pseudomonas sp. SIMBA_068
GGCATGGGCCTGGGAGGCGATCAGCAGCGCGGCGGACAGTGGCGACAGGCGCCAGAGCAGGGAGCGAGAAGGGCGGGGAGTTGAGCGGGACATCGGTCATTCCTTGGCGAACAGAGCGCTAGGCGCTTTGAGTCAGTGAGCAGGCGGGACACGGGGGTGCCCAAAATGCGGGTGAGTTGTTATTGATTGATACAATATAACATCTCTTTTATTTCGAAAAGCCAGGAACTTTTCGCCGTTCATGCCCG
>NZ_JAWRYI010001250.1:0-248 GCF_046534705.1 Pseudomonas sp. SIMBA_068
GTGTCCGGCACCAGGGCGCGACGCAGGGGCAGGATCGGCAGGCCTTGGCGTTCGCAGGCCATGCACTGGTCGGAAGGGAGCCCGGCTTCGGCTGTCGCAATGGCGATACGTTGACTAAGGGTCATGAGCGCCTCCCGATTTTTCGAAGAGAATCGATCAGGCAGCCCCAGTTCGCCTCGAAATAGAGAGCAAGCAACGGAGAGGTATTGGTTGGGCCGGGCATGAAGTGGTCCTTGTCTTCCAGCAGG
>NZ_JAWRYI010001251.1:0-248 GCF_046534705.1 Pseudomonas sp. SIMBA_068
TCTTCTGCACGATGTCGCCGAAGCCCACCGTGGTCAGGGTGACGATCGCCCAGTAGATGCCCTTGGGAATGCTGGTAAAGCCATGCTCCGGCCCTTCGATCACGTACATCAAGGTGCCGAACACGGTCACCAGGGTCGACACGGTGACCAGGAACACGATGATCTTCTGCTTGCTGCCGCGCAGCGCCGCCATCAAGTAGTTGGCCTGCTTGAGGTACTGGCCGAGCTTGAGCACGCGGAAGATCCGC
>NZ_JAWRYI010001252.1:0-248 GCF_046534705.1 Pseudomonas sp. SIMBA_068
CGGCGAGTTGACCGGCACGCTGAACCAGGCCGGCAGCACGGTGACGCGCACCGATTGGGACGGTTCGACGATCACCTACGGCTACGATGCGCAACGGCGGCTTTACGTCGCGGCGAACGGCACGGGGGCGCGGGCGACGCTCGCGTATGACGCGGGCTTGCGGCAGTGGGACTGGCAGGACGGCGGCAAGCGCCTGTCCGAGCGCTATGACGCAGTGCGTGGCGGGCGCCTGGTCTCGGCAACCGACA
>NZ_JAWRYI010001253.1:0-248 GCF_046534705.1 Pseudomonas sp. SIMBA_068
CGGCCAGTCGCCATGGGCGCCATTGCTGCGGATCAATCTGTTTACGCCCTACCTGCTCGGCTATGGCGCGGCGGCCGCACTGTCGTTCGTGATGCCTGTCACCGCCGCATTCAAGGTCATGCTGACGCTGTCGTTCTACGGTTTCGTCGCCGCGTACGTCGCGCTGCGCCGGCGTCTCGGTACGGATCCGCGTCTCGACTGGCTGTGCGTGCCCGGGTTCTTCGGCTTCGCGTATGAATTCGGCCTCT
>NZ_JAWRYI010001254.1:0-247 GCF_046534705.1 Pseudomonas sp. SIMBA_068
GGGATAGGTAAAATCGACCCCGCGGAACTCGACGCTACCCTGCAGCACCTTGCGGCTCAGCGGGCGCTCTTCGAAGTTGCGCTCTTGCGGCAGCTCCATCATATGGTCGGTGGAAACCATGGTCACCTTGGCCTGCTGGTAGCGGGCGAGCAGCCCGTTCAGCTGGCCCAGTGGGCCGAGCGCGCGGCCGCTGAGCATGTAGCAGGCCACCAGGCCACCCATGCTCAGGTTGCCATCGATGATCAGG
>NZ_JAWRYI010001255.1:0-247 GCF_046534705.1 Pseudomonas sp. SIMBA_068
GGCCGAACAGCCATTATTGGCAGGGCTCAAGCACCTCAACCGCCTGGAGCAGGTGATCGCTCGCGCCGAGTGGCAGGACGCCGAGCATGCCGAAGGTTTGATGCTGGATATGTCCGGTCGCGTGATCGAAGGCGTGTTCAGCAACCTGTTCCTGGTATGCGACGGCGGGTTGCTGACCGCTGATCTGAATCGTTGCGGGGTTGCCGGGGTCATGCGCGCTGAGGTTTTGGCCCAGGCGCAGGTACTG
>NZ_JAWRYI010001256.1:0-247 GCF_046534705.1 Pseudomonas sp. SIMBA_068
CTCACGTTCACCATCATCAACGATTACGGTGGTTTGAGCGCCCCCACGAGCCAAACCGTGACGCGCCATTAGGCCACTCGCTCAACTGAACAGGCTTAGATTGATCGACCTGGTCATCCGCCACCTCTCCCCGCCATCGAAGCTCAATTTCGACGTGATTGTGAACGAACTGGGAACCACGAGCCTCTGCAAGAATGCCTTATCAAGGCGTGTCTTGATGCCTGCGGTCAAATCAGACGCCTTGACC
>NZ_JAWRYI010001257.1:0-247 GCF_046534705.1 Pseudomonas sp. SIMBA_068
CCGCTTCATCCGGGTTCACGTCTTTACGTGGCTCTTTACCGAAGAACTCAGTCACTTTGGCCTGAACCAGTGGCATACGAGTCTGACCACCCACCAGGATAACGTCGTTGATGTCTGAAACAGACAGTCCGGCGTCCTGCAGCGCAACTTTCAGTGGCGCGATTGAGCGAGCAACCTGATCTTCAACCAGTGACTCCAGTTTAGAGCGGGTCACTTTGATGTTCAGGTGCTTAGGACCGGTCGCATC
>NZ_JAWRYI010001258.1:0-247 GCF_046534705.1 Pseudomonas sp. SIMBA_068
GGTGGCGTGCGTGTCGCCACGCCGACTGGCGCAGAACTCGTAAAACAATAATAAGGGCGGGGAAAGCATGAGCAGTCATCACAACGATAAAGCGACCCTCCTTGAGCGCCTGATCTTCAACAACCGTCCGGCGGTGATTGTCATCTGCCTGCTGGTGAGCATTTTCCTGTTCTGGCAGGCGACCCTGATTCGCCCCTCCACCAGTTTTGAAAAGATGATCCCCCTGAAGCACCCCTTCATCGAAAAG
>NZ_JAWRYI010001259.1:0-247 GCF_046534705.1 Pseudomonas sp. SIMBA_068
TTATGCTGCCTAACCTTTCTTTCAGACGCGCATGCCACG
Organism: Pseudomonas sp. SIMBA_068; assembly: GCF_046534705.1. Taxonomy (NCBI): domain Bacteria; kingdom Pseudomonadati; phylum Pseudomonadota; class Gammaproteobacteria; order Pseudomonadales; family Pseudomonadaceae; genus Pseudomonas; species Pseudomonas sp. SIMBA_068. The sequence continues at coordinate 40 of NZ_JAWRYI010001259.1, forward strand.
GCAGAGAATCACCATTCTCGCTATTTTCTTCACTGACATTAAAGGAGAGCAAATCTTGTTGCATCAAATGAGCATCGTGCTGCAGGTCAACCGCTATCACAATATCAGCCCCCAATGCACGCGTGAGGGAAATAGGAATTGGGTTAACGACTGCTCCATCAACCAGCCAGTAGCCGTTATGTGCAACAGGTGCCATGAGTCCTGGAAT
>NZ_JAWRYI010001260.1:0-247 GCF_046534705.1 Pseudomonas sp. SIMBA_068
GGTTTAAAGGTAACAGTTAATCTAGACAGATTAAAAATGTATGAAACAGAAGTTAATAACAACTTAGTTTCAATACGTGTATCGGATAACCCATTAACCGGTTCAGTAACTGAAGATGAAGCCGTTCTGACAGGTGATGTGAGTGGAAACTACATTAACCGCATCCAATCTATTGATTTTAGACGTGGTGAGAAAGGTGAGGCAAAGGTACTTGTATTTTTACAAGACACTCAAGCTGCTATAGAGG
>NZ_JAWRYI010001261.1:0-247 GCF_046534705.1 Pseudomonas sp. SIMBA_068
CTCGCGGAAGCGCGGGAGTTGTTCCGCAAGGCCCTGGCCATGCAACCGAAGAACATTAGTATTGCCCTGAACATGGCCCAGTCGCTGCTGCACGGCGCCGACGCCAATCCGGACGCGGCACTCCTGGAAGAATGCCGGGCGTGCCTTAAATTGGTGGGCATGATGCCCGATACCGACGCGCGTTATCCGCGCTATCAGAAGCTGCGAAGCAAGGCGTTTGGCCAATGATCGAAAAGCAACAGGCGCT
>NZ_JAWRYI010001262.1:0-247 GCF_046534705.1 Pseudomonas sp. SIMBA_068
CTTTAATGCCATGGCAAGCTTTGCTGAGGCACAAACGTGCCGTCGTCAGATACTACTTAACTACTTTAGTGAATACCAACGCGAGCAATGTGGTAACTGTGATATTTGCTTAAACCCACCAAAAAGCTTTGACGGTACGCTTGTTGCCCAACAAGCGCTTTCGTGTGTATACAGAGCTGAACAGCGATTTGGTTTAGGATACATTGTAGAGCTATTACGTGGCGCCAACACGAGTCGTATTCGCGAT
>NZ_JAWRYI010000141.1:0-359 GCF_046534705.1 Pseudomonas sp. SIMBA_068
CTGCGCGAAAAAATCGAAACGCTACTGCCTGCCAGTCTGGGTCAGATGGCTGAAGTGGCCGGACTCTGGCGCGATAAAGTCAAACAGCGCTTCAGCCGCATGTCTGACCGTCGGCGCTTCTGGGAACGCGCTTTCGATGGCCGGTTCGCCAGTGAGATGTCTGCCGGTAACGTCGAAGAGGCGAAACGCACGCTGGACCGTGAGCTGCTGGAAGAGCCGACCCGTCAGGGCGAGATCTTTCTGGTGGGCGCCGGGCCGGGCGACAGCGGTCTGCTGACGCTGCGTGGCCTGCAGGTGATGCAGTTAGCCGATGTGGTGCTCTACGACCATCTGGTCAGCGAAGAGGTGCTGGATCTGGT
>NZ_JAWRYI010001263.1:0-247 GCF_046534705.1 Pseudomonas sp. SIMBA_068
GGTTGCTGGGCACTCCGAACAGCGCGTAGGCGACGAAGAACAGCCCGGCACCCAGGCCATAGACGCTGTCGCTGAAGCCCAGGTCCTGGGTCATCTGCAGCTTGGCGAAACCGATGTTGATGCGGTCCAGGTGAGCAAAGATGTAGCAGACGAACAACAGCGGCATCAGCCGCCAGGTGATCTTGCGATAGCAGTCATCGACCTCGGCGACCGGCGCCGTGGCAAGGGTTGAGTGGGGCATGGCAAT
>NZ_JAWRYI010001264.1:0-247 GCF_046534705.1 Pseudomonas sp. SIMBA_068
GCGATTTCGGCCTCTCGCCGCTACTGGCGTTTCCGCTAGTGCTGGTGATGGGCTGTGCCTTCGGCGCATTTATGGGGCTTTTGATCGACGCCCTGAAGATCCCGGCATTTATCATTACCCTGGCGGGGATGTTCTTTTTGCGCGGTGTCAGCTATCTCGTTTCGGAAGAGTCGATTCCGATAAACCATCCCATTTATGACACGCTCTCAAGCCTTGCGTGGAAAATCCCTGGCGGCGGTCGCTTAAG
>NZ_JAWRYI010001265.1:0-247 GCF_046534705.1 Pseudomonas sp. SIMBA_068
GGGCACACCGGAAGACGAAGTCGGCCGCGAGCCCGATGAAGGCCCTATGCATGCAGTGACCTTTGCCAAGCCGTTCGCCATGAGCCGCTTCCAGGTCACAGCCGGCGAATGGGACAGCTACGTCCGCCAGACCGGCGTCAAGATCGCCAATGGTGACGACCGCCCTGGTCGTGAATGCATCGCCAGCAAACCGCGCTACCCCCAGGGGTCGCGCCAGCCGGCGGTGTGCATGGACATGGACGACATC
>NZ_JAWRYI010001266.1:0-247 GCF_046534705.1 Pseudomonas sp. SIMBA_068
GGTGGGAGTTTCCATTGACCGTTACCCACCTCAGGTTTGGGCAGGTAAATGCGCAGCACCGCATAAAACGGACCGGGTGGCGCCGGCAGCCAATTGCTCTGTTCGGCCTTCGGCGGCTCGTGGTGTTGCAGCGCCAGGGTCAGGCCGCCATCGGCGTCGAGCTTGAGGTTGGGCAACATCTGCGAATTGATCAGGTAGCGCTTCTTGTGGTTGGGCACCAGCAGTTTGGTTTTGGCGTCGTACATGG
>NZ_JAWRYI010001267.1:0-247 GCF_046534705.1 Pseudomonas sp. SIMBA_068
TCGCCGAACTGGACGCAATTGCAGCATGCGTGATTGGCGGCACCAGCCTGGCTGGCGGTGTGGGAAGCGTTGCCGGAGCAGTAATGGGGGCATTTATCATGGCTTCACTGGATAACGGCATGAGTATGATGGATGTACCGACCTTCTGGCAGTATATCGTTAAAGGTGCGATTCTGTTGCTGGCAGTATGGATGGACTCCGCAACCAAACGCCGTTCTTGATTTTGATAAAAATTTTCTCAAAGCCG
>NZ_JAWRYI010001268.1:0-247 GCF_046534705.1 Pseudomonas sp. SIMBA_068
CGTCTCGATATACTCCGGCGCAAAAAACTCAGGCGCACCGTGCGGACCATAAATGACGCGCAGCGTGCGCACCGTGGCAAGCTCTGTTTGCAGTCCGACGGGCAGTTCCGTTCCGGTTGCGCTCGCAGAACGCGGAGCGAGATGCAGCACGTCACCGCTACGCAGTGCCCGTCCGGCATGTCCGCCAAACTGACCAAGGGTGAAGGTGCTTTTGCTGCCTAAATAGTCCGGCACCTGAATGCCGCCG
>NZ_JAWRYI010001269.1:0-247 GCF_046534705.1 Pseudomonas sp. SIMBA_068
ACGCCGGCAATGCTGCTGGTCGGCGGTAGGCTCAAAGGATCGATGCCGATCAGCCGCACACTGCGCACAGGCTCACCCGACAAGCGCAAACGCCCTTCCAGCACGGGTGTCACCTGCCACCCCTGCTTGCGCAACTGCACGTACAGCTTCTGATCGAAATGCTCACCCTTGCGCGGTACAAACTGCGCCTGCATCGGCCCGGCCAGCACGGCACTGGCCCGGGCATAGTCGCTGCGGGCCTGGCTGT
>NZ_JAWRYI010001270.1:0-247 GCF_046534705.1 Pseudomonas sp. SIMBA_068
CTGTGCCTGCCGACTCGGGCCGTGATGAGTTCCGCCAAGGCAACACGCTGGGCACCGCCTACCGACATTGGCGGCGGGCAAAAATCGGCAGGCGCTTTCGGCTGTTCTTTCGCTACGACTCAACATCCAAGGTCATCGTCTATGCATGGGTCAACGACGAAAATACCCTACGGTCCGCAGGCAGCAAATCCGATCCATACGCCGTATTCGAGAAGATACTGGGCCGCGGCAACCCTCCTGATGACTG
>NZ_JAWRYI010001271.1:0-247 GCF_046534705.1 Pseudomonas sp. SIMBA_068
CAGCAACAGACATTGGCGCGTACTGTTTCTGCTTCATTAGCTCTGTTACACGCTCACCATGCTCAAGTTGAGCACGTGTAGCATCGTCAAGGTCAGACGCGAACTGCGAGAACGCAGCTAATTCACGGTACTGAGCTAGGGCTAGACGGATACCGCCACCTAGTTTCTTAACGATTTTAGTTTGTGCAGCACCACCAACACGCGATACCGAGATACCAGCATTTACTGCCGGACGGATACCTGAGTT
>NZ_JAWRYI010000142.1:0-359 GCF_046534705.1 Pseudomonas sp. SIMBA_068
CCTGCCACCGACGCGGCTAATCGCACGATTTTGGATGCCCTCGCAGAGACCCGCGCTCAGCCCACCCAGCGCTGGATCTGGCCTGGTCACTTATTCACGATATTGAGAAATATCAAGCCCTGACACCTCAAGCCGCCAACCTGACAATGCGCTAAGCGCAAGGGAAACAAGCGTTAATAGTATCGACCGCTCACACCTGCGGGGCTGAACTAGGATAGTTTCTTCCGGCTTTCATTGGATTTGAAAATTGACTAGCATCCGCATGGAGTAGCCAGTAGGCTACAGGTGAAACTGTGACCAACTTGATCGGCAGGACGCCGGAGTTTGATACATGGCTCGACGGTATGAGGGACATTTGG
>NZ_JAWRYI010001272.1:0-247 GCF_046534705.1 Pseudomonas sp. SIMBA_068
GCGGTATTTTGTCTGAAGTGGAGATTGTGGCGCTGGTGCGCGATCTGGCGCTGGAAGGCGCGCTGGTCTCCTATAAAAACAACCCTGACGGCACCACCAGCCCCTATGAAATCAACGTCACCTATCTGGATGCGCTCAACCGTGAAGATGACGATGACGCCACGCGGCTGAAACGTTTTTTGCTGGCCCATGCGATTCTGCTGGTCTTTCCCGGCGTGCCTGCCATCTCTATCCAGAGCATTCTGGG
>NZ_JAWRYI010001273.1:0-247 GCF_046534705.1 Pseudomonas sp. SIMBA_068
CGGGTGGAAGTGCCCGGCGTCCAGGCACAGCGCAGTCTGGCGGCTGGTGGCATACCCCATGTAAAACTCATTGGAGCCAACCGTGTAGCTCTCTGCACCAATGCCAAACAATTTGCTCTCAACAGCGTCGATATGGTGCGCCGGATCCAGCTTCTCGCTGATTACCTCATCCAGAGCAGCCAGCAGACGCTGACGCGGAGCGAGACGGTCAACGGTGATATCTTTCATGCCATCCGGGATCCAGATG
>NZ_JAWRYI010001274.1:0-247 GCF_046534705.1 Pseudomonas sp. SIMBA_068
CCTTCCGGAATATACTTCATAACAGTTGCATCAGATGTATATGCATAAACATCCTGCCAATCATCATAAGTAAATCTACGAATGAGACACCTTTCTGTTGTTAGATTCATATGACATCCTCCATAAAAATCGTTTTTCGTGATTGAAAATTAAAGAAAATAGATAGGGCTAAAAATTTCTAGAATGCTTATCACCAAAAGGAGAGAGCGATTACAATTTAAAGTTTTCTGTTCAAAACTTTAAATTG
>NZ_JAWRYI010001275.1:0-247 GCF_046534705.1 Pseudomonas sp. SIMBA_068
GCAAACCTGTCGCGACCTCTCCGATATGGCTGACGCCTGTATCGACCAAGCCTACCAGTGGCTGTATCAGCGCCACTGCGTGCAATTCGGCACGCCGACCGGCCGCCGTAGCGGCGAACCGCAGCACATGGTCATCCTCGGCATGGGCAAGCTCGGTGCGGTGGAGCTGAACCTGTCATCCGATATCGACCTGATCTTCGCTTATCCCGAAGGCGGCGAGACGGTGGGCGTGAAGCGCGCCCTGGAT
>NZ_JAWRYI010001276.1:0-247 GCF_046534705.1 Pseudomonas sp. SIMBA_068
GGTACACGCGGGCATTGGCAATCGGCCCGCCGATATGCAGCGACCGGCCCACTTCGACGCGCCCGCTGGTGGCGACCACCGTGGCTTCAGTGGGGCCATAGTTGTTGATCACCTCGAAGGTTTGCGCTCGGCTGTACGTGCGCAGACGGTCGCCACCAATCAACAGGGTGCGCAGGGTCGGGTGTTCCAGTTGCCGGCTGAAAGCGTACTCGGCCACCGGTGTCGGCAGGAAGCACACGTCCAAGGG
>NZ_JAWRYI010001277.1:0-247 GCF_046534705.1 Pseudomonas sp. SIMBA_068
ACGCGGCTTGCGCGGAATTGTCGCAGCGTGGCGATGCGGTGGGCTATGTCCCGCTGGATAAACGCACCTGGTTTGTTCCGGAAGTGCTCGACGGTATGGAGCATTTGTCGCTGGTCTGTATCGACAACATTGAGTGTATTGCAGGCGATGAGTTGTGGGAGATGGCGATTTTCGATCTCTACAATCGAATTCTGGAATCGGGCAAAACACGGTTGTTGATCACCGGCGATCGTCCACCGCGGCAGTT
>NZ_JAWRYI010000143.1:0-359 GCF_046534705.1 Pseudomonas sp. SIMBA_068
ACTTTCTCACTCTCATTAATCCAACCATGAATGAAAGAACCATTATTGATAGGTTTTAAGCTGCCATTACCAAATGCTGAGCAATAATTTATTACTAACTCTGAAGCTTCTTCTTGCCAACTTTTTAAACCTAAACCCCACAGTTCAAAGTGTGGAGTTACACCTGGAATATACGTAGGATCCTTCATAACAAACATAAGCTCCAAACCTAGTCGCCAATCTAACAACGGGTGTAAATGCCGGTTTCTGAATCCTTTTAGTAGTAAATCGGGAGTTCTCCATTCATGTCCCAACTTTTGTGCTCTCTTACACTCGTCCCTTATGAACATTCCTAATTTAGAGAAGTCTTGATTCTGTAG
>NZ_JAWRYI010001278.1:0-247 GCF_046534705.1 Pseudomonas sp. SIMBA_068
CTGGCACTTTTAATTCCTGCCCTGCTCGCCGCAGGTGCTGCACATGCAGCCGAAGTTTATAATAAAGACGGCAACAAATTAGATCTGTATGGCAAAGTTGATGGCCTGCATTATTTTTCTGATAATTCAGCGAAAGATGGCGACCAGAGCTATGCGCGTCTGGGTTTTAAAGGCGAAACCCAAATTAACGATCAACTCACTGGCTACGGTCAATGGGGATACAATATTCAGGCAAACAACACTGAAT
>NZ_JAWRYI010001279.1:0-247 GCF_046534705.1 Pseudomonas sp. SIMBA_068
CGATATTCTGCGAACCAGTTTCGTCTGGCAGGGGGATCTGGACCAAGCGGTGCAGATCGTGCACAAGCATGTCGAGCTGCCGTTCAAAGAACATGACTGGCGTAATCAAGCGACAGAAGATCATGCACTTGAGGCATTGGCCGAACGCGAGCGACAGCGCGGTTTTGTGTTGGATGCAGCACCTTTGCTGCGCCTGGTGCTGGTAAGGACAGCTGAAAATCGACATCACCTAATATGCACCCATCAT
>NZ_JAWRYI010001280.1:0-247 GCF_046534705.1 Pseudomonas sp. SIMBA_068
GCTTGTTCTTCGGGTTATGCCTGCGCCGCAAGGGCCTGAGCTTGCCGACGGCCACTGGCCAGGTGCACAGCCATGGCCAGCGCAGCGATTGCGCCAGGGATGGCGAAGGCGATGAAGTTGAGTTGCAGCGGCAGGTTGATGCCCATCAGCGCGCCGCCCAGCAGCGGGCCGACGATGGCACCATTGCGACCGATGCCCGAGGCCCAGCCCAGGCCGGTGGAGCGCACCGACAGGCCGTACATTTGCG
>NZ_JAWRYI010001281.1:0-247 GCF_046534705.1 Pseudomonas sp. SIMBA_068
GAGCGTAGCCACCAAAGCGGTCGTGTGCCCAGAAGATAATGTCAGGGCCATCGCCAGTTGCCGCAACCTGTGGGAATTTCTCTTCCAGTTTATCCGGATGCTCAACGGTGACTTTAATTCCGGTATCTTTCTCGAATTTCTTACCGACTTCAGCGAGACCGTTATAGCCTTTATCGCCGTTAATCCAGATTACCAGTTTACCTTCTTCGATTTTGGCGAGAGCCGAGGCGGAAAACATCATCGTCGT
>NZ_JAWRYI010001282.1:0-247 GCF_046534705.1 Pseudomonas sp. SIMBA_068
GCACGCCAAGCTCCTCTATCTGAACCAGTCCGACGGGTTTCGCAAAGCCGTTCAGGACCTCCACGCCACACGGCAGCGGCGTGAGAAACAGATTGTCGCCCGGCGGTACGATAGCGGTTACGCCAGTCTGCTTTTCGCCTTCATTCAGCGTGCAATGTCCGACACGCACGCCCGCCACATCGCTGATTCGATTGGTGGGTCCGCAGGCGCTTCGCGGCTGCCCAAGCTCACGTCTGTCACGCCAGCG
>NZ_JAWRYI010001283.1:0-247 GCF_046534705.1 Pseudomonas sp. SIMBA_068
TCAGATGCGGTAATCAGTGGCGTTGAAACCCAGAAGAATCCCTGCTCGTTAAAGAAGCGATGCAGCGCCTGCGCCAGCGTATGGCGAACGCGCGCGACGGCACCAATCAGGTTTGTGCGCGGACGCAGGTGAGCGACTTCACGCAGATACTCAATGCTGTGGCGTTTTGCCGCCATCGGGTAAGTGTCTGGATCTTCAACCCAACCAGCAACTTCAACCTTGCTGGCCTGAATTTCAAATTGTTGCC
>NZ_JAWRYI010001284.1:0-247 GCF_046534705.1 Pseudomonas sp. SIMBA_068
TGATTCGGCACTGATGAACCAAAACAGCACAGCAGCACATCGCCCGGCTGTGCCGCTGACAACGGCACCTGATACAGCCCCGTCGCCTCCAGATTATCCAGATAGAGATTCTGGCCGTTACGCCACCAGTCATCCTCACGATGAAAGTCCGGCATCTCAATCCCCGCCAGATGATAAGCATCCCGGAACAGTGTGTAACAGTCCGTCACACCGTGCTCAAAGCGCCGCCCGGTGAGATGCGGCACAC
>NZ_JAWRYI010001285.1:0-247 GCF_046534705.1 Pseudomonas sp. SIMBA_068
AGGCGTCCATCCGCAGGCTTCGGCTTGTCGGAGGACGCCTTTTTTTATTTCTGTTCAGGGGCAACAATATGAGCAAAACGCCATTTTCACTGACACGACGTCAGGCGCTGATCTCCGGCGCCGCGCTGGGTGCGGCCTGGATCGTTCCGGGATTACGAAATGCGGTCTGGGCAGCGGGATCAGATGCGCCAGAAAAAGCGCAGGTGCGGGTCGGCTTTATCCCGCTCACTGACTGCGCGCCGGTGGT
>NZ_JAWRYI010001286.1:0-247 GCF_046534705.1 Pseudomonas sp. SIMBA_068
CAGCGCTTCCTGGATCAGGTTGCCGCGAAAGACGCAGGTGACGACGAAGCGATGTTCTACGACGAAGATTACGTCACCGCACTGGAACACGGCTTACCGCCGACAGCAGGTCTGGGAATTGGTATCGACCGTATGGTAATGCTGTTCACCAACAGCCATACCATCCGCGACGTTATTCTGTTCCCGGCGATGCGTCCAGTAAAATAAGCATTACGTTATGCTCATAACCCCGGCAAATGTCGGGGTT
>NZ_JAWRYI010000144.1:0-359 GCF_046534705.1 Pseudomonas sp. SIMBA_068
CGTCATCAGCACCACGCCAGTCACGGCTGCTATCAGCCAGGCGCAGACTAACCCGCACGCCAGACGAGAGGGCCGCAGCTTACATTGCCACCGGGCCGCGAGCATGGTTACGCTGCTGGATCAGGTTCACCATCCGCTTAAGCTCCGGATCCTTTGGCTCACCGTGATTCATCAGCCAGTTAAACAGGTCCGGATCGTCACATTCCAGCAGACGAATAAAGATGCGTTGTTCGTCATCGCTTAAGCTGTCGTACTCATGTTCGAAAAACGGCATGATTGAAATATCGAGTTCGCGCATACCACGGCGGCATGCCCAATGAATGCGGGCTTTGTTGTTAATGTCCATCTTCTTCCTGTCT
>NZ_JAWRYI010001287.1:0-247 GCF_046534705.1 Pseudomonas sp. SIMBA_068
TGGCGAGCCTCAAGGGCCAGGGGCTGGTGGAGAGTGAGACCCAGGCGTTGGGGCAGTTGGTGGAGCAGATCACCCTGACGCTGATGTTCTCGCTGGATTACCAGCGGGTGCTGGGGCGCGAAGGGGATGTGGGGATTGTGGTGTATCAGGTGATGATGCTGGTTGCGCCGCATTTACAGGCACAGGCGCGAGCGGCAGCGGAGCAGTTGGCGGTGCGGTATCTGGAGGGGTAACAATGATGCCAGCC
>NZ_JAWRYI010001288.1:0-247 GCF_046534705.1 Pseudomonas sp. SIMBA_068
CTGAGCAGCATCTGCTCAGTGAACAGGGCACCGAGCAGTTCAACCGCTTCATCGGCTACTACCTGAGGACCAAGCGCGAAATACAAGAGAAGCCGGGGCTCGAACCTGCCGTCATTCAGAGCATGATCAACGAACAGGCCCACCTGGTCCGCGAGGTGCTCAAGAGCGGCGGGGCATTCGATGCACTGTTCAACCCCGGCTACACCTTCCTCGATCAGCGCCTGGCCGAGCAGTACGGCATTGAAGG
>NZ_JAWRYI010001289.1:0-247 GCF_046534705.1 Pseudomonas sp. SIMBA_068
GCCCGGCATGTATATCCGGCGATGGCATCGCAGACAATACGGCAAAGGCAATTGCTAGGCTAGAAGGCTGGGCATTGAGTCCGATGGGCTATGTCTTTGCACCCAGCATCAATGCAGTCAAGAAGTCGTTGGAAAAGGCGGAATTTGTGGCTGTTTCCTCCTCGGCGGTGGATCCTGCCTGCTTCCTTGGCAATTGGCTTAAAGGTACTTACCTTTGGGACTATGAGCTGCCGTCGTATTCTGGTAG
>NZ_JAWRYI010001290.1:0-247 GCF_046534705.1 Pseudomonas sp. SIMBA_068
GTGACAACCCATGAATGATTTACAGCTCGACGAATTCAAGACCGACGAAAATGCCGCCATGGTGTTGCTGGTGGACGACCAGGCCATGATCGGCGAAGCGGTGCGGCGTGGGTTGGCGAACGAGGAAAACATCGATTTCCACTTCTGCGCCGATCCGCACCAGGCCATTGCCCAGGCGATCCGCATCAAGCCCACGGTGATTCTCCAGGACCTGGTGATGCCGGGCCTGGACGGCCTGACCCTGGTG
>NZ_JAWRYI010001291.1:0-247 GCF_046534705.1 Pseudomonas sp. SIMBA_068
GGCGTTGGGTGATCGGGTATTGGTACATCCGGGTGCCGTCCTGCCGGCCGACGGGGTGATTCTCGAGGGTCAATCGAGCATCGACGAATCGCTGCTGACCGGCGAATACCTGCCGCAATCGCGCTTTATCGGTGACACCGTCACCGCCGGTACGCTTAACGTCGAAGGCGCACTGACCGTCGAGGTGCGCGCCTTGGGCCATGACACCCGCCTGTCGGCCATCGTGCGCCTGCTGGAGCGCGCCCAG
>NZ_JAWRYI010001292.1:0-247 GCF_046534705.1 Pseudomonas sp. SIMBA_068
GTCGAAATTTCATATTGGAAGGTGGTCCCGTGAATGGAGTGTTATATCGGGCTGATAATCAAGGGAACATAACTAGCTACGCTACTTATGATTCGGTGGGTATGGTGTTGAAAAGAGTCGATGTTACAGGTAAGTCTCATTTGTCTGTTCCGACGCCACATGTAATAGAGTATGGTAGGAATACACTTACTGATGGAACTGTTAGCGTGCAGTCACGATCCACGAAGTTAGCCCCAAGACCGATTAG
>NZ_JAWRYI010001293.1:0-247 GCF_046534705.1 Pseudomonas sp. SIMBA_068
GGCGGCCATCCGGGCCGGCGTCGGGGGGCTGGTCGGCATCCACATGAGCCCGGTCATCCGCGGTGGCGCAGGCGCGGGCGAGCCGGGCGGCGCCGAGGCCACGAGGAGGATTCCGAGCGATGTCATGAACGCTGCTGCCAGTTCCGAGTGGTGCATGAATACAACTGTTGCAAGACTACACGGATCGTCGAGAACTCGTATGTCCGCTTGACTCACGACGGCAGTGGCGTACGGATGCATTCATGTC
>NZ_JAWRYI010000145.1:0-358 GCF_046534705.1 Pseudomonas sp. SIMBA_068
ATATAGGCGTTATCGATGTTCGGGAACTGACGCAGATCTTTAGTTTTGATGTTTGCTTTCGCGTAATCAACGGAGCCAGTACCGCTCTTCACAGCAACCACTTTCCCGTCGAGATCTTTCACGCTTTTCACATCGTTATTGTTAGCTTTCACCATCACTAACAGGCCGCTTTTGTAGTAGCCGTCAGAGAAATCGATCGCTTTTTTACGCTCGTCGGTGATGGTAATGCCCGCCAGCGCCAGATCGACGTTTTTGGTTTGCAGTGCCGGAATGATCCCACTGAAATCCATCGGCTTCAGTTCGTAATCCAGCTTCAGCTCTTTAGCGATGGCAGCCCACAGATCAACGTCAAAGCCCA
>NZ_JAWRYI010000018.1:0-44222 GCF_046534705.1 Pseudomonas sp. SIMBA_068
TTGACTATCAGTCCGTACTCACAAGCACCCACACGAATTGCTTGATTCAATTTGTTAAAGAGCGTTTGGTTAAGAGCTTTTCGCCTCAACCGAGGCGCGCATTCTACGCTTTCCTCACTTGCTGTCAAGCGTTTATTTCGAAGTTTTTTTACAACCGCTTCCTTTCGAAAGCTAACAACTTCAAACACTTACCGCTTGCCCCGAAGCGTTTGTCGCTGCGAGGTGGCGAATAATACGCGCTTTGAAATTAGAGTCAACACCTTGATCTAAAAAACTTTTCAAAGGTGTTTCGCTGCCTCCTGGCAACTAATGGAAGCGCAGCGGATCTGTAATGAAACACCCCCACGGAGCGTAGCGGCCATGAGCGATGGGCAAAGCGAGAAAACCCCGGGCCTGTCTGCAGATGAAGAGCAGGAAGTCAGCCACAACCAGCCGCCGCGGGCGGCAGTGCTGCACGAGATGATTCGTTCCCAGGGCGACCAGGAGCTGGAGCGTACGCTCGCCGCGCTGTGGTGGTCGGCACTGGCCGCCGGCTTGTCCATGGGCCTATCGCTGATGGCCATGGGGCTGTTCTACGCCCGCCTGCCGGACGGCGACAGTGCCCAGGTGATTGCCAGCATTGGCTACAGCGCAGGCTTTCTCGCCGTTATCCTGGCACGCCAGCAACTGTTTACCGAAAACACCCTCACCGCCGTGCTGCCAGTCATGACCGCCCCTACCCTGGCCAACTTCGGTCGCCTGTTGCGCCTGTGGGGCGTGGTACTGCTCGGCAACCTGGCCGGCACCCTGCTGGTGGCCTGGGTCATGCTGGAGCTGCCGATCTTCGACAGCAAGACGGATGTAGCCTTTTTGGAGATTGGCCGCAAGGTCATGAAGAACGACGTCAGCCAGATGTTCGCCAAGGGCATCGTCTCGGGCTGGATGATCGCCACCATGGTCTGGATGATCCCATCCATGGAGCACGCCAAAATCTGGATCATCATGATGATCACCTACCTGATGGCCCTTGGCGACTTCACTCATATAGTAGTGGGCTCGGTCGAAGTGTCTTATCTGGTCTGGGCCGGCGATGAGACCTGGCGCAGCTTCTGGCTGGAATTCGCCTTGCCGACCCTGGCGGGCAATATCATTGGCGGCAGCTTTATCTTCGGCCTGATCAGCCATGCTCAGGTACGCAGTGACAGCGGCAAGCCGCCCTCGCAACTATTGAAAGACGACCAGGACCGGCCCTCGCGCAGCAGGGACGACAAACATTGAAGCTCAGCGTGCCGCCATTGTGCGCTCGTTCGCCTGGCCCCGCTGGCGCACAGGCCGCGGCTTCCACCAGTTCTGCCCGGCATGCGGTGAGCCAAGGCTGACCCGCTCGCCCATCTGCGGCGTACTCAGGCGCACCTGAGCCTGATTGGCCAGCGTCAGTATGCGTTCGAAGGGCTCCTGCCAGCCGTGGGTAGACAGGTCGAAAGTGCCATTGTGAATCGGCAGCATCCAGCGCCCGCGCAAATCCAGGTGGGCCTGCAAGCTCTGCTCCGGCTGCATGTGCACATCGGGCCAAGCGACGTTGTAGGCGCCGGTTTCGATCATGGTCAGGTCGAACGGCCCGAAACGTTCACCTATCTGCTTGAAACCGTCGAAGTACCCGGTATCGCCACTGAAGAACACCCGCACTTCCTCATCGACAATCACCCAGGACGCCCACAACGTCCGATTGCTGTCCAGCAACCCGCGCCCGGAAAAGTGCTGTGCCGGGGTAGCGACGAAGCGCACGCCTTCCACCACGCTTTCCTGCCACCAATCCAGCTGCCGCACTTTCGCAGGGGCCACCCCCCAGCGCATCAGCAGGTCGCCCACCCCCAGTGGCGCCAGAAACACCCCGGTGTGCGGCGCCAGCTGGCGAATCGCCTGCTCGTCGAGGTGGTCGAAGTGATCGTGCGACAGCACTACCGCAGCCAGCGGTGGCAACTGGTCCAATGCCAGCGGCGGCGCATGGAAGCGCAAGGGGCCCGCCCACTGCACGGGCGAGGCGCGCTCGGCGAACACAGGGTCGGTGATGAAGAAGCGCCCGCGCAATTTCAGCAATACCGTGGAATGCCCCAAGCGCCATAAGCTGTGGTCCGGGGCATCGAGCACCTGCTGGCGGGTCATGGGCTGGAGGCTGATTGGCATGGCTGGCCGGGTTTGCGGGGGCTTGCGCAGGAACAGGTACTTGAGCCCGATGCGCAGCTTTTTCAGCACGCTATCCTGCGGCCGCACCGCCTGGTTATGGAAACGCCCATCCTGCTGGGGTGCCGGCTCGCCAGCGTGGTTGGCCAAAGGAACCATCAGCAGCACTCCAAGCAACAGGAAAGCCTTCATGTTACCCCACAGTGATCGCATCAACCGTGAATTGGCTTGTAAGGTCATTTTTCGCCGATGAAACTGTGTTCAACAATATTCACGTGAGTTATGCGATAAACGGCACCCCGGCAGAAGAACAATGACCATGATGGACAATCGCAGCGGCAAAGGCCTTTCATTCGTCAAGCGCATCTACCTGCCGCGCGTCATCGGCATGGGCATCGGTCTGCTCAGCGTCATGGCCGGCATGGCTCCGCTGACGCCGCCTGCCTGGCTATGGGGCCTGCTGCTGTTCAACGGGCTGCTGTGGCCGCACGTGGCCTACTGTTGGGCTACCCGCTCGGTAACCCCTTACCAGGCGGAACAGCGCAATTTGCTGCTCGATTCACTGATGGGCGGGTTCTGGACCGCCGCCATGCACTTCAACCCGTTGCCCAGCGTGACCGTGCTGTCGATGATGACCATGAACAACGTATCTGCCGGCGGCAAGCGGCTGGTCGTGCGCGGGGCAGTGGCCCAGCTGGCCGGCATGCTTGTTGCCGTTCTGGTGCTCGGCCCCGGCCTGCAGCTGAACGCCACGCCCCTGCAGGTTTATGCCTGCCTGCCGATGCTGACGCTGTACCCGCTGGCCCTGGGCTGGGTGTGCTATCAACTGGCGATCAAGCTGGCCGACCACAAGCGCCGGCTGAGCGCCCTGACCCTCACAGACAGCCTGACCGGGCTGCTCAACCATGGCGCCTGGAAAGACCTGCTGCTGCTGAAGTTCCAGGCCTGTAAACAGCAACAAGGAGGCGCGGTCATTGCCCTGATCGACATCGACCATTTCAAGACCATCAACGACACCTTCGGCCACGTGGTCGGCGATTGTGTACTGCGCCAGCTCAGTGCCGAGCTACGGCGCAACCTGCGCGATGGCGACCAGGCCGGGCGCTACGGCGGCGACGAGTTCTGCGTCATCCTGCCGGACACCAGCGAAGCTCAGGCCTGCCTCGCCATGGAGCGCCTGCGCGAACGGGTCGCCAACTACCGTAACCCGCAGTTGCCGCACCTGCGTATCAGCCTCAGCATCGGCCTGTCAGCATTCGAGGCTAGCCTCGAGTCCCCGGAACACTGGCTGGAACAGGCGGACAAGGCGCTTTACACCGCCAAGCACGCAGGCCGTGACCAAGTCAATTTTGCCCGCGGCGAGGCTGCGACGCTCAGGCTGGCCTATCCTGATTGAACCTCCTGCCTGATTGCCCGGTGGGGGCTGCTTGAAGGAGCCGCTCGCGCATGGCCAGGACCGCCAACCTTCCACCCGCAAGCCCCACGCCGCGCTTTCAGGTACGCCACCTGATCGCCGGTTTCAGCGCTGTTTTCGGGCTGGCCTGCCTGGTCACCCTCGGAGCGCTGTTCAATATCGCGACCACGCTTGACCAGCAGGAGCGCCAGCGTAGCGCCTTTCATGCGACCCAGGCGCTGGAGCAACGGCTGCTGGCCTCACGCCAGTTTCTGTCCAGCTATGCCGTATGGGATGCGGCCTTCGAGCACCTGGCGGGGAATGCCGACTGGAAGTGGGCCTACGAGGAAAAGAACATAGGCGAGTCGCTGTACAGCGCCAGCGGCTACGAAGGGGTGTTCGTGGTGGAAAACGACCGTACCATCTATGCCTTGTTCAAAGGACAACCCAGCCAGGCAGGCGCCAACACCTATATAGATGCGCCGTTGCAGCCGATCATCGACCTGGCCCGGGCGGCGGCCATTCCCCGCGAGCAGATCACCCGTTTCGTGCTGTTCAATGGCTGGCCGGCCGTACTCAGTGCCGCAGCCGTACGCCCGGACCGCGACGTCACCGACAGCGAGGTAAGCCAGGCGCCAGTGATGCTGTTCGTCGACCAGCTTACCGAAGAAAAACTGGCGCAGCTGGGCAAAGGTGCCGGCCTGGCCGGCATGCATGTGGAAAAGGAAGACATGCAGCAGCATGACCACCTACGTATCGACCTGGGTGACACCGGCTATCACCTGTCCTGGAGCAGCCCGCTGCCTGGTCACCAATTGCTGTGGGCGGTAATGCCAGCCCTGCTGGGCGCGCTGCTGATACTCGGCCTGATCATGCTGTACCTGTTCCGCCTCACCTTGCGCAGCTCGCGGGCAATCGGCCTGACGCTTTCACACTTGCAGCAGAGCAACCAGGCCCTGGAGGCCAGCGAGCAGCGGTTTCGCGCGGTGGCCGAGTCGGCATCCGACTGGATCTGGGAAACCGACCGGCAACAACGCCTGACGTACCTGTCGCAGCGCTTTGCCAATGTCACCGGCTACCCGGTGGACGACTGGCTGGGTCACCCGCTCAACCAGTTGCTGGCCTGCGATACCACGCCGCTCTCACCTTGGCTGGACGCCCTCGCCAACGCAGACCCGCAACAGTTGGCCAACCTGCGCTGTACTTACCGCGACCAGAATGGCCAGAACCGCTACTGCAGGATTTCGGCCCGCGCGATCTGGCATGACGACAAACCCATCGGTTTTCGTGGCACCGCCAGTGACATCACCGACGAGGTCGACGCCCATGCCCGCATCCAGCACCTGTCGCTACACGACCCACTCACCGGCCTGGCGAACCGCAACAAGCTAGCCAGGCACCTGGAGCAGGCCCTGCTGCGCGGCAATGAATCGCCGCCACTGACCTTGCTGCTGCTGGATCTGGACAACTTCAAACCGATCAACGACTCCCTCGGCCATGGCGCCGGGGATGCGGTGCTGCAGGAAGTGGCGACGCGCCTGCGCGACACTACCCGCGATGGCGACCTGGTCGCACGCCTGGGCGGCGATGAGTTCATTGTGGTGCTCAGCGGCATGGACAACCGCAGCGAAGTGGACCGCTTCTGCGCACGGCTGATCGGCCTGCTGCAGCAACCCATCAGCTTTGACAGCCAACCGCTGCACGTCGGGGTCAGTATCGGTGTCGCGCAGACCCGCACCCAAGGCTTCGATGCCGGCGAGCTGATCCGCTGCGCCGACATCGCCCTGTACCAGGCCAAGGCCGATGGCAAGAATACCTGGCGCTACTTTGCCGCTGAAATGAACCAGCAGATCCAGTACCGCCGCCAATTGGAAAACGACTTGCGCCGGGCCCTGCGCAACCAGGAGTTCGTGCTGCACTACCAGCCACGCTACCGCCTCAGCGACCTGCGCATCGTCGCGGTCGAAGCCTTGCTGCGCTGGCAGCACCCACAGGAAGGGTTGCTGGGGCCGGATACCTTCATCCCGCTGGCCGAGCAGAGCGACATCATCGTCGCGCTGGGCCGCTGGGTGCTGCGCGAAGCCTGCCGCACTGCCCACGACTGGCCCGCCGACATTCTGGTTTCGGTGAACCTGTCGCCTGCGCAGTTCCTGCGTAGCGATGTGGTCGCCGACGTGCGCGAGATCCTGCTGGACACCAGCTTCCCGGCCCAGCGCCTGGAGCTGGAAATTACCGAAAACGTGATGCTCAACGACATCGAGGGCGCGCTGGGCACCATGCTGTCACTCAAGGAACTGGGCGTACGCCTGAACATGGACGACTTCGGCACCGGCTACTCATCGCTGGGCTACCTGCGTACCTACCCGTTCGACAGCATCAAGATCGACAAGCGCTTCATCAGTGGCCTGAACAGCAACGGCGGCAGCGACCGCGCCGTGGTGCAGGCCATCATCAACCTGGGTGAGGCGATGGGGTTGACGGTAACTGCCGAGGGAGTAGAGAGCGAACAGCAACTCAGCGCGCTGGAAAAGGACCACTGCCACGAAGTGCAGGGCTTTTACCTGAGCCGGCCGCTGGACAGTGCCGGGCTGGCAGCGCTGCTGCAGCCCCCCTCTCAAAGCACTGCACAGCCCTTGTAGGAGCAGCCTTGTGCTGCGAAGAGGCCGGTACAAGCTGCACAGTTGATGGTGGCTTCACCGGCCTCTTCGCAGCACAAGGCTGCTCCTACAAGGGCCGGGTTTATTGCTGCATGCTGCGTTCGGCCACGATCTCTGGCAGATCCCGGCGGCGCAGGTAGGCGCGCAGTGGCTCAGCAATATTCAAGCGGTCATCCACATGCTGCTCCAGCAGCAGCGCCAGCCGCTCACGGCACAGCGCCATGCGCTGCCCTTGCTCGGCACGCCAGACAAACTCGCTGCAGGGGGTAATGCTGTCGTCGGCCACATCCATGCCGAACGAGTCCTCGGAAAAACGCACGATATGAACGCCGCGCTTGCCATGAAAACCGACAAAGCCCTTGAGCTGGTCGGCGGCATTGCAGATGTCCTGGGAAGTGATGGCCATGACGTAACCTCGCAATGATATCGGAAGATACGCACGCCTGGCGGAGATCGGTCGCCTCTACCGGGCAACTCGCAAACTGGAGCCTAACGCAAGTGCCAGGCCGTTCGCCAAGGTTTTTCGTGCTTGCCCCGCACGTCTGCACCTGCGCCCGGCACCCTGTTCAGCGTTCACTTGGCGCTGGGTCGACCTGCGACGCCAGCACCGACGCCAGCCACTGCATGAACGCCTGAACCCGGCGCGGAACGTGCCGTTGCCGGGCATACAACAGCGACACCGGCATGGCCGGGGCCTGCCAGTCTTCCAGCAGTGAAACCAGCTCGCCCCGCTGCAGGTGCTCGGCAACCCCCACCGCCGGCACCTGAATCAGCCCCAGCCCGGCCAGGCAAGCCGCCGAGTACGCCTCGGCGTTGTTGACCGTGACCACACCCGCCATGGCCTGATAGTGCAGCTCATCCCCTTGCAGGTACTCGAACCCGGCGCTGCGTGCACCCAGGTTGCGCACGTAATGCACCAGCTGGTGCCCGGCCAGTTCCTGCGGCGTCTGCGGTACCCCGTAGCGGGCCAGGTACGCGGGGCTGGCACAGTTGCGCATGCTCAATTGCCCGACCGGCCGTGCCACAACATCCAGGTCATGCAGGGTACCTATGCGCATCACGCAGTCGAACCCTTCGCGCAGCAGATCCACCTGGCGGTCAGTACAACTGAGCTCCACCTCCAGCCGCGGAAAGCGCTGCAGAAACTGCGGCAACGCCGGGATGATGACCCGCCGGGCCATCATGGTCGGCAGGTCGATGCGCAGGCGCCCGGCCAGCTCGGCATCGTCGGCCCTGAACAGGCTCTCGATCTCGTCCATGCCTGACAGCAGGTCTTTGCTGCGCTCGTACAGCAAGGCGCCATCCTGGGTCGCCTGTACCCGGCGGGTAGTACGGTTGAACAACTGCGTACCCAGCAAGCGTTCCAGCGCCTTTACCTGCTCTGACACGGTCGAGCGTGGCAGCCCCAGGCTCTCGGCAGCCAGGGTGAAGCTGCGGACTTCACTGACCCGCACGAAGGTGCGCAACAATTCAAGCTTGTTCATTCGGGCATCGACTATCCGGTTTTGGCGAACAGTATTTCCATTTTTACAGGATTTAACAGCCTCGCGCCGACCAATAATCTGACCTCATCCACCCACCCTGAGGTTTTCACCATGACTCGCAAAATTGCCCTGATCACTGGCGCCAGCCGCGGCCTTGGCCGTAATGCCGCCGAACACCTGGCCGCACGCGGTATCGATGTGATCGGCACTTACCACAGCAAGGCGGACGAAGCCCAGGCCGTCGTTGCCCGACTGGAACAGGCCGGGGTCAAGGCGGCCATGCTGCAACTGGACGTCAGCGACAGCAGCAGTTTTGCCAGCTTCGCCGAGCGCCTGGGCAGCACGCTGCAGCAGCACTTTGGCCGCGAGCGTTTTGACTTTCTGGTTAACAATGCCGGGATCGGCCTGAACGTGCCGTACATCGAAACCAGCGAGGCGCAGTTCGACCAGTTACTGAATATTCAGCTGAAAGGGCCGTTCTTCCTCACTCAGCGCCTGCTGCCGCTGTTGGTCGACAATGGCCGCATCGTCAACATTTCCACCGGCCTGGCGCGCTTTGCACTGCCGGGGTATGCCGCCTATGCCGCGATGAAGGGCGCCATGGAGGTGCTGACCCGCTACCAGGCCAAGGAACTGGGCGCGCGTGGCATCCGGGTGAACATTCTGGCGCCGGGGGCGATCGAGACCGATTTTGGTGGCGGCGTGGTGCGGGATAACCAGCAGGTGAATGAGTACATTGCCGGCAATACGGCGCTGGGCCGCGTGGGCTTGCCGGATGATATCGGCGCAGCGATTGCGCTGTTGCTGGAAGACGGCAATGGCTGGATTACCGGACAACGGCTGGAAGTGTCGGGCGGCATGTTCCTCTGAGGCTCACGGCACGCCAGGCGATGCGCCGTACCTGCAGGAGCAGCCTTGCGCTGCGAAGAGGCCGGCATGGCCAACACAACTACATTGCCTGTACTGGCCGCTTCGCAGCACAAGGCTGCTACAAGTTAGCAAGGCAGCACCATCACTGCTCGCCCCGGTCCTCATGCACCTGCACGCTCGCGGTCATGCCTGCACTCAGGGTCACCCCTTCCGGTACCTGGTCCAGGCGAATCCTTACGGGTATGCGTTGGGCCAGCCGCACCCAGTTGAAGGTTGGCTCTACCTCCGGCAGCAACTGGCTGTCCGGGTTGCTGTTGCGGTCGGTGATGCCGCGGCTGATGCTCTCCACATGCCCCTGCATCGGCTCGCCCGCACCCATCAGCCAGACTTTCACCGTGTCTCCCACGCGAATACGCGGCAGCTTGGTTTCCTCGAAGTAGGCCTGGATATAGAAGGTTGAATCATCCACCAGGGCCATTACCGATTGCCCGGTGTTCACATAGTTACCCTCGGCCAGACGCAGGTTGGTGATATGCCCGCTGCGTGGCGCCCGCACTTCACTGCGCGCCAGGTTGATCTTGGCAACCTGCAACTGCGCTTCGGCTTCATGCAGTTCGCCACGCGCAATGGCTGCATTGATCTGGGCATTTTCACGCAGTTCGGCACTGATCGCTTCTGGCCCCAGGGCGGTACGCCGGGCTGCCTCGCGCTCGCGCAAGCGCAGTTGCTGCGCGCGGGTCTCAGTCACCGCACTGGCCTGGTCGAAGGCCGCCTGGAAGCGCTCGCGGTCGATGCTCATCAACAGGTCGCCAGCCTTGACCTGCTGGTTATCACGGGCCTTGAGCTCACGCACCCAGCCGGACACGTCAGGGGCGATCACCACCACATCGGCGCGCACACGGGCGTCACGGGTCCAGGGCGTAAGCATGTAGTACTGCCACAGCTGGTAGCCGGCCCAGACGGCCAGAGCCACCACACACAGCGTCACCAGGGTACGTACGGCCGCACGCATCGAAACACTCCTTTATAAAGCTCCCAGCAGCCTCACCACCAGGAACAACACACAAACGAACAGCGCTGCATCGAACAACGCTTCATGCCAGATCCAGCGCCCCAACGGCGTCGCCTGCACCACCAGGCGCAACACGCCGGTTATCACCAGCGCCAGCAACACATAAAGCAGAAACGGGCTGAGCAGCACGCCGCCCACTTCCCATTCACGCAACCCCATGGGCTTCCTCCTGCCAACGGCACCACTTGCCCCAGCTTTTCTGCAACTGCAGCACAGCCCCTTCGGCCAGCCGCAGCGGGTCACTCGCAGGCAGCCGACGCAAGGCGGCAATGAATTGTTCACTGGCGGCGTCCAGGCGCTGCCCACGCCCGGCGGCCGGCCCCTTGGCCAATACCGCCTCCACCTGCTGCAAGTACTCGCGCTCGGCCCGCCCCAAGGGGGCCTGGGCAACCGCCAGGCACATGCGCAGGTGCACCAGTTCATCGCCGATATCCAGCCCGTGCAGGCCGTCATCCCAGCGCTTGCGCTCGTTTTCGGGCAGCTCGCCAGCATGCCGCGCCAGTTGCATCAGGCGGTCGGCCATGCGCCCGCCAAACCAGCTGTCGGCGCCGCGCAGGTCGCGCCGGGTCAGGCGCACCAAGTCGCTCTGGGTGGCGGCACGCAGGCGCCGGCCCAGCCAGGCCGGGTGGCGGAATACCAGTAACCGGAAGGCCATCACCGCTGCCGACACCCCTACCAGCATCGCCAACGCACTGTTGAGCATGGTCGCCACACCAAACTGCATGGCGTTGAGCGGGGATACCAGCACGATGAAGTGCAGGCAATAGGAAGTGGCGGTGGCCCCGGTGCGTGGGTGGGCCATGCCCAATGCGCCGAGAAACAGCGGCACGCCCATGCCCAGGCAAAGCATGGCGAAGCTGCTCCATTGCGGCAGCAGGATCTGCCCCACCAGAAACGCCGCAGGTATCGCCAGGAAGATCCCGCGCAGGAAGCTCAGGCCAAT
The DNA here is from genome assembly GCF_046534705.1 of Pseudomonas sp. SIMBA_068. Taxonomy (NCBI): domain Bacteria; kingdom Pseudomonadati; phylum Pseudomonadota; class Gammaproteobacteria; order Pseudomonadales; family Pseudomonadaceae; genus Pseudomonas; species Pseudomonas sp. SIMBA_068. The sequence goes on from NZ_JAWRYI010000018.1 coordinate 10,580, forward strand.
CTGCGCGCCGTTCTCGCGGCTGGCGAACAGGCTGCAGACCACGCAAGTCAACACCAGGCCTCCCGGCGCCGAAGGCCACGCTGTCGCCAGCCAGAAGCCGCTCATCACCAGAAAAGCCAGTGCGCTGCGTGAGCCGAACAGCAAGGCCAGCGACCAGTCGCGGTGCACGGCCAGGCCTTGGGATACATCCTTGGGCGCCCTGCCCGCCTCCACATCCTCCAGCGCCAGACTGGCGGCCATGGCGTAATCCAGTAGCAAGGCCATGCGCGCCAGGCAGTAGTGCTCCGTCGAACTGATCTGCTCATCATGGGCGGCATCCCAGATGCGCTGGCGCAGCAGCAACAGGCTGGGCTGGTCGGGTTTGGCCAGAAGCGCGCGAACCTCTTCCAGCCAGTGTGCCAGGTGTGCTGCCTCACGCTCATCGAGTTGCCGCCACTGCCGGCGCACCGAGCGCGAGATGCGCAACAGCACCATCAGCTTCTGGCTGAGACCACGAATGGCGCGAGCTCGCTGGCGCCCGCGGTTGCCTTCGAACCAGGCATGTTCACGCTGGCTGTCGATGGCAACGATACGCCCCAGGCTCTCCAGCAAGCCTTTGCGCGCCTCGTCCTCGCCGCCCAGCATGGCACTGGCAGCCTGCAGGCCGTTCTGCCAGGCCTGCCGCGCCTGCCCGCCCAATTGCTGCTCCACCCGCATTGGCCAGAGCAAGGCACTGGTGGCGGTGGCGCAAAAAATGCCCAGGCAGATCTCGGTACACCGTGCCACGGCCTGGTCGAACACCTGCAACGGGTGGTCGATGGCCGGCAAGGCAATAATCGCCGCGGTGTAGCCAGCCAATACAAAGGCATAGGCCCAGGCGCTGCGCAGTTGGGTCGAGGCAGCAGTGCACAGCGCCAACCACAGCGCCAGGGTAATGAGGAACAAGCCAGGGGTCTGGGCAAACAGGCCGATGAACACCACTGACATGACCGTGCCGACCAAGGTACCGGCCAGCCGTGCCAGGCCTTTCTGCACCACCATCCCGGACAGCGGCTGGGCGACGATGAAGGCGGTCATCAGTGCCCAGGACGGCTGCTCCAGGCCCCAGCGCATCGCCAGCCACAACGCCAGGCCGCCACCGAGCAAGGTCTTGATGGCGAACTTGAGGGCGAGGCTGGTGGGGGCGAACAGGGCCTGAAGGGTGATGGGCACTAGGCGGACCTTGCGGGGGATGGTCGTACTGGAAAGATAGACAATGGTGAGGAGGATAATGCGGAAACGATTAATTAGCTAGCTAATCATCTTTATTGGAACATCGGTAAACCTGTGCCGGCCCTTTCGCAGCACCAGGCTGCTCCTACAGAGATCCCGTAGAGCCAGGCATCACGCTCAACCTGTAGGAGCAGCCTTGTGCTGCGAAAGGGCCGGCACAGGCAACACTTAAATCCCAGGCAAAAAAAATGGGCGACCGAAGTCGCCCTAAATGCCTTGCGTGCTCGTGTACCCGAAAGGTCAGCGCGGCTTGCGCTTGTTCGAGTCCTTCCAGATGAAAATGCCCAGACCGGCAAAGAAAGCGACCATCAACCCGACCGTTACCACACCAGCGATAACCACGTTGTCGAAGAACATGCTGGCCTCCCATTCGTCTGCCGTTGTCCGATGGGTGAACGTTAACCAATGTGAGGGGGGAGAAAATTGATCGGGGTCAATGGTGCCCGGGGCCGGGCACGCGAGGCGGCTGCAGGGTTGACCTGCGTCAAGTTTCAGCGCTTCTTCGGTTTGCCCTTGGGCTTCTTTTTCTTGCTGGTGCTCAACGGCAGGGCCTGCTCGAACGCGTTGCGCATTTCGTTCAGGCGCTTTTCCTTGAGGTCGTGGACGCGCTTGGCGCGTTCGGCATCAAAATCGATGAGGTTGTCTTGGCTCATGGGCGGGCTCGACGATCAACTGAGGCTTGCATGATGAAGCCAGGCGCAGGCGCTGACCAGCCCCGCGTCAGACTTCGATATCCACCAGCAGCCCCTGGCGTACGTGCTCGCCCATCAACGGGGCGACCGGCACGGTGTTGTCAGCGTTGACCTCGTCACCTGGCACGGCACTGTAGCGATCCTGGTCGCCCTGCTTGCGACGTTGCTGCTGGCGCCGCTGCTCCTCGCGCAGCAACAGCACCTGCTCCTGCGGGTCGCGCTGGTGCTTGAGGTCGATGCCACTTTCGCTGGACGTAGGCTGCGCCGGCACCACCGGCTTGATGTCGGGGGTCGGCTTGACCGGGTCCAGTTGCGAGGTCACCGGGGCAGCGCTGAGCGGGATGATTGGCGGCAGCATGGACGTTCTCCTATGCCCCCTGTATCGGCAGGCGCGGGTTTACCTTGATGTCATGGACAACAATTACTCGGCTTCGTCGTCAGGATCATCGTCGCTTGGCGGGCTGGCTTCGCTCCAGGGCCGCTTGTAAACCTGCTGCCAGACCGCATCCATGTGGTCGCGCAGCACCTGCGGCGCGGCTTTGAGCGAGGCACTGTCATCCCGGTCACCGCCGATCGGCTCCTCACCCGCCGGGCTGATCAGTGACTGGCCGGTGATGGTGTAACTGGCCTGCCCTTCGCGCATCTCGATAGCGATATCGTGCGGGTCGATGCCGCCGCCACAGAAGGCATGGCTGGCCACCGTAACCTCGGCCACATCATCCTTGTTCAGGTCGCTGACATCACTGACGTCGGTATAGAAGTCCACGTCCAGGTCCAGCCCCGGGCAGGTGGTTTCCTGCTCGATCTGCCAGCGCGCCTTGAATGCATCGCTTTCCGCAGTGCGCCCGTACAGGGTGGCCTTGAGTACCACCTTGTCCACTTCCTGCTCGCTTTCCGGGTCGCTGGCCTGGCCATCGCTGCGGCTCAATACCAACAGGCCTTCACCGTCGCGGTCACGAAAGTGCACGCTCTTGATCGGCGTCTGCACGCCCAGGACCTCAAGTTGCTCCATCGGGATGGCCGGCAAGGTCTCAAAGTTTTTCTGCTCGCAGGCGGCCAGCAGCAACAGGCTGCCCACGGCCATGGAAGCGCTGATCCAGCGGTGCTTGGCAGACATGTTGATCCGAGGCCCTCGTCAGCTGCACGGTGCAAGACGATGAAACGGCTAGACTGACTAACTTCCTGTTGTCGATCGGCACCTTTCGGTGCGTTCGCACTTTGGTCTGACCGGCCGATCCGTTAACATAATCGGCTTTTTCATCGCGGGAGTTCAGGCAGTATGGCGCAGCAGTATCAACCGGGGCAACGCTGGATCAGCGACAGCGAAGCAGAGCTCGGCCTGGGTACCATCCTGGCGCAGGATGGCCGCCTGTTGACCGTGCTCTACCCGGCCACTGGCGACACACGCCAGTATTCCCTGCGCAACGCGCCGCTGACCCGCGTGCGCTTCTCGCCAGGTGACCAGATCACCCACTTCGAGGGCTGGAAGCTGACCGTGCGCGAAGTCGACGACATCGACGGGCTGATGGTCTACCACGGCCTGGACGGTCAGAACCAGCCGCGTACCCTGCCAGAAACCCAGCTGTCGAACTTCATCCAGTTCCGCCTGGCAAGTGACCGGCTGTTTGCAGGGCAGATCGACCCCCTGTCGTGGTTCAGCCTGCGCTACAACACCCTGCAGCACACCAGCAAGCAGATGCAGTCGGCGCTGTGGGGCCTGGGGGGCTGCCGCGCGCAACCGATCGCCCACCAGCTGCACATCGCTCGTGAAGTCGCCGACCGCAGCGCCCCGCGGGTACTGCTGGCCGACGAAGTGGGCCTGGGTAAAACCATCGAGGCCGGCCTGGTGATCCATCGCCAGTTGCTGTCGGGCCGCGCCAGCCGCGTGCTGATCCTGGTGCCGGAAAACCTCCAGCACCAGTGGCTGGTGGAAATGCGCCGCCGCTTCAACCTGCAAGTGGCCCTGTTCGATGCCGAGCGCTTTATCGAAAGCGACGCCAGCAACCCGTTCGAGGATGCCCAGCTGGCGCTGGTTGCACTGGAATGGCTGGTCGACGACGAAAAGGCCCAGGACGCATTGTTTGCCGCTGGCTGGGACATGATGGTCGTCGACGAGGCCCACCACCTGGTCTGGCACGAAGACCAAGTCAGCGCCGAATACGGCCTGGTCGAGCAACTGGCCCAGGTGATTCCGGGCGTGCTGCTGCTCACCGCCACCCCCGAGCAGCTTGGCCAGGACAGCCACTTCGCCCGCCTGCGCCTGCTCGACCCCAACCGCTTCCACGACCTGGCCGCCTTCCGCGCCGAGAGCGAGCACTATCGCCCGGTGGCTGAAGCCGTGCAGGAGCTACTCGATGAAGGCCGCCTGTCGCCCAAGGCCCACGCCACCATCCAGGGTTTCCTGGGTGCCGAAAGCGAAGCCCTGTTGGCTGCAGTCAGCGACGGCGACAGCCAGGCCAGCGCACGCCTGATCCGCGAGCTGCTGGACCGCCACGGCACCGGCCGCGTCCTGTTCCGTAACACCCGTGCGGCAATCCAGGGCTTCCCCGAGCGCCAGTTGCACCCTTACCCGCTGGCCACACCCGAGCAGTACCGCGACCTGCCAGCCGGCGAGCACGCCGAGCTGTACCCGGAAGTCGCCTTCCAGGCCCAGGGTGATGTGGCTGACGACGAGCGTTGGTGGCGTTTCGACCCGCGCGTCGACTGGCTGATCGACACCCTGAAGATGCTCAAGCGCACCAAGGTACTGGTCATCTGCGCGCACGCCGAAACCGCCATGGACCTGGAAGACGCCCTGCGCGTGCGCTCCGGCATCCCGGCCTCGGTGTTCCATGAAGGCATGAACATCCTCGAGCGCGACCGCGCCGCCGCCTACTTCGCCGACGAAGAATTCGGTGCGCAAGTGCTGATCTGCTCCGAGATCGGCAGCGAAGGCCGCAACTTCCAGTTCGCCCATCACCTGGTGATGTTCGACCTGCCAGCACACCCGGACCTGCTCGAACAGCGCATCGGCCGCCTTGACCGGATCGGCCAGAAGCACACCATCCAGTTGCACATCCCGTACTTGCTGGGCAGCCCGCAAGAGCGCCTGTTCCAGTGGTACCACGAAGGCCTTAACGCCTTCCTCAACACCTGCCCCACCGGCAACGCCCTTCAGCACCAGTTCGGCCCACGCCTGCTGTCGCTGCTTGAAGGTGGCGAGAGCAAGGCCTGGGATTCCCTGGTGAACGACGCCCGCAGCGAGCGCGAGCGCCTGGAAGCCGAACTGCACACTGGCCGCGACCGCCTGCTGGAGCTCAACTCCGGCGGTGCCGGCGAAGGCCAGGCGCTGGTCGAGGCCATTCTCGAACAGGACGACCAGTTTGCCCTGCCGATCTACATGGAAACCCTGTTCGACGCCTTCGGCATCGACAGCGAAGACCATTCCGAGAACGCCCTGATCCTCAAGCCGAGCGAAAAGATGCTCGATGCCAGCTTCCCGCTGGGCGACGACGAAGGCGTGACCATCACCTACGACCGTGCCCAGGCGCTGTCGCGCGAGGACATGCAGTTCCTCACCTGGGAGCACCCTATGGTGCAGGGCGGCATGGACCTGGTGCTGTCCGGCTCTATGGGCAACACCGCCGTGGCACTGATCAAGAACAAGGCACTCAAGCCGGGCACCGTCCTGCTCGAATTGCTGTTCGTCAGCGAGGTGGTGGCACCACGCAGCCTGCAGCTGGGCCGCTACCTGCCGCCGGCGGCACTGCGCTGCCTGCTCGACGCCAACGGCAACGACCTGGCCTCCCGCGTGGCTTTCGAAACCCTCAACGAGCAGCTCGAAAGCGTGCCGCGTGCCAGCGCCAACAAGTTCGTCCAGGCCCAGCGGGACGTGCTCGCCAAGCGCATCAGTGGCGGTGAAGAGAAGATCATGCCGACCCACGTCGAGCGCGTAGCCGAAGCCCAGCGCCGTCTGGCAGCCGAGGCCGACGAAGAGCTCGCCCGCCTGGTGGCACTGCAAGCGGTCAACCCAAGCGTGCGCGACAGCGAAATCGACGCCCTGCGCAAGCAGCGTGAAGACGGCCTGGCGATGCTGGACAAGGCCGCCTTGCGCCTGGAGGCCATTCGCGTGCTGGTGGCTGGCTGATCTGACACGCCCGCTGGTGGCCTGACCACCATTTTGTAGGAGCAGCCTTGTGCTGCGAAGAGGCCGTATGCCCCACAACATTATTGTGAGGCTTACGGCCTCTTCGCAGCACAAGGCTGCTCCTACACGTATATGCCCCTCTTTATGCCTGATGGCGATTGGGTTGATAACCAAATCGTAGAAATCAATATGCCATTATTCAGGAAGGCTTAAACACCTCTTCCTATACTGCCTCTGGACAGTCTGCACAGGGTTGTAGAGCAGACGAGTGAAAACTCGATCATGGGGCACTCAATGGAATGGCTGGGGCTGCAACTGTTCGCCGACCTTCCGGCAACCGGGCGCATCGTTATCGATTGCCGCCATGAACCGTTCCTGGTGCTGCTTGCCTACTTCGTTGCCAGCGCGGCTTGCTTCGCGACCCTCGACATGGCCGAGCGCCACTCCCACAGCGAAGACCCCACTGCCCACCGACAATGGCACATGCTTGGCGCCTGCTGCCTGGCCGGTGGCATCTGGGCCATGCACTTCATCAGCATGCTGGCCTTCCAGGCGCCGGTGGAGGTGCACTACGACGTTTCCCTTACCATTCTTTCGCTGCTCATCGCCCTGGGCGTCGCCTGGGTGACCATGCACAGCCTCGACCGCAGCCAGATGCGCGCGCATCACTTCCTGCTGAGCGCAGTACTGATCGGCCTGGGCATCATCCTCATGCACTTTGTGGGCATGGCTGCGATGCAAACCGGCGCCCAGCAGTACTACCAGACTGGCCTGTTGCTGGTCTCTGCTGCCCTTGCCCTGCTCACCAGCCTGGCAGCGTTGTGCCTGGCCCGGTACTTGCGCAATGGCAGCGGCACGCTGCACCAGGCCATGAAGTACGGCGCCAGCCTGCTGATGGCCGGTGGTATCGTCGCCACCCACTTTACCGCCATGTCGGCCATGACCCTGGTGATCCCGGCCGATACCGCACTGCGCCTGCCCTCTGGTGACAACAGCCTGCAACTGGGGCTGGGCATCGGCTTCATCACCCTGCTTATCAGTGGCGCCAGCATCAGCGCCGCACTGGCCGACAAGAAGCTGCAGAGCAAGGAGCACGACCTGCGCCGGGTCAGCATACTGCTCAGCCAACTGGACCAGGCCCGCGCCTCGCTGCAGCAGGCCGCGCACTACGACGCCCTGACCAATCTGGTAAACCGCCGTGGCTTCAACCAGGTGTTCGCCGAGCGCCTGGCCGATCACCAGGCCACGGAAAACCGCCTGGCAGTGATGTTCCTCGACATCGACCACTTCAAGCGCATCAACGACAGCCTTGGCCACGACGCTGGCGACGAACTGCTCAAGGTGATCGCCAACCACATCAAGGCCGCCACCCGCAATCAGGACCTGGTTGCACGCCTGGGAGGCGACGAGTTCTGCGTGGTCACCAGCCTCAACAGCTGCGACGAAGCCCGCCACCTGGCACAGCGCATCATGCAACGGATGAAAGAGCCCATCGACCTGGGTGGGCGGCGCATGGTCATGACCACCAGCATTGGCATCAGCATTTTCCCCGACGATGGCAACAGCGCCGAAGAACTGCTCAAGCATGCCGACCTCGCCCTTTACCAGTCCAAGGATAGCGGGCGCAACAGCCTGCACTTTTTCAACCACAACCTGAAAACCCAGGCCTCCTTTGCCCTGCAACTGGAAGAAGAGCTGCGCCTGGCCCTGCTCGAAGAGCGTGGCCTGTGCGTGCATTACCAACCTATCTTCGACATGCACAGCGGGCAGGTGGCCAAGCTCGAAGCCCTGGTGCGCTGGCATCACCCCCAGCACGGCCTGCTGGCGCCCGATCGCTTCATCGGCATTGCCGAAGCCAACGGCCTGATCATCGACCTTGACCTGTGGGTGATGCGCCACGCCTGCGCCGACCTGGCGCACCTGCAGCGCCACGGTTATGGCGACATCAAGGTGACGGTGAATTGCTCAGCCGTAACCCTCAGCCACGATGAACTGCCCAACGAAGTGGAGAAGGCGCTGTTCCACGCCGGGCTCGCGCCCCGGAACCTGGAGCTGGAAGTGACCGAAAACGCCCTGATGGGCGATATCCAGCGTACCGTCAACCTGCTCAAGCGCGTGCGTGCCCTTGGCGTGGCGCTGTCGATCGACGACTTCGGTACCGGCTACTCGTCACTGGCCTACCTCAAGCGCCTGCCGCTGGACGTGCTGAAGATTGACCGCACCTTCCTGCAGGATGTGCCGGGCAGCCAGAAGGACCGCGAGATCGTCCAGGCGATCATCGTCATGGCGCATACCCTGCACCTGCAGGTTGTCAGCGAAGGCGTAGAAACCGTCGAACAGCAGGCATTCCTTGAAGCCCACGGCTGCGACTACCTGCAGGGTTACCTGCTGGGCCGCCCGGTACCGCTGGCCGATCTGCGGCCGCTACTAGAGCGGCTGCAGCGCCAAAGCGAGGGAGTCAGCCCTTGTTGCGGTACAGTTCTACAAGGGTCGCCGGATCTTTTTGCAGGTAACCCTGGCTACCGTGCAGGCGCATCAGCTGCGCGGCGAGGCCACTGAGCGGCGTCGCCGAACCCTGCTCACGGGAAAACTTGACTGCGCCGTCGAGGTCTTTGAGCAGCGTGCGCACGTGCCACTTGATTGGCTCGAAGCGGCTTTCGGCCATTTGCGGCGCGAGGATCTGCAGTGGTTTGGAATCGGCAAAGCCACCCGCCAGTGCTTCGGCGATCAGCGTCGCGTCCACCCCGGACTGCTCGGCCAGCGCCACCACTTCGGCGATTACCAGCGCATTGCACGCCACGATCATCTGGTTGCAGGCCTTGGTCACCTGCCCGGCCCCCACAGCCCCCATGTGCGTCACGCGCTGACCAAGCACGTGCAGCACTGAGCGTGCTCGCTCTAGGTCGGCCGCTTCACCGCCAACCATGATCGCCAAGGTACCGGCCTCGGCACCGGGTGTGCCGCCAGACACCGGGGCATCCAGCCAGGCCATGCCGCACAGTACCGCGAGTTCGGCGGCCATATCACGGGTGGCGGTGGGCTCCAGGCTGGAGAAATCGATCAGCAACTGGCCACTGCGCCCACCGTGAGCAATGCCGTGCTCGCCGAACACCACCTCGCGGACCACGGCCGTGTCGGCCAGACACAGCAGTACCATGTCGCTGCCCTGGCACAATTCGGCGGGGCTGCTGGCCAGGCGCGCGCCGGCAGCGACCAGCGCAGCACACTTGTCCGGGCTGCGGTTCCACACGGTCAGCGGGTACCCCGCCGCCAGCAGGCGTCGGCACATGGGCAGGCCCATCAGGCCAATGCCGGCGAATCCAAGCGAAGGTAGTGCAGTGCTCATCAATGACTCCTGGCTATTCGAATTGTTTTCCAGGCTGGCCGGAACGGTGGACACATTACGCATCCCGTAAACTGTTACCGCCACGCCGAATTGTTACTTACCTCTACCCGCCTTGAACGCCTTCAAGCACCAAAACGGGGCTGCTGCGCATTTTTGCGCACCAAAAAAGATCATGCTTCAGTCGGGCGCTTCGCCTGAATCACGATGAACGGCGAAACCACCACGGCCCAGATCTCTGGATCGCGGCTTTGCAGGTCCAGTGCCTGCTCGGCCGATACCGGCCCAACAGTGCCATCACTACGCCACTTGGCGAAGATCTCGCTGCGATTCTCGGCCATCGCCTCGGCAACGGTGATCAGGTCGAGGCTGGGGTCGACCCAAATCAGGTCACCCTTGGCCCAGAAACGCTCCAGGGCTTTCCACTCGATGATTGCCGTCTCGCCAAGCAATTTGGCATAGAGGGTGCTTGTTTGATCAGTCATGGGCGTGTATCCGCAAAAATCGGCCAATAAAAAAGGTCGGCATTTTTGCAGAAAAACCCAGGTACAAATATGTAATTTGGTCGATTGACCCCGAACTTGTGGGGCGGGGTCGCAGATACAGGCCATTTGATGGCGCCTTTTTGTATCTTTCTGTCGAGCACGCGACAACCCAGGAAACAGGCACTTTTTGACGGCTTTCCAAGCGCTCAAACAGCGCTCTACACTGTACCGGTACAGTTCCGGGACATGTTCCGGGGGAAGGTGGGCTTGCGCGTTGGCATGGCCACGCTGCAAATCCCGCCCGGTCTGTAGCCCTGGCCGCCAGGACTATAAGAATTACAACAGAATGAGTGGAGCACTATGATCAAGATTTCCAAGCTGTTCGCCGCAATGGTACTGGCCGGGGTAGCCAGCCATTCGTTTGCCGCCGATACCATCAAGATCGGCATCGCCGGTCCGAAGACGGGTCCTGTGACCCAGTACGGCGACATGCAGTTCATCGGCGCCAAACAGGCCATCAAGGACATCAACGCCAAGGGCGGCGTCGATGGCAAAATGCTTGAAGCCAAGGAATACGACGACGCGTGCGACCCTAAACAGGCCGTGGCAGTCGCCAACAAAGTGGTCAACGACGGTGTCAAGTTCGTCATTGGCCACCTGTGCTCCAGCTCTACCCAGCCTGCGTCCGACATCTATGAAGACGAAGGCGTGATCATGATCACCCCCGCCGCCACCAGCCCGGAAATCACCGCGCGTGGCTATAAAATGATCTTCCGTACCATTGGCCTGGACAGCGCCCAGGGCCCAGCGGCCGGCAACTACATCGCCGACCACGTCAAGCCGAAGGTCGTTGCGGTGCTGCACGACAAGCAGCAGTACGGTGAAGGCATCGCCACCGCGGTCAAGCAGACCCTGGAAAGCAAAGGCACCAAGGTTGCCGTGTTCGAAGGCCTGAACGCGGGTGACAAGGACTTCTCCTCGATCATCCAGAAGCTCAAGCAGAACAATGTCGACTTCGTCTACTACGGCGGCTACCACCCAGAGCTGGGCCTGATCCTGCGCCAGGCACAGGAAAAAGGCCTGAAAGCCAAGTTCATGGGCCCAGAGGGTGTGGGTAACGACTCGATCTCGCAGATCGCCCAGAACGCCTCCGAAGGCCTGCTGGTCACCCTGCCGAAGTCGTTCGACGCCGACCCTAAAAACAAGGCCATCGTCGACGCCATCAAGGCCGACGGCAAAGACCCGAGCGGCCCGTTCGTGTTCCCTGCCTACTCGGCTGTCCAACTGATCGCCGAAGGCATCAAAGCGGCCAAGTCCGAAGACGCCGAGAAGGTGGCAGAAGCCATCCACGCCGGTACCTTCAAGACCCCGACCGGCGACCTGTCGTACGACGCCAAAGGCGACCTGAAAGACTTCAAGTTCGTGGTATACGAATGGCACTTCGGCAAGCCGAAGACCGAAGTCTCCCCTCAGTAACTGCGTGACTAAATAGCTGACCGTAGAAGCCCACTGTGCGAGCAGTGGGCTTTGTTTTACGAGGTTCATGGGCCCGACTCCCGCGATCCGGGGGCGGGCCCACCTGAAAATCTTAAAACCGTCACCCGCGGTTTCCTGGCATACCCCCGCCAGCGAAATGCAAATCAGGTTTTTAGGAGCGCTGTAATGCCTGAGATCTACCATTTCTTCCAACAACTGGTTAATGGATTGACCATCGGCAGCACCTATGCCTTGATCGCCATCGGCTACACGATGGTGTACGGCATCATTGGCATGATCAACTTCGCCCACGGCGAGGTGTACATGATCGGTTCCTACGTGGCCTTCATCGCCCTGGCGGGCCTGGCCATGATGGGCATCCATTCGCTGCCGATCCTGATGACCGTTGCCTTCGTCGCGACGATCTTCGTCACCAGTGCCTATGGTTACAGTATCGAACGGGTTGCCTACCGCCCCTTGCGCAACAGCAACCGTCTGATCCCGCTGATTTCCGCCATCGGCATGTCGATCTTCCTGCAGAACACCGTCTTGCTGTCGCAAGACTCCAAGGACAAGTCCATCCCCAACCTGATCCCCGGAAGTTTCTCGTTCGGGCCAGGCGGTGCGGAGGAAGTTCTGATCAGCTACATGCAGATCCTGGTGTTCGTGGTCACCCTCGTGGCAATGACCCTGCTCACCCTGTTCATCTCCCGTTCCCGCCTGGGCCGCGCCTGCCGCGCCTGCGCCGAAGACATCAAGATGGCCAACCTGCTGGGCATCAACACCAACAACATCATCGCCCTCACCTTCGTCATCGGTGCCGCCCTGGCGGCGGTGGCGGCCGTGCTGCTGAGCATGCAGTACGGGGTGATCAACCCCAACGCCGGTTTCCTGGTGGGCCTCAAAGCCTTCACCGCGGCGGTGCTGGGTGGCATCGGCAGCATTCCGGGCGCCATGCTCGGCGGGCTGGTGCTGGGCGTAGCCGAAGCCTTTGGCGCCGACATCTTCGGCGACCAGTACAAGGACGTGGTGGCATTCGGCTTGTTGGTTCTTGTCCTGCTATTCCGGCCGACCGGCATCCTGGGCCGCCCGGAGGTTGAAAAAGTATGAGCAAAAATCTCAAACAGGCGTTCTTCAGCGCCTTGCTGGTCTGGGCCGTGGCCTTCCCGGTGCTGGGCCTGAAACTGAGCATCGACGGCATCAGCCTGGTCGTGCACAGCCAGGGTTCGTTCACCATCAGCATCATCGCCGTGTGCTCGGTATTGATGTTCCTGCGCGTGCTGTTCGACAAGCAGTGGAGTTCGGTGATGGGCCGCCGTTCGGATCGCAAGCTGATCCCGCCGGCCGTCAGCAACTACCTGACCCTGCCCAAGACCCAGCGCTATGTGATCATTGGTCTGATCGTTGCGGCACTGGTGTGGCCGTTCTTCGGCTCGCGCGGTGCGGTCGACATCGCCACGCTGATCCTGATCTACGTGTTGCTGGGCCTGGGCCTGAACATCGTGGTCGGCCTGGCGGGCCTGCTCGACCTCGGTTACGTCGGCTTCTATGCCGTCGGCGCCTACAGCTACGCCATGCTCTCGCACTACCTGGGCTGGAGCTTCTGGGTGTGCCTGCCGATTGCCGGCCTGATGGCCGCCACCTTCGGCTTCCTGCTTGGCTTCCCGGTGCTGCGCCTGCGCGGTGACTACCTGGCGATCGTGACCCTTGGCTTCGGCGAGATCATCCGCCTGTTCCTACGCAACCTCACCGACTGGACCGGCGGCCCCAACGGCATCAGCAACATCCCCAAGCCGGAGTTCTTCGGCCTGACCTTCGAACGCCGTGCCGCCGAGGGCATGCAGACCTTCCACGAGTTCTTCGGGCTGGAATACAACTCGATCAACAAGGTCATCTTCCTCTACCTGGTAGCCCTGCTGCTGGCCCTGCTCGCGCTGTTCGTGATCAACCGCCTGCTGCGCATGCCAATCGGCCGCGCCTGGGAAGCCCTGCGTGAAGACGAGATCGCCTGCCGTGCGCTGGGCCTGAACCCGACCATCATCAAGCTCTCGGCCTTCACCCTCGGTGCCTGCTTCGCCGGTTTCGCCGGCAGCTTCTTCGCTGCGCGCCAGGGGCTGGTCACACCGGAGTCGTTCACCTTCATCGAGTCGGCGATCATCCTCGCCATCGTCGTGCTCGGCGGCATGGGCTCACAACTGGGCGTGATCCTCGCGGCCATCGTGATGATCCTGCTGCCCGAGCTGATGCGTGAGTTCAGCGAATACCGGATGCTGATGTTCGGTGCGCTGATGGTGTTGATGATGATCTGGCGTCCGCAAGGCTTGCTGCCTATGCAACGTCCACACATGGAGCTGCATCGATGAGCCGTGAAATTCTGCAAGTCAGCGGCCTGAGCATGCGCTTCGGCGGCTTGTTGGCGGTCAACGGCGTGGCCCTGACCGTCAAGGAAAAACAGGTGGTGGCGCTGATCGGCCCGAACGGCGCCGGCAAGACCACCGTGTTCAACTGCCTGACCGGTTTCTACAAGCCCAGCGGCGGCACCATCCTGCTCGATGGCCAGCCGATCCAGGGCCTGGCCGGCCATCAGATCGCCCGCAAGGGCGTGGTGCGGACCTTCCAGAACGTGCGCCTGTTCAAGGAAATGACCGCGCTGGAAAACCTGCTGATCGCCCAGCACCGTCACCTGAACACCAACTTCTTCGCCGGCCTGTTCAAGACCCCGAGCTTCCGCCGCAGCGAGAAGGAGGCCATGGAACGCGCGCAGTACTGGCTGGAGAAGGTCAACCTGACCGAATTCGCCAACCGTACCGCCGGCACCCTGGCCTACGGCCAGCAACGCCGCCTGGAAATCGCCCGCTGCATGATGACCCAGCCGCGCATCATCATGCTCGACGAACCGGCCGCAGGCCTGAACCCGAAGGAAACCGAAGACCTCAAGGCACTGATCGCCTACCTGCGTGAGTCGCACAACGTCACCGTGCTGCTGATCGAGCACGACATGAAGCTGGTGATGAGCATCTCCGACCATATCGTGGTAATCAACCAGGGCACCCCCTTGGCCCACGGCACGCCGGAAGAGATCCGCGACAACCCTGATGTGATCAAAGCCTACCTGGGGGAAGCGTAAATGCTGAAGTTCGAAAACGTTTCCACCTTCTACGGCAAGATCCAGGCGCTGCACAGCGTGAACGTGGAGATCAACCAGGGCGAGATCGTCACCCTGATCGGTGCCAACGGCGCCGGCAAGTCGACCTTGCTGATGACCCTGTGCGGCTCGCCGCAGGCGCACAGTGGCAGCATCAAGTACCTGGGTGAAGAACTGGTCGGCCAGCCGTCCTCGCACATCATGCGCAAGAGCATTGCCGTGGTGCCTGAAGGCCGCCGCGTGTTCGCCCGCCTGACCGTCGAGGAAAACCTGGCGATGGGTGGCTTCTTCACCAACAAGGGCGACTATCAGGAGCAACTGGACAAGGTGTTGCAGCTGTTCCCGCGCCTGAAGGAGCGTTATATCCAGCGTGGCGGCACCATGTCTGGTGGCGAGCAGCAAATGCTCGCCATTGGCCGGGCGCTGATGAGCAAGCCCAAGCTGTTGCTGCTCGACGAGCCCTCGCTGGGCCTGGCGCCGATCATCATCCAGCAGATCTTCGACATCATCGAGCAACTGCGCCGCGATGGCGTGACCGTGTTCCTGGTGGAGCAGAATGCCAACCAGGCGCTCAAGGTCGCTGACCGCGCCTATGTGCTGGAGAACGGCCGGGTGGTGATGCAGGGGACGGGTGAAGCACTGCTGACCGACCCTAAGGTGCGCGACGCGTACCTGGGGGGTTGATCGGAAAAGGGCCTTCGGGCCCTTTTTCATGCCTGCCAGAAATGTCTCGCCAGTACCGGCCTCTTCGCGGTCTTGCACGCTCCCACAGAAAACCCACGGTACCTGTGAGAGCGGGCGAGCCCGCGAAGAGGCCGGCACTGGTAACCATTGACTTGAGATCCACCGCCGGCCTGAGTAACGTGGCCAGCTCTTTGCCAAAGATTCCCGGAGTTCGCCCGATGCGCCTCACCCCCACCCTGCTGCTCACCGCCCTGCTGCCCCTGTTCGCCGGCTGCCAGCTCATGGCTGACGCGCCAAGCGACCCGAATATCGGCACCACGCGCATGCAGGGCGAACTGCGTGCCGCCGGTGGCCAGCTGCTGTTCAAGCCGTGCAGCGAAAACCGCACGTTCGTGATCAACGACGTCGGCGCCACCGGCATCCTGCAGGAGGCCGCCAACCTCGCCAAAGACGCCAACGACAAACTGTTCGCCGACGTCCGTGGCCGCCTCACCGGCAGCAAGCAGGCCAACAACGACGGCCAGCTGGAAGTGCGCCGCCTGTACCGCCTGGAACCCTCCACGCGCGCCTGCGAAGACCCCAACTTCAAGCAGCTGACCCTGCGCGCCAATGGTCATGAACCCGAGTGGGACATCAAGGCCAGCGGCAAGGGCATGGTGCTCAGTCGCGTGGGCCAGCAGCCTTTGCCCCTGCCGTTTCTGGAAGAAGAAGTACCCGGCGGCGGCCTGACCCTTACCAGCGAAGCCAACGGCCAGCACGTGGAACTGTGGGTCGCGCCGCAGCGCTGCGTAGACAGCGCCACGGGCGCCATCCACCACATGCGTGCCGAGCTGCGCATCGACGGCAAGACCCTGCAGGGCTGCGGCTACTACGGCGGCGCGCGCGACAACTGATCACCGGGTACTTTTATCCTGCCAGTCGGGGCGGCGAACAGCTTATACTTGGCGGTTTGTGTAAAGCCGCCGGCCGCCCATGGCCGGGATACTGGACCCTGCCATGCTACGAATCACCGAACTCAAGCTGCCCCTGGACCATCCCGACGAAGCGCTGCGTGAAGCCATCGTCCAGCGCCTGGGCATCCGCGACGAGCAACTGCTCAGCTTCAACCTGTTCAAGCGCAGCTACGATGCGCGCAAGAAGAACAGCGAGTTGCTGTTCATCTACACCATCGACCTCGAAGCCAGCAACGAAGCCGAGCTGCTCGACAAGTTCGCCGACGATCACAACATCGGCCCGGCACCGGACGTGACCTACAAGTATGTCGGCCACGCCCCGGCCGACGTGCAGGAACGCCCGATCGTGGTCGGTTTCGGCCCGTGCGGCATCTTCGCCGGCCTGCTGTTGGCGCAGATGGGCTTCAAGCCGATCATCCTCGAACGTGGCAAGGAAGTACGCCAGCGCACCAAGGACACCTGGGGCCTGTGGCGCAAAAGCGTGCTCAACCCAGAGTCCAATGTGCAGTTCGGCGAAGGCGGCGCCGGTACCTTCTCTGACGGCAAGCTGTACAGCCAGATCAAGGACCCGCAGCACCACGGCCGCAAAGTGCTGGAAGAGTTCGTCAAGGCCGGTGCGCCGGACGAGATCCTGTACATCAACAAACCGCACATCGGCACTTTCCGCCTCACCGGCATGGTCGAGCAGATGCGCCAGGACATGATCGCCCTCGGCGCAGAAGTACGTTTCCAGGAAAAGGTCACCGACCTGCTGGTCGAAGACGGCCAGCTGACCGGCGTGGTGCTGGAGAGTGGCGAACAGCTGCACTCGCGCCATGTGGTCCTGGCCCTTGGCCACAGCGCCCGCGACACCTTCCGCATGCTGCATGCCAAGGGCGTGTACATGGAAGCCAAGCCGTTCTCGGTCGGCTTCCGTATCGAGCACCCGCAAACGCTGATCGACAAAGCGCGCCTGGGCAAGTACGCCGGCCACCCGAAACTCGGCGCCGCCGACTACAAGCTGGTGTACCACGCCAAGAACGGCCGCTCGGTATACAGCTTCTGCATGTGCCCGGGTGGCACCGTGGTCGCCGCCACCAGCGAACCAGGCCGGGTGGTCACCAACGGCATGAGCCAGTACTCGCGTAACGAGCGCAACGCCAACTCTGGCATCGTCGTCGGCATTGACCCCGAGCGCGACTACCCGGGCGGCCCACTGGCCGGTATTGAACTGCAAGAGCGTCTGGAAGCCCACGCCTACGTGATGGGCGGCAGCAACTACCAGGCCCCGGCGCAGCTGGTGGGTGACTTCGTTGCAGGCCGGCCATCGACCGCCCTGGGCAGTGTCGAACCGTCCTACAAACCAGGCGTGACCCTGGGTGACCTGGCGCCGAGCCTGCCCGACTTCGCCATCGAAGCCATCCGTGAGGCACTGCCGGCGTTCGACCGCCAGATCAAGGGTTACAACCTGCATGACGCGGTGTTGACCGGGATCGAGACGCGGACCTCGTCGCCACTGCGCATTACCCGGGGTGAGGATTACCAGAGCCTGAACCTGAAAGGGTTGTTCCCGGCGGGTGAAGGCGCCGGCTACGCGGGCGGGATTCTGTCCGCGGGTGTGGACGGGATCCGTATTGCCGAGGCGGTAGCGCGGGATATGCTCGGCCTGTAATTTTGTATCGCCTGTCAGGGCCCTTTCGCGGGTAAACCCGCTCCCACAGGTACTGCACAGTATTTGAGAACTGCGCAGTACCTGTGGGAGCGGGCGCGCCCGCGAAAGGGCCCTTGCAGGAATCAGAAATATCCAACCCGAACATCAGACATTCCCTCCCCCTTCCGCCCCCGTCTGCATCTAGGCTTCACACAGCCTAGCCGGCAACACCATATAACAAAAACGAATATAGTTTTTGTTTTAAAGCATATCGTCACAGGCTAGGGTGTACGCCCGTATCATTCGTAAACTGCTCATGGAGAGCCTATAGCCCGTGCGTAGCCTGTTTACCCGTTTCTTCCAGCTTGAAGCCGCCAGCGGCCTGCTGCTGATCGCCGCCGCCGTCATGGCACTGATCATCAACAACTCACCACTGTCCTACCTGTACAACGGGCTGCTCGATGTGCCCGTCGCCGTCCAGGTCGGCGCGCTGAATATCGCCAAGCCTTTGTTGCTGTGGATCAATGACGGCCTCATGGCCCTGTTCTTCCTGCTCATCGGCCTTGAGGTCAAGCGCGAGGTGGTCGACGGCCACCTGTCCAAACCTGCCCAGGTGATCCTGCCTGCCACTGCTGCCGTGGGGGGCATGGTGGTGCCAGCACTGATCTACTGGTTCATCAACCGCGACAACCCGGCGGCCGTGGCCGGCTGGGCGATCCCCACTGCCACCGACATCGCCTTCGCCCTTGGCGTGCTGGCCCTGCTGGGCAAACGCGTACCGGTATCGCTGAAACTGTTCCTGATGACTTTGGCGATCATCGACGACCTGGGCGCGATCATCGTCATCGCCCTGTTCTACTCCGGGACACTGTCGAGCGTGTCGCTGCTACTGGCTGCGGCCTGCCTGGTGGCGCTGGTAGCGATGAACCGGCTTGGCGTGGTCAAGCTTGGGCCGTACATGATCGTTGGCCTGATCCTGTGGGTCTGCGTACTCAAGAGTGGCGTACATGCCACGCTGGCCGGTGTCGCCCTGGCCTTGTGCATCCCGCTGCGTACCCGCAACGCCGAGACTTCGCCACTGCTGTCCCTTGAGCATGCCCTGCATCCTTGGGTCGCTTATGCCATTTTGCCGATTTTTGCCTTCGCCAATGCTGGCGTCTCGCTGGCAGGCATGACCGTAGACAGCTTCACCCACCCGGTGCCGATGGGCATCGCGGTTGGCCTGCTGCTGGGCAAGACCGTGGGCGTTTTCGGCCTGACCTGGCTGGCGGTCAAGCTGCGCCTGGCCGCGCTGCCTGAGGGTGCCGGCTGGGGGCAAATACTGGGGGTGGCGATACTCTGCGGCATCGGCTTCACCATGAGCCTTTTCGTTGGCTCGCTCGCCTTCGCCCCGGGTAGCAGCGATTACGCCGGTATGGACCGCATGGGTATTCTTACCGGCTCGTTCTTCGCCGCAGTGATCGGCTACGCCGTCATCGCCATGGCCAGCCGCAAAACCCGTGTTGGTTGACGTTACTGAAGCATGAAAAAACCCCGACTGGCAGCGGCCATGTCGGGGTTTTTGTTTTACTGCGCTACGGTCAGTGCGAAACGCGGCTGGTGCCATCAACAGTCATGATGCGCACGCGGTCGCCAACGCGGAAGATTTCGTTCTCCTGCACGGCCTGCACGTAGGCACGCATGCTGCCATCGTCCTCACGCACGGTGATTTCGACGCCTTGGGTGCGGGTCAGGCCTTCTTCTGCAGCGGAACCGGCCAGGCCACCGGCCACGGCACCGATCACGGCTGCAACAATGCTGCCACGGCCACCGCCTACAGCACTGCCGGCTACGCCACCAACGATGGCGCCAGCGCCACCGCCGATCGGGGTCTTGGTACCTTCGATCTTGACCGGGCGCAGGGATTCGATGGTGCCCATGCGCACGGTTTGCACGCGGCGGGCTTCATCACGGGAGTAGCTGTCACCGGTCAGGCTCGAGGCACAGCCCCCCAGCAGCAGCGACATGGTGGTAAAGGTCGCCACCAGCAAAGCGGATTTACGCATGGGTAAAGTCTCCATAAGTCAGGTGCTCATTAGACGCTGCACGTTGACGGCTGTCACGGTACAAACGTAATAAAATTGTTTTCATTCAGCCGGGGTACAGCCTGTGCGGTTGTGCCATAGGCTCATCAATTGAGACCAAGGATAGCCATGGATTACTTCATCGTCGTGGTCACCACCGTTGCCGGGCTGTATTTCCATTGGTGGCTGTATGTACGCATGCGCCGCTGGATGGACCGTGACCTGGCGTTGTCGCTGGCGGGGGCAGACCCTGAAAAGCGTGAGTACATGCTGGAAAGGTTGGCGCAGGCGCGGCGGGAGAAGGTGGGGCGCAAGCAACTGGCGGGGTGGTTGGAGCGCGAGGCGGCGGGGTATCGGGGGTAGCCTGATGGATCACTGGGGCTGCAAAGCAGCCCCAAATTCTCAGGGTGCCAGCCGCTCACGCAGCCATTGCCCGTCCACCAGCCGGTAGTTCAAGCGGTCATGCAGGCGGCTCGCCCGCCCCTGCCAGAACTCGATACGCTCAGGCAACAGACGATAACCACCCCAGTGCTCCGGGCAGTGCGGCTGGGTGTCGGAGAAGCGCGCTTCGGTGGCCTTGACCAGGCCCTCCAGCTCTTCACGACCGGAAATCACACGGCTCTGCGGCGAAGCCCAGGCGCCCAGGCGGCTGCCCAGCGGGCGCACCTGGTAGTAGTCGTCCGACTCCTTGGCCGTGACCTTTTCCACCCGCCCTTCGATGCGCACCTGGCGCTCCAGCGCCGGCCAGAAGAAGGTCATGGCCGCAAAAGGGTTGGCCTGCAGTTGCTGGCCCTTGGCGCTTTCGTAGTTGGTGAAGAAGGTAAAGCCCTGCTCATCGAGCCCCTTCAACAACAGTACGCGGCAATGTGGGCGGCCTTCGCCGTCCACAGTCGCCAGGGTCATGGCATTGGCTTCCACCGGTACCTGCTCGGTCTTCACCGCATCGGCAAACCACTGGTGGAACAAAGCGAACGGCTCCCCCGGGGCCTGGGCTTCGGCCAGGCCATCACGGGTGTAGTCGCGGCGCATATCGGCCAGGGATTGGGTCATTGCTGCGTTTCCTTGACGATCAGTTGGTCTTCGCAGGGCTATTGGCAGCTACTTTCTTGTCAGCGGTAGCTTTCTTGGCGGCAGGCTTGGCGGCTGCCTTGGCCGGCGCAGCTGTTTTCTTGGCCGTGGCCTTGGCAGGGGCCTTGGCCTTGGCAACAGGCTTCTTCGCCGCAGGCTTCTTGGCTGCTGGCTTGCTGTCGACGGCCTTGGCTGCAGGTGCCTTGGCATCCTGCACCGCAACCATCGAGGCCGGGACAGGTGCCGGGGCGGCCTGCTGGTACTTGGCCAACAGTGCGACCATGGTGTTCTGCGGGGTCAGCAGCATTTCCACGCGACGGTTCAGGGCACGGCCCTCGATGCTGTCGTTGGCGGCACGTGGCATGACCGAGCCCATGCCCTTGAGGGTCAGGCGGTCACGCTGCAGGCCGCTAAGGCGGAAGATGGCCGATACCGAAGCGGCGCGTTCCAGGCTGAGCTTCTGGTTGGCAGCGGCAACGCCGCTGCTGTCGGCATGGCCCAGTACCAGCACGGCAGTCTTGGGGTCGCCTTCGACGGTCTTGGCCACACGAGTGATCGGGCCGAGGGTCATTGGCAGCAGCATGTTCGGGCGATCAGGGTTGTACGAGCTGTCCACCGGCAGGGTGACCGCCAGCACATTGTCGCGGCGCTCCAGTTCCAGCTTGCTGTCCTTGATGGCTTCACGCAGCTTGGGCTCGTACTCGTCCAGCCAGGCCTGGGTGGCCTTCTGGTCGATCTTCGGCACGACCGGCCCTTTGGCTTGCTTGTCATCGCCGCCGAACGGCCACCACCAGCGGCTGGCGCTTTCGGACTTGGCATCGGCCTTGGCCACTTTTTCGGTGACGGCTGCCTTCACTTCCTGCTCGGCGACCTTGTCGGAACCGAAAGGCCACCAGCTGGAGCCACCTTCCTTGGAGCCGTCCGGAGAATGACTGGCGCAGCCGGTAACGGCGGTCAGGCACAGGGCGAGTGCTAAGGTTTTATGTGAAGACATCAGCGATACACCATGAATTAGAAAGAGATTTTGCCAACGCACATGAGGCGTTGGCATTGAGGATAGTCAAAGGGGCGGGGCAATACCCGCATTACCCGATCAAAGGCAACTGGCAAGAACACGGACCAGTTTCTGGGCTCGTGGATCCATGAGCACGTAGGGACCAAGTGTATTGACCACGAAACCGAAGGCCACGTCGTGCTCCGGGTCGGCAAAACCGACCGAGCCACCAGCACCTGGGTGGCCGAAGGCGCGGGCGCCGAGGCCAAAGGTGGCATTGGCCACATCAGGCTGGTCGAGCATGCAGCCCAGACCAAAGCGGGTCTGGGTGAGCAAGGTGCGGTCCTGGCCGAGGCTGTGCTCGCGAGTCAGTTCATCAAGCAGTTCGGATTCGAGCAGGCTGCCGTCCAGCAAACCGGCATAGAACCCTGCCAGGCTGCGGGCATTGCCATGGCCATTGGCCGCCGGCTGTTGCATACGTCGCCATTCCGGCTTATTGGTGCTGGTCAGGATCGCCGGCGGGTTGGTGAAAGCACGGGTCGATAGCGCCTCGGGTTCGCGCATGGTCACCTGCAGCAAGCGCTGCGCGGCGGCGTCCCCGGGGTTGCCCTTGCCACGGGCGATGTGCGCCACGCGGTAGAACTCTTCGTCTGCCAGGCCAACATGGAAGTCCAACCCCAACGGGCGGGCGGTGCGGGCCACGATCGAGTCGCCAGGGCCACGGCCATCGGCGCGGCGAATCAGCTCGCCGATCAGCCAGCCGTAGGTGATGGCGGCATAACCGTGTTCGCTACCGGGTGTCCACCATGGCGTTTCAGCCGCCAGGGCATTGACCATGGCCTGCCAGTCGTACAGGGCTTCAGCGGGCAGCAGCTCACGGATGGCCGGCAAGCCGGCGCGGTGACTGAGCAGCTGGCGCAAGGTGATCGACTGTTTACCGGCCTGGGCGAACTCGGGCCAGTAATTGGCCACAGGTGCATCGAGGGCCAGCTTGCCCTCGCCCACCAGTTGCAGGGCGGTGACAGCGGTGAAGGTCTTGGTACAGGAGAACAGGTTGGCGATGGTGTCGCTGTGCCAGGCCTGCTGGCCATCCTTGTCGGCACTGCCGGCCCACAGGTCGACGACGGTTTCGCCACCGACCTGGATGCACAGCGCAGCGCCACGCTCCTGGGGATCTTCGAACAGCGCGGCAAAGGCTTCGCGCACGGCTTCGAACTTCAGCTCATAGTGACCCTGGATCTGCACCCGCTGTACTCCGTACGACCATGTCCAAAAAAGGTGTGCATTGTTTCAGTACTTGGGTGTTTTGCAAACTGGCTTGGGCCAAATGGTCGCGACGAACGGTAGCTTCGTGCTCAGGGAGCCGGTTTTTCCAGCAGGGTGCGCAATTGGCCCATCGCCTGCAGGTTGCTCTTGCGCACAGCGTCGACAAACCCCGGGTACGGCACATCGGTGATCGCCACCAGCCCGAGGTGGCCGTTTTCGCCGTCAAGCAGGCGGCCGCTGGCCGGCTGGTCGAGGTACTGGAACCAGTGCGCACCAACGATCATCGGCTGCGCCAGGGCCGCCTTGAGGAAGTTGCCGTAAGCCGGGCCGCGGTCTTCTTCCCGCGCCAGCTCCAGCGGCCCCGGCCAGAACGGCCCGCGATCTCGTGAACCGAACTGGAACTCGGACACCAGCACCGGCTTGTCCAGCTCGGCCAGGCGGGCAAAATCGTAGCCGTCCTGCGGCTTGAGGGTATAGAAGTTGAAGCTGAGCACATCGCAGAACTCGGCACAGGCCTTGACCGCCTCCGGCGTGCTCACCGCGTAGCGGCCACCGAGCAGCAGGTGATTGGGGGCATGCCACTTCAATGAATCGGCAATGGTCTTGAAGTAGGTCTCGGCGAACACCTGCTGGAAGTGCTGGTAGTCGCGCTCGATTTCCGGGTGTTGCGGGTCGGGCAACGGCGCCTCGAAGCCCGGGTCTTCCATGAGTTCCCAGGCGGTCAGTTCGATGCCCCAGGCCTTGGACAGCCCTTGCTGATTGCGGTACTTGTCACGCAACTGCTTGAGGAAGGCGCGCTTGGCCGGTACATCGGTAGTCAGGCGCAAAGTGCCATAAGCCAGGCCATACCGGGCTTTAGGGTCGCTGCCTGGGGCAGCCCAGGCCAGCTCGTTGTCGGCGAAATAGCCAATCAGCCAAGGATCGTCACGGTGATCACGGGCGGCAATGGCCACGGCGCGCTCGGTGGCCATGGCAAAGCGCGGGTCGAACGGGTCGGGCATGCTGCCCCACCAGTCCATGCCGGTGCTGATGCTGGCGTAATCACCCACGATCGACAGCGGCAGGGTGTAGGGCATGCGCTTGGCCAGGCCCAGGGCGGGCTCGCTCCAGTTGCCGATCGTGTTGAAACCCCAGGCCTGCAAACGGTCCAGCGCATGCGTTTGCCAGCGGGCAGCGTCCAGAACCAGTGGCGGGCAGTTGGCTGGCTGCCCTTCTGCGCCAGGCGGGCAGGGTTTGCCGTAGGTACGCTGCACGTTGGCGGCATAAAAATCGAACCAGCGCCCTTGCTTGAAGTGGCGCCCTTGCGACGAGGCATTGCCATCGTCGTTGTTGCCCTCGCCGTAGAATGCGGCCAGAGCATCGCCCTCGCCCGGCAACCCCTTGAACATGCCTTCACGGCCGGCGACGTAGGTACGCCCGCCATCTGCGGCGACGGCGTTCACCCCCAGGGAATAGAACGGGTGCCCTTCCGGTGTTACCAGGTACCAGCGGCCATCACGCTTTTCGGTGCGAAAGAAGCCCTTGGCCTCGAAGGCCGGCCCTGCCAGCAGCCCGCCGTAGCCATCGAGTTGCTGCTTGCCGCGTTCAGCCAGCCAGCCCTTGAGCTGCTGCTGTTCACGCGTATCGGCCGCCTTGAGCTGCTCGTCATTGGCAACCTTCTCGGGCCAATTGCCGCGCGTGGACTGGCCATAGGCATCGATCAAATCCTTATAGGCCGCCTTGTAGGCCTGGTCGTCATCCTGAATGCCTACTCGCTCGATCAGCAGGTTCTGCGCCACCTTGGGGCTGGGGATGCTCAGGCTGACCGAGGCCACCTGCTTGAGGTCTACCGCGCCCGCGCTGCTGGTCAGCAGCAAGCGCTGGCCACCATGGTGCCACGGCATGGGTGGGCCGGCGCGCATGCCCTGGCTCAGCGGCGAGCTGGCCGTCAGCGGCACCATCACGGTTTGCGCGGGGCCGGCCGGCAGGTCAACGCGGCTGGTCAAGGTGCGGCCATCGCTGCCTTGCACCGTGACATCCACCGTCAGCGCCCAGTCCATGGCACTTTGCATGCGCAACGTGAGGAACTGCCCGGTGGACCAATCCCACGCCTCGCCTTGCGGGCTCAGCCGCAGGGTGGGCCGCTCGACCGGGTTGAACACCACTCGCCGCAACACCTCGCCCTCGGCCGTTTGCTCCGCGTTGTACTGCGGCATGCCGGCATCCTCGGTCACCACATTGACCACCGAGGCCGGGCGCACGAAGCTGAACAGCGTCTGCTGCCCGGCCAGCAAGGGCGAGCTGAACAACAGGGCGAAAACGGCAGGCAGGGTGAGGCGGACCATAAGGCTGGGGCTCTCCTTCAGGCCCCTTACGGGACCAAGACTGAGTAATGGACAACGCGCCGGAGCAAGTGCTCCGGCGGTCAGGAAATCTCCCGCCGGAACGGCGGCAGCGCATTGAGAATAGCCTTGCCGTAGCGCTGGGTGACCAGGCGCCGGTCAAGCAAGGTGATGACACCGCGATCTTGCTCGGTACGCAGCAGGCGCCCGCATGCCTGGATCAGCTTCAGCGAGGCGTCGGGTACGGCAATTTCCATGAACGGGTTACCGCCGCGGGCTTCTATCCACTCCGCCAGTGCGGCTTCGACCGGGTCATCGGGCACGGCAAATGGAATCTTGGCAATCACCACATGCTCGCAATAGGCGCCAGGCAGGTCGACACCCTCGGCAAAGCTTGCCAGGCCGAACAGCACGCTGTGCTGGCCATCGTCGACCCGCGCCTTGTGCTTGTTCAGGGTTTCCTGCTTGGACAGGTTGCCCTGGATCAGGACCAGCTTGCGCCAGTCACGGTCCAGGCCATCGAACACATCCTGCATCTGCTTGCGCGAGGAGAACAGCACCAGCGCGCCACGGGCATCTTCGACGATGTTCGGCAGCTCGCGGATGATTGCCGCGGTGTGTGCCGCCGCATCGCGTGGGTCGGCCTTGAGGTCGGGCACCCGCAACAGGCCAGCGTCTCCGTGCACGAACGGGCTGGGCACCACACAGGTCATCGCATCACGCGGTAAACCGGAGCGCATGCGGAAGCGGTCGAACTTGCCCAGCGCGGTCAACGTCGCCGACGTCACCAGCGCACCGTGGGCAACGCTCCACAGGCTGCGGCGAAGCATCTCGGCGGCAAGGATCGGGCTGGCGTTGACTTCGATGTCGAACATCGCACCGCTCTCGGCCAGCGTCAGCCAGCGAGCCATGGGCGGGCTGTCTTCCGGGTCTTCGGCGGTGAAGGCCGTCCACAGTTCCCAGTTGCCCTGGGCACGGGTGACCAGGCTGCCGAACAGCGGGTACCACTCCTCGGCCTGGTGGCTGGCGATGCCGATATTGACCTCGCCGTCCATGCCTTCCTTGAGCAGATCGGCCAGGCGGGTGAACAGGTCGTTGAGGCGGGCAAAGCCCTTCTTCAGCTCGATACCCACTTCACGAAGCTGTTCCGGCACGACGCCGCCTTCGAAGCGATAGCGCGGGCGCTCACGGCCCTCGGTGTCTTCACTGGGGCGGAAGTCGGCAACCTGCTCGCAGAGGGTGAACATGAACTGCTGCTGGGTGCGCACTTCGCGCGCCAGCTCCGGGACCTGTTCGATGTACTTGCCCAGGTCGCCGGGCAGCGGGTGCTGGGCCAGCAGCTTGGTCAGGTTCTTGGCGGTCTGTTCCAGCCAGTCTGCGGTGGAGCGCAGGCGCGAATAATGAGCGAAGTGGCCGATGGCCTTGTCTGGCAGGTGGTGGCCTTCGTCGAACACGTACATGGTGTCGCGCGGGTCGGGCAACACTGCACCCCCGCCCAGGGCCAGGTCGGCCAGCACCATGTCGTGGTTGGTAACGATCACGTCTACCTTGCCCATGCCTTCACGGGCCTTGTAGAACACGCACTGCTGGAAATTCGGGCAGTGGCGGCCGGTGCACTGGCTATGGTCGGTGGTCAGGCGGGCCCAGTCCTGGTCTTCCAGGGCTTCTGACCAGCTGTCACGGTCACCGTCCCAGCGGTTGCCGGCAAGCTTCTCGATCATGCTGTTGAACAGCTTCTGGCTGCGCTCGTCGACCTCGATGCGAAAGCCCTCTTCCTCGAACAACTGGGCAGTGGCCGACTGGGCGTGACCCTCCTGCAGCAGGATGTCGAGCTTGGACAGGCACAGGTAGCGGCCACGGCCCTTGGCCAGGGCGAAGCTGAAGTTGAGCCCGCTGTTGCGCATCAGGTCGGGCAGGTCCTTGAAGACGATCTGCTCTTGCAGGGCCACGGTAGCGGTGGCGATCACCAGGCGTTTGCCAGCGGCCTTGGCGGCCGGGATGGCGGCCAGGCTGTAGGCCACCGTCTTGCCGGTACCGGTGCCCGCCTCCACGGCAACCACGGCAGGCTCGCCGGCACGGCGGCCTTCATCGTCGCAGGCAATGTCGCCAAGCACCTTGGCCACTTCGGCGATCATCAGGCGCTGGCCATAGCGAGGCTTGAGGCTCTTGGCTTCGAGAAAACGCGAGTAGGCGCCCTGGATGGTGGCTTTGAGTTCGTTGCTGATCATGGTCTGCAGGCGCCCGTCGGGCTGGATATATTTTCAGTGTTTCGCATGGGGCGGCTATCATACCCCGCTATTGCCCTTTATGCCGCATGGAGATCCGGATGCTCGCCTTTGCCCTGCCCTACACACTGCATGTTCTGGCTGCCCTGGTATGGGTCGGCGGCATGTTCTTCGCCTGGCTGGTGCTGCGCCCGGCAACGGTTGCGGCCCTTGAAGGGCCTGCGCGGCTGCGGCTGTGGGTGGAAGTTTTCCGACGCTTCTTCGGCTGGGTCTGGCTGGCGGTGGCGATCTTGACGATAAGTGGTATCGGCATGTTGCACATGCGTTTCAGTGGCTTCGAGACTGCGCCGAAGTACGTGCAGGTAATGATCGGTGGCGGCATCGCCATGTTTGCCTTGTTCATGCGCATTCAGGCGCTGCTGCTGCCGGAGCTGAAGACGGCGGTGCAGGCCGAGGACTGGCCGACGGGTGCGGCGGTGCTGGGGCGGATTCGGCGGATGGTGGGGATCAACCTGCTGCTGGGCCTGGCAGTGGTCGCTGTGGCCAGTTCGCGCCTGATGATCTGACGGCTGAGTTATGCGTTGGAGATAGATCGAGCGCCGCGCGGGCGGCGCTCGATCGCATAGGCGCTGCAATTTCCCTCGCGAGAACTTCGCAGCCAAAAAGGTTCACAGGTGCTGCAGAATCAGCTCACCTGCGGCGCCTGCCAGGCCGGGCTGCCCAGGCTGCCCTGGCCGGCCATTGGCGCCAGCATCGGTGCTGTACACCAGGCAACCCTTGCTAGCTCCCCCTTTACCCGCCTTGCCCGCCGCCCCGGGCTTGCCTGGGGCGCCACCATCCAGGCGCACGACAACGCGCTCTTGCGCGAACCCCTGCGGCACGCTCAGGCGAATGCGCCCTCCCGGCGCGCCATCATGCCCGTCGCCGCCGTTATCGCCATTGGCACCACGACTGGCCTGGCCCCAGGTGCAGCCACCCGCCTGGCCGTTGCCACCATCAAGCCCCACATAACCCGGAGCGCCCGCGCCACCACGGGCATCGATCGCCACCCGTTCGGCATCCACTTCAGCCAGTTTCAGGTCCAGGCTGCGGCCCGGACGAGCTGCCCGCTGATAACTACCCGCCGCCCCGGGGGCACTGAATTCACTGCCCTCACCCAACTTCGCGCTACGCGCCTCGATCACCAGGGGGCTATCGGAGGGTGCGATGGCGATGCGCGCATCACGCCCCAGTTCCAGCTGGTCGACCGTCAATTGCGCAAGCGAGGCAGGCAGCAACAGGGTTGCCGCATCCGCGACACGCAGGTGCGTGAAGTGCACGCTGGCCGACTTGTCGGGCAGGCGCAGCATGGAATTGGCGGCGACCTCCAGGCTTTCAGCCTGGGCCAGGGGAGCGGCCATCATGGCCAGCAACATCAGATTACGCATTTCGCGGCGCCTCCTGCGCACGGGGAATGGACATGACATGGAAGATACCTGTCAGCAGGATCTGCAAACGGTCGAACCAGCGGTGGCTGCGCCCACGCAGGCTGCCATTGAAGAACAGCACCTCGAGCAGGTGCAAGCCGAACAGGACGATGCCAGCGGCATTGATCAACAGATTGAAAGGCACAGGTTGTGGCATCAGCTGATTGAACAACGCCACACCCCAGAAAGCGACCGTCAGGACCTTGCCCAGGCCCAGGATGAACTTCATACCCCGCCCCTATTGAATGTTGTTATGTCGAGGCGGCCCGTTCGAGCGGGCCGTGCGACCCACATTAACTGCAATGCCAAGTCAGGCGCCAGCAGCGCTCAGTTGAGGTGCAGCTCCACCCGTCGGTTGCGCGCGCGGCCCTCCTCGCTTTCGTTATCGGTGATCGGCTGGCTTTCTCCGCGGCCCTGGCTGGTGACCTTGCCCGGCTCCAGGCCCTGACTGATCAGGTACTCGGCAACGCTGCTGGCACGGCGCTCGGAAAGCGCCTGGTTGTAGCTATCGGAACCCACGTTGTCGGTGTGCCCGATCACACTCACCTTGGCTATCGTCGGCGAGTCGAGTTTTACCACCAGGCCTTGCAGGCGTTGCTGCGCCGCCGGGGTCAGGTCGGCGGAATCGAAGGCAAACATCACCGCACCGTTGTCATCCAGGATGATCACCTCTGGCGAGGGCTCAGGTGCAGTGGCAGGCGCCGCTGCCGGGTACTCCTTCAGCGGGCAACCCATGTGGTCGACTGCAGTGTTGGCGGGGGTATCGGGGCAACGATCGCGGCGGTCGAAAATACCGTCGCCATCTTCGTCGCCATCCTGGGCGTAACAGATCAGCCCACCGGCGATAGCGCCCAGGGCACCGCCACCTGCGGCCCAGGTAGAACTTTCAATAGCGCCCAGGCCGCCACCGACCAGGCCGCCCAGCAGGCTGCAGATGGGCCAGGTCCTTTGGTTGAGCGGCGCACTACCATCGCTGTGGGTTGCACAACCCGCGAGCAGGCTGGCAGCCACCAACAGCGGCAATGCCGCCTTCGACGTCACACTCATGCTGAATGCTCCTGTGTCATCGGCCACGAACGGCTGACCGGCATGAAGACGCGCCCGCGCCACTGCTCAAGGCACGGGCGCACACCGTCTACCGCTGGATCTTGATTTCGGTACGGCGGTTCATGGCACGCCCGTCGGCCGTGGCATTGTCCGCCACCGGCTGGGTTTCACCAGCACCGACCACCGAAACGAAGCTGCTGCGAGGTACACCGCTCTCGACCAGGTAATCGGTCACCGAGTGGGCGCGGCGCTCGGACAGTTTCTGGTTGTAACTGTCGGAGCCGACGCTGTCGGTATGGCCGCTGACGCTCAGGCGGGCAGACGGCGCTTCCTGTTTCAGGCGCGTGGCAATGGTATTGAGGCGCTCTTTGTCACTGGCGGTCAGGCGCGCGGAATCGAACTCGAAGTGCACATCGCGGATGACGATGACTTCTTCCTTCTGCACCACCACTTCTTCCACCACCGCTACCGGCTCAGGCGGGCACCCGTTGGCATCGACCTGCACACCACGCGGGGTGCCCGGGCACTTGTCACGGCTATCCGGCACGCCGTCGCCATCCTCGTCGCCATCGCCATGGGCCCAGCAGTAGCCCGCCGCCAGGCCACCGCCCAGCAACGCACCCCAGCCAGCCCAGCTGGAACTTTCAATAGCGCCCAAAGCGGCGCCGCCTACACCCCCGACGGCGGCACATTTCGGCCAGTCGGTTTTTTGCAAACCTGCACAACCAGTCAACACACTGGTGAGCAGTACCAGGGGTAACGCTGTGCGTACTATGCTCATTTCATTGCTTCTCCTAGGGGGAATCGGCATAAGGCCGATCTCTGGGAGTAAAGACCGCGCTTTCCAACCCTGCCAGCAATAAGCCACGACGTGGTCACATGCCTCTTTGCCCACACGCCGCGGCCCGCTAGTCTTGGACGACTTGAACGAGGATTGGCAATGACCGACGGTTTTTCCCAACGCACCCCGCAGCAAGCCCTCGCGGCCCTGCTCGAACGCTTCACCCCGCAACGCCTGCTACTGGTCGGCACGCGCTTCCCGGCGCTGGACGCCTTCGCCCAGGCGCACCCCCGGGTGACGATCGCCACGGCTGCCCCGGGCCCGCTGCCGGCCGAACTGGCGGCCCAACGCTTTGATCTGGCGGTGCTGGTGGACTGCCTGGAACACCTGCCCAAGCGCACCGGCCTGGAACTGCTCGGCGGCATTCGCAACCTCAATGCCAGCCGGGTAGCGGTGCTGGCCGACCTGGCCGCCTGCGGCTGGCAAGACACCGACTTCTTTGCCCTGGCGCTGTCGGCCAGCGAGAAATTCTGCCGTGACCAGCAGGTATTGAGCCTGTTCACCTATGATCTACATGACTACAAGCAGGTCCCGGACTGGCTCAACGCCAGGTTCTGGGCCAACCCTGAAAACTTCGGCAAGTACTGGTGGTGATGATGAGTGTCTCGGTCTGCCCTTGCGGCAGTGGCAACCTGCTCGACGCCTGCTGCGGGCATTACCATGCAGGTACCCCGGCACCGGATGCCCAGACGCTGATGCGCTCACGCTACAGCGCTTACGTGCTGGGCCTGGTCGACTACCTGGTGGCCACCACCCTGCCGGCCCAGCAAGCCGGACTGGACCAGGCCGCCATGGCGGCCTGGAGCGCCCAGAGCACCTGGCTGGGCCTGGAGGTGGAAGACGCCGAAGTACTGGGCGGCCAGCCGGAGCACGGGTTTGTCACCTTCACCGCGCGCTGGCACGACCAGGATGGCGATCACCAGCACCGTGAACGTTCGGCATTCGTCCAGCATGCCGGGCGCTGGTACTTCATCGACCCTACGGTTGGGCTGAAGGCCGGGCGCAACGACCCCTGCCCTTGCGCCAGCGGGCAAAAATTCAAGAAATGCTGCGCCAGTTACGTGGGTAGCTGAGCATGATGGCCCGCGCCCGCCTGCTGCTGCCCTGCACACTGACGGCATGCCTGGCCTTTCTGGCGGGCTGTGCCAGTTGGGGGGGTGACGACTGGCGCGAACCCGAAGTGCACCTGGTCGAGGTCGAAACGGTCAAGGCCAGGTTGCTGGAGCAGGAGTTCGTGCTGCACCTGCGGGTCGACAACCCCAATGACAGCCGCCTGTTCATCCGCAACCTGTCGTATGCAATACGCCTCAACGACCTGCTGCTGGTGCAGGACGAAGCCAGTGTCTGGCGCAGCGTGGGCGGGCACGCCCGGCGCACCTTCAAGATTACCGCGCGCACCAACCTGTGGCAGCACCTCAAGCCACTGGCCAAGCTGCTCAAAAGCAGGCAGCCGCTGCATTACACCTTGGAGGGCGAACTGGCGACCGGGTTGGTCATCCATCGGGACCTGCACTTATCGCGCAGTGGTGAGATAATCCCCGGCGATCACATCCCGGAGTAACCCTGCAATGTCTCAACAACCCCACGTTCATGGCCCTGACTGCAACCACGACCATGATCATGACCACCACCACGATCATGGCCATGTACACGGCCCGCACTGCAACCACGGCCACCAGGAGCCGGTACGCAACGCCCTGAAGGACGTTGGCCGTAACGACCCTTGCCCGTGCGGTAGCGAGAAAAAGTTCAAGAAGTGCCACGGCGCCTGATCGACTGACTCGATTCAAAACCTGCTACGCGGCCTTTCGCCGGGTCGCCCCCAGCAAGTCCTGGTACCAGAGGCCGGCGTCATAGGCGATGGTGACCAGGGTGGTTGCTGCATAGCGCGGGTGCTGTGCCATGCGCTGGGCGACGGCGAGGCAGGCTGCGGCGGTATTCCCCACGAAAATGCCACTTTGCATGTAGAACCAGCGCTGTGCAGCCAGCATTTCGGCGTGCTGCACCTGAGCCCGTTCGTCCACCAGCGCCCAGTCCATGAAGGGTGGGCAAACACCCACCGCCATGCCTTCAAAGCGATGGTCCGTGAACACGCCCGCCCTTGAATCACAACCGCTGGGGTCGACCAACACGGTCGAAACGTCAAAACCGTGGTCCTTCAGCCCCAGGGTAATGCCTGTGAAACTTGCGCCAGTGCCGGCGCAGCCGACAAACAGGATTTCCCGCCCGGCCCCGACGTTGGTCAATTGCACGGCAAGCTCACTGGCCGTCTGGTAACGATGGGCTTCAATGCCCACCGGGTTGTTGAATTGATCGGTGTAGAAATAGGACTTGCCCAGTGCGGCCTGGTTCTCCAGGTGATGCATCACGACATCCTTGGGTGTGGCGCCGGCCACCAGCATCTCTTTGCCGATCAGCCTGGCACCAAAACACTCCAGCAAATCCCGTTTGGTCTGGCTGAAGCCAAGCCCTACTGCCAGTTCCACGGCACCCGCCCACCGGTGAGTGTGCATGGTATGGACATTCGCTGTAGCCCTTATATTTCGGGCCTTCCAGAACCTCACTCT
>NZ_JAWRYI010001294.1:0-247 GCF_046534705.1 Pseudomonas sp. SIMBA_068
GTTATTTTTGCCTAAACGTTGTTCAAGTGCTAGTTTAGGTGTTATTGGAACTATTGGCATGCCATTGTAGTTGCCTAACAAAATAGCTTCGTTATCAGCATTTGGACCTATAAGGGCTATTTTTTCATTTCCCTTTAATGGTAGTACTTGCTCATTTTTTAAAAGTACTAATGATTTTTGAGCTGCTTCTTGTGTTAAAGCTAAATGTTTATTAGAGCCTACAACATCTATAGAAGTGTCTGAATAT
>NZ_JAWRYI010001295.1:0-247 GCF_046534705.1 Pseudomonas sp. SIMBA_068
CGATGGTCATAAACTCACGCGGTGACATGCCTGGCAGCGGATCTTTCGATTTCGCTTCGCCGTAATAAGCGCGCTGCATCATCACCAGCGAGTAAATCGAGGCAAACACCAGACCAAAGGTCGCGATGATGATAATCATCGGCACCACCTGGAAACTGCCCGTCAGAATCATAAATTCGCCGACGAGGTTACCGGTGCCTGGCATACCGAGGTTGGCAACGGCAAAGAACAGCGACAGACCCGGAAT
>NZ_JAWRYI010001296.1:0-247 GCF_046534705.1 Pseudomonas sp. SIMBA_068
TCAGCGATTGCAGCAGGTAGTTGCTCAAGGACATGCGCCCCAGTGGCGCCAGCCGTCGGCACAGGCGTTGGCCCGGGGCCGAGCCGAAGGCCTTGAGCAGCAGCATGGCGTAGCTGGCCGAGAGCAGTGGTGCGGTCAGTTGGCTGATGCCGTAGCCGAGCACTTCCAGGCCGCCGCCGGGCGCATAGGCCGCCCAGTAGCCGTAGAGCAGGGCGCCACCCAGGCACAGCGGCAGGCTGATCCTCAG
>NZ_JAWRYI010001297.1:0-247 GCF_046534705.1 Pseudomonas sp. SIMBA_068
GATTGAAGACGACCGCCCACTGGCCGCGCTGACGGCCGAGTTCCTGCGCGCCGAAGGTTTTACCGTTGCGGTGGAGCACCGTGGCGATCATGCAGCCCAGCGTATTCTCGATGAACAGCCGGCGCTGTTGATCCTGGACGTGATGTTGCCGGGTATCGACGGCTTCACTCTGTGCCGACAGATCCGTGATCACTACCCCGGCCTGATCCTGATGATGACGGCATTGGATGAAAACGCCGAACAATTG
>NZ_JAWRYI010001298.1:0-247 GCF_046534705.1 Pseudomonas sp. SIMBA_068
CTGGCGTGCAAAATTTTTTATTATTAGGTGTTTATTCAAAATGTGAGGTTTAAAAAGTAGGGGGCGCACAAAATTATATTTTGTGGTGATTATTTTTAGGTGTTAAAGGCGTAATCATTTAGGCAAAAAAAACCGCCAAAAAGGCGGTTTAAAGGTCTACACAACACAATTAAATGTTTTACCATATTGGGTTATTTCAATAACGCCAACACATCAAAGCAGGCACCCATAGTATGGTAATCCGTTT
>NZ_JAWRYI010000146.1:0-358 GCF_046534705.1 Pseudomonas sp. SIMBA_068
TTCGCCAGCGGGTGCTGGAGGTGCTGGAGCTGGTTGAACTCAATGATTATGCGCGCCGTTATCCGCACCAGTTGTCAGGCGGGCAGTGTCAGCGCGTGGCACTGGCTCGTTCGCTGGTGACGCGTCCGCGTCTGCTGCTGCTGGATGAACCGCTGTCGGCGCTGGATGCGCGTATTCGCCGCCATCTGCGCGATCAAATCCGGCGCATCCAGCGCGAGCTGAATCTCACCACCCTGTTCGTCACCCACGATCAGGAGGAGGCGCTGACGCTATCCGATCGTATCGTGCTGATGAACCGGGGCAAAATCGTGCAGAATGGCGATGCCGAAGCGCTCTATACCCAACCGGTCGATCTCTT
>NZ_JAWRYI010001299.1:0-247 GCF_046534705.1 Pseudomonas sp. SIMBA_068
TGGACAACGAGTTCAAGGTCAACCTGTACGATGGCCAGGAAAACGCCTACCTGGACCTGACCTCTGGCCGCCTCGACGCCATCCTCGCCGACAAGTACGCCAACTACGACTGGCTGAAGTCTGCCGCTGGCAAAAACTTCGAGTTCAAAGGCGAACCGGTGAACGACAGCGACAAGGTCGGCATTGCCGTACGCAAAGGTGACGATGAGCTGCGTAACAAGCTCAATGCCGCACTGAAGGAAATTGT
>NZ_JAWRYI010001300.1:0-246 GCF_046534705.1 Pseudomonas sp. SIMBA_068
TCAGCTTCCAGCGCCCACATCACGGTCATGGTAACGCCCTGACCAATTGAAGCGATGGCCAACGCAACCAACGCCACCGGCAGTGACCAGACGGAAACCCAGAAGAACAGCAGATAACCGCAGGTTCCCAGCAAAGCGCCAATCAGGAAGGTATTCTTTTTACCGATCCTCGCGACCATCCCCGGCACCAGCGGTGCCGATGCCACAGTACCAACCAGGTTTTGCACCAGTACCAGCACAGTGAAC
>NZ_JAWRYI010001301.1:0-246 GCF_046534705.1 Pseudomonas sp. SIMBA_068
GTCGGGGCGTTGTCGTTTCTGGCTGATCGTCTTTCAAGTCGTTGGGAAATTTCCGAAGCCCGTTCGGAACGGTCCTAGTTAGCGGCGAGCTGCAAAGTTGAACAATCTCCTTGCTCACCGGAAAAGTCCGGTAGGCATTACCTTATCAAGGAGATAGCCCCCCGTGAAACGTTCGCTGCTTGCCCTGCCCCTGACCCTGCTGTTTGCCGGTGCCGCCTTTGCCGTTGACCCTATCGAGAAGCAAGT
>NZ_JAWRYI010001302.1:0-246 GCF_046534705.1 Pseudomonas sp. SIMBA_068
GTGCGTGACGATTTCGACAACGAAACCCATCGTCCGCTGGGCCCGGTGGTCTGCATCAGTCCATGGAACTTCCCGCTGGCGATCTTTACCGGTCAGATTGCGGCTGCACTGGCAGCGGGTAACAGCGTGCTGGCCAAACCGGCCGAGCAGACACCGCTGATTGCCGCACAGGCGGTTCAGATCCTGCTGGATGCGGGTGTGCCACCAGGCGTGCTGCAACTGCTGCCAGGTCAGGGTGAAACCGTT
>NZ_JAWRYI010001303.1:0-246 GCF_046534705.1 Pseudomonas sp. SIMBA_068
GTGCACAGGCGGCCAAAGTTGCTGGGGTGCTGCTTGTCGCCGCTGATCTTGCTGACCTTGCCATCGGCAACGCGCATGACGATGCCACAGCCGACGCCGCAATACGGGCAGACACTGCGTACTTCGCTGCTGCTCATGGGCCGGTCTCCTTGGGTAACGCAAAAGGCGCCGGCTGCCCCGCTTGCATGGCAAGCGGGGCAACACGGCGCCTTTGTCGTAAGAGGTGCGGGCAATCGGCATTGATTG
>NZ_JAWRYI010001304.1:0-246 GCF_046534705.1 Pseudomonas sp. SIMBA_068
CTGAAGACTGTGACGCGGGTTGCATTTACCTGCTGGCGTTAAGGCGGTGAAACGATCTAGGGTTGGCGCGCTCCAACGCTGGTCGATGTTTTCTTTTCGTACTGAGTCAACCCATGCATTTTTTATCCAACTCTCATGGCTGCGAAGGCTGGGCCGGTGAAATGGCCCGGCGAATCCGCGCGTTCGACTGGTCGACCACTGATCTTGGCCCCATCGACTCGTGGTCCACCAGCCTGGTCTGCAACG
>NZ_JAWRYI010001305.1:0-246 GCF_046534705.1 Pseudomonas sp. SIMBA_068
GGCTCAGGCTGTTCGCGCCCACCTGCAGGGGCTGGGCGAAGGCTTGAAGGGCTAGCGGGTCGGTGAAGTCGTCGGGCTGCAGGCGCAGGCAGCCGAACATGCCGGCCATGCGAATGTCCTGGGCCATGCGCTGCAACGCCAGGCGGGCATCAGCCTGCAAGCGTGCGGCCGCGCCCTGCAGGCGCCAAGTGTCATGGGCAGACACGAACAATTGGCTGGCCGCTGCCAGCAGCAGCAAACCGATGG
>NZ_JAWRYI010001306.1:0-246 GCF_046534705.1 Pseudomonas sp. SIMBA_068
GGTTAATTATCTTTGCGCTGATCTGGATTGTCGCCGGATGGTTTGATTTGTTTGGGATGTCGATGGCGAACGGAGCACACATCGCCGGGTTAGCCGTGGGTTTAGCGATGGCTTTTGTTGATTCGCTCAATGCGCGAAAACGAAAATAATTCCAGGGATTTAGAAATGAAACAAACACAACGTCACAACGGTATTATCGAACTGGTTAAACAGCAGGGTTATGTCAGTACCGAGGAGCTGGTGGAG
>NZ_JAWRYI010001307.1:0-246 GCF_046534705.1 Pseudomonas sp. SIMBA_068
CTAAGTAGGCTAAGTAGGCTTTAAAGTCGTTTAATTTTAGCGCTCTTATCCGCCTAGCTAAACGTGAGTACACCATTTCACGTTTATGATCGCCTAATACAATACCGCAAGCGTTGTAAACTAAATTGGCAATGTCTTTAAAATCGCGATCGGTACACAGAAACTCTTTCATTAGCAGCTCTCATACATAGTAGTGAGTGTGGCCTTATTGAGCGCTTTTCCAATAAGGCCTGTAATCAAATAATT
>NZ_JAWRYI010001308.1:0-246 GCF_046534705.1 Pseudomonas sp. SIMBA_068
GTCTTGCTGTGCGTCAAACGAATTAGCTAAATCGTCTTCTTCAAGACCGCCCGTTACTGCAAACGCACCAAAGTAATCAGGTGTGCCTTTTGGCGCAATGTAGTCGGCTAAACAATAGTTAGCAAAGTCGGTTTTTTCAGTTTGCTGGCGTAAATGGCACGAGGTGCTTAACAGCTCTTTGCGGGTTTCGTCGGTGTAAATTTCTATGTCATCACCTACACGGTTTGCAGGGAATAAACCAATTAC
>NZ_JAWRYI010001309.1:0-246 GCF_046534705.1 Pseudomonas sp. SIMBA_068
GTTTTGTAGTCACGCAGCTTAGCAACCCATTTTGCTGGCTCAAAATATTGAACTTGTGAATCGTGTAAGCCTGTAGTAACTAACATATTAGGGTAGTCTTGCTTACTGACCTGATCGTACGGTGAATAAGACAACATATAATCGTAATATTCTTTCTCGTTAGGGTTACCCCACTCGCCATACTCGTTAGTTGTAAGCGGAATCGTTTCATCTAGCATAGTAGTAACCACATCAACAAACGCAACC
>NZ_JAWRYI010001310.1:0-246 GCF_046534705.1 Pseudomonas sp. SIMBA_068
GGAGAGCGCCGCCGGCGTGACCTCGACGTCGTCGCCGCGGCGAACCGCGAGTGCCTTGATGCTGGCTGCGACGAGGAGGCGACCGCTCGGGTCGCATGCGAACGTCCGGACGTGAAACGACTGCGTGTCGGCGTGCTGAATCGGCTCGAGGTTGCCGGAGTCGGGATCGATGCGGAACACGGCGATGTTGTTTTCTCCGCCGCCAAACACCTTCCGGCCTGCAAAGTCGACCGTATGGTCGGCGCG
>NZ_JAWRYI010000147.1:0-357 GCF_046534705.1 Pseudomonas sp. SIMBA_068
TGCCTCATGATGACGTTACGGATTCTTTCGCGGCTGCTGGACTACCCGGACGAGGCGCTGTTTACCCACTCTTCCGACCTGATCGCGGCGCTGGATGACGCCACTGAACTCAACCTGCAGCAGAGTGCACGGCTGGTGCGTTTTATCAATCAGCTCTGTGCCCGGCCACTGCTCGACGTGCAGGCTGACTACTGCGAACTGTTTGATCGTGGCCGCGCCACCTCGCTGCTGCTGTTTGAACACGTGCACGGTGAGTCACGCGATCGCGGTCAGGCGATGGTTGATCTGCTGGAACAGTATCGTGCCGATGGTCTGGAGCTGGACAGCAAAGAGCTGCCCGATTTCCTGCCGCTCTAC
>NZ_JAWRYI010001311.1:0-246 GCF_046534705.1 Pseudomonas sp. SIMBA_068
GCGGTTTCTTCTTTACTGAAAAACCGGATGCTAATGTCTGGGTCGATGGCGCAGTTTCAAGCTATTACCGCGAAACCTATGCCGAAGCAGAACAACGTTTAGGTGAAGTTCGCGCCCTGCGCCTGGCGGGTCATAACAATATTTTCCCCACGCTTTCATGGCTCAACGGCACTGCCACGCTCCGCGTCTGGCATCCGCGCGGCCCTGATCAAGTTGAAGTGTGGGCGTTCTGTATTACTGACAAAG
>NZ_JAWRYI010001312.1:0-246 GCF_046534705.1 Pseudomonas sp. SIMBA_068
TGATATCGCTGGCAGGCAAACCGTGCCGCACATGAAACTCTGCGACACCCGGTGCAACGATACAGCCTTTTTCCGGATGACCCATTACCGGATCGCAAAAATATTTCGCCTGCGGATTCGCGGCTTTCACCTGACGGACGATACCGAGGATATGTTCACCCTGCTCCGCCGATCCCAGATAGCCACTTAATACGGCATCACAGGTGTGTAATTTATCAATGGCGGCAATGCCTTGCACAATTTCGG
>NZ_JAWRYI010001313.1:0-246 GCF_046534705.1 Pseudomonas sp. SIMBA_068
GAACGGTTCAGGGATTCAGCGACGCCAGGCACTGCTGCAGTCGTGGCCCAATTTGTTCGAACATGCGCGGTGAGATGATCTCGACGTGCGCACAGTCCAGCGGCCAGATAGTCAGCTCGCCGACATAGGGCGCCCAGGCGCGGCGCGCATCCTGACCGGGCTGCTGCGTCTGTTCCGCCAGGAACAGGGTTGCGTGTCCGGTGAAGCGGGCACTGCGCGCTGTTGCCAGCAGGCGCACTGAACTGG
>NZ_JAWRYI010001314.1:0-246 GCF_046534705.1 Pseudomonas sp. SIMBA_068
ATCCAAGGACGACCCGGTGGGCGCCCTGCAACATGCCAGCAACCTGCTGAGCGCCGTGCACCCGTTGCACAAGAAGCTCCACGAAGCGCTGAAAAGCGGCCAGGTCAAACCGGCTGCCGGCGAATCGGCCATCGACGCGGCGCTGGAAGCCGGCGTGCTGCAGGCCGCCGAGGCCCAGAGCCTGCACGAGGCCGAGGCGGCGCGGCGCAAGGTCATCGATGTGGATGATTTTGCCAAGGAGGAGCT
>NZ_JAWRYI010001315.1:0-246 GCF_046534705.1 Pseudomonas sp. SIMBA_068
GGCGCCCGACCGGCGCAAGGTCTCGATCCGCTGGCTGACGGGAACGGTCCTCACCGGCCTGTGCGGCGCCGGCCTGATGGGCGGAGCCGTTTATGCCGCGCTGGACGGCGAATACAGCGTGGGCCATGCCCCGCAGATCGCCCCTACCGTCGTGCGCGAGAGCGAGGCCCAGACCTCTACCCAGAAGACCGATCGCATCCTGATCCAGACCGATACGATGGAAGCGCACCAGGTCATCCGTGTCTC
>NZ_JAWRYI010001316.1:0-246 GCF_046534705.1 Pseudomonas sp. SIMBA_068
CCGCCGGCCCGCTCCCCGCGATCAGGCCGGGGAAGACCCACAGCAGCGAGGCGGCGACGATCACGGCGAAGGCCTGCCAGATCTCGAGCCCCAGGAGGATGAGCGTCGCGCCGATGGTGAAGTTGAGGATGCTGACGCCGGGCGCCGCCCAGACGAAGAACAGGTCCCGGGCGCGACCGTGCCGCTCGGAGTCTCCGATGACCTCGATTCCCCGGGTCTCGGGCTGCGTGGAGGCATCCACGAACT
>NZ_JAWRYI010001317.1:0-246 GCF_046534705.1 Pseudomonas sp. SIMBA_068
GGCTGGCCGCCTATGCGGACGGCATAAGCCGCATGGCCCATCGCTGCCGCATGAGCTTGATCGGAGGGGATACCACCCGGGGGCCGCTGAGCATCACCGTTACCGTGTTCGGCCGCGTGCCGGCTGGCCAGGCGTTGCGCCGCAGCGGTGCACGGCCAGGCGACTTGCTGTGCGTCGGCGGTGTGCTGGGCAAGGCCGCCGGTGCATTGCCGCTGGTGCTGGGTGAGCGCGAGGCACCCGCCGAGC
>NZ_JAWRYI010001318.1:0-246 GCF_046534705.1 Pseudomonas sp. SIMBA_068
GTTGGTCCCCTGGAGCAATCCTAATGCATGGTTCGAGGTGGAAGCACATCCCCAGGGTGTAAAACTGTCGATGTGGGTGGAGGCAATTGGAGGCGCTGAAGAGATCCCACCGGAAGATGCCTTCTGGTACCTGGTCAAGGGGAGCGGACAACTGAACCAGAACATCTACACACCCTCTGAGTCATCAAACGATTATGCAATAATCGCTGCAGTCGAGGACTACAGGCGATTGACGTATGCCTACAT
>NZ_JAWRYI010001319.1:0-246 GCF_046534705.1 Pseudomonas sp. SIMBA_068
TGTGTTCGCAGCGATAACATCCAACGGTTTGAATGAAAGAGGCCTGATTACCGCGGGATGCTCTTTTCTTTATCTATTAATTATGATGGGGCTTATTGTTCGGGCCGGTTTTAAAGCAAAAAAAGAACAACTGCATTATTATCAGGCTAAAGGTATTGAGCCGCTCAGTATCGAGAAGTTACAGGCGCTACAATTGATCGCACCTTATCGATTCTATCATAAGCAATGGTCTGAAACGCTGGAGTT
>NZ_JAWRYI010001320.1:0-246 GCF_046534705.1 Pseudomonas sp. SIMBA_068
CGAGGCATTGGAGCGCAACAGGCAAACACGCGAGTTACGCCTGATTCGCGAACTCACATCGTTTGCAGACCCTGATCGCAAGCCCCGTTCATCGACCGAGTAGGCAGCCACTCGCCTGGGCGGCCACTGTGTGCAGTCCGCCCCCCTGCGCTCACTTCCCGTAGCGTTGCACGCCCCAGGCCAGCACGCTTTCGAGCAACCGCCGCAGCACGGCCTGGGTCGGTTGCGCCAGGTCTTCGCGATAGG
>NZ_JAWRYI010000148.1:0-357 GCF_046534705.1 Pseudomonas sp. SIMBA_068
TTCAGGTCGCCCTTGAGCACCGAGAAACTGGCGCTGGCTTCGTCGCGCTTGTAGTGGAACTCCTCGGCGTCGCTGCCGTAGCCGAAGAAGCGCCGGGTGCCGACGATCAGGTTCAGGCCCAGGCCCAGCTGGGCTTTCTCGCTGTAGCGATAGCCGTTGTAGCCAAAGGTCATGGGGGCGTACTTCAGCGGAATCTGGTCGCTGCTGCGGCCAAAGCGCATCTCTTCGTCGAAGTCCTTGAAGTCCACCCCCACCGACAGCGAGGTGGCCCAGTTGCCCGCGGCGGGCAAGGTGTAGATCGCCGAAACCCCGGAGGAATGGCCCTTGCCCAGCACGTTGCTGCCGCCGATGGTGGCG
>NZ_JAWRYI010001321.1:0-246 GCF_046534705.1 Pseudomonas sp. SIMBA_068
TGGTAGCTTCTTCAGGGTGAGATCCGCGCCATAATCCCGCAGTTTGCCAGGCGGCATAAGCCAACTGAACCACGACACCAAAGCTGAACAGGCACACCGCCAGTGGGCGAAACCACGGAACAAAACCAATCGCCACCAGCATCGTCGTTGCCGGAAACAAACTCACAAAACTGCTCAGCACTGGATGGCGAACTTCCGCCAGCACGCTATGCGGAAAGCGCATGAGTCGGGCAATAAATGCGCTAG
>NZ_JAWRYI010001322.1:0-246 GCF_046534705.1 Pseudomonas sp. SIMBA_068
CGAGGCCGCCAGCGTCGACAGGATGACCAGCGCGAAATAGAGCGTCCGGCGCCAGAGCGCCGTGCGCCGGAGTGTCTTGGCGTCGGACATGGGTGTTGTTTCCATCTGAAGGGCATCTCTATCGGGATCAGGCGGGCGACCAGAGATAGACCCAGGTCTCGCTGATCGTCTGGCCGCGCAGGCGCAGCACGCAGCGCAAGTCGGCCGGCTTGCCGTCGGGAAGCAGGTCGAAGAAGACCCGCCAGC
>NZ_JAWRYI010001323.1:0-246 GCF_046534705.1 Pseudomonas sp. SIMBA_068
GGGCTTCCGGGACCATCACCACGGTATTGAGCAGTTCCGGCTTCAGGGCGATGTCCCATGGCTCGGAGGCCACGTTGATCACTTCGGTGCTGGCCTTGGTGCCTTGGCCCACATTGCGGAAATAGGTGGTGGTGACATCACTCAACTCCCACTTCTCGGCACTGTACTGCGCACGCTTGGCAAAGCTGGAAGTCAGCATGTGCCGCTCTTTGTCGAAGGTATAGCGGGTTACCCCGATCAACAGGC
>NZ_JAWRYI010001324.1:0-246 GCF_046534705.1 Pseudomonas sp. SIMBA_068
GATGTAGTCCTTGGAGAACTCCCATTTCTGCTTGGGGCTTTTGAAACCCATCACAGTGGTGGTCGCTTCGTAAGTCCCTTCCAGGGCGTCGTTGCCGCAGCCGGCCAGAACAAAGAATGGCAACGCCGCGAGCACGTATTTGAATGTACGCATGAGATTTCCTTATCGCTTCGGTTGTGAGCAAGAGGCATCATGAAGACGCCGATCCATGGGCATTCGCACCGGGTGTGGGGTGCCCGGCGGGAC
>NZ_JAWRYI010001325.1:0-245 GCF_046534705.1 Pseudomonas sp. SIMBA_068
GTTTTGTGGGCTGTCGACGTTGATGGCCCTGGATGAGGAGTAAGTCAGCAATTAATGGGCCAGATGTACCGGCCCTTTCGCGGGCACGCCCGCCCCACAGGGATATCGCAAAGCCTGAGGGCGGTGCCGCACCTGTGGGAGCGGGCGTGACCGCGAAGAAGCCGCCACAGGTTTCGCACCACACGGTGGCAACCCGGGGTCCCCTGGCGCTATGCTGGGGCACATTCCAGCATGAGCAACCGCCC
>NZ_JAWRYI010001326.1:0-245 GCF_046534705.1 Pseudomonas sp. SIMBA_068
TCCGTTGGCGCATCTTTCGGAGCTGGCTGGTTTAAATAAGAGTACCGTCCATCGCTTATTGCAGGGATTACAGTCCTGCGGCTATGTGACCACCGCGCCTGCCGCAGGGAGTTATCGCCTGACCACCAAATTTATTGCCGTCGGGCAGAAGGCGCTGTCTTCGCTGAATATCATTCATATCGCCGCTCCGCATCTTGAGGCACTGAACATCGCCACTGGTGAAACCATTAACTTCTCCAGCCGCG
>NZ_JAWRYI010001327.1:0-245 GCF_046534705.1 Pseudomonas sp. SIMBA_068
GCGTGACGCGTGTTCATAGCCGCTGGGTGTGTATTTCTTCGGGAATTATATTAATCCTGTTTGGCATGGTGCCAAAAATGGCGGTGCTGGTCGCCTCCATTCCGCAATTTGTGCTGGGCGGCGCTGGGCTGGTGATGTTCGGCATGGTACTGGCGACAGGGATTCGAATTCTGTCGCGCTGTAACTACACCACCAACCGTTACAACCTCTATATTGTGGCGATCAGTCTCGGCGTTGGCATGACT
>NZ_JAWRYI010001328.1:0-245 GCF_046534705.1 Pseudomonas sp. SIMBA_068
TGGTTCCTTTTTTAACCATATAGCAAGGGATCGCCAGCGATATTACACCAGACGGGTTCATTCTCGCCGTGGCTGTGACAAAATAGCGTCTTTATCAGAAAACGTCTTAGCCAACCGGTGGAGAAAGCAATGCAGGATCGCAATTTTGATGATATTGCGGAAAAGTTTTCCCGTAACATTTACGGCACCACCAAAGGGCAGCTTCGACAGGCTATTCTGTGGCAGGATCTCGATCGCGTGCTGGC
>NZ_JAWRYI010000149.1:0-357 GCF_046534705.1 Pseudomonas sp. SIMBA_068
TCGGTCGGCCGTCCTCACGGTGCGCCCGGGGCTTCTATGCTTGTAGCCCTGCCTTCGGATCATTCGCTCTCCCTCACACAGGAACGCTGATCATGCAAACCTTCGGTTACGCAGCGCAGTCCGCCGGGGTTCCCCTGGCGCCTTTCACCTTCCACCGTCGCGCCCTGCGCGCCAACGATGTGGCGATGGAAATCCTCTATTGCGGGGTCTGCCACTCCGACCTGCACCAGGCGCGCAACGACTGGGGCGCCAGCCGCTACCCCATGGTCCCGGGCCACGAGATCGTCGGCCGGGTCCCCGCCGTCGGCCCCGAGGACAACCGGCACAAGGACGCCGACAGCGTCGCCGTCGGCTGCA
>NZ_JAWRYI010001329.1:0-245 GCF_046534705.1 Pseudomonas sp. SIMBA_068
CCGTGGCCTGCTGTACGGCTCCTACCAGAAGCCACGCGAACTGGTCTGGCTGTTCGGTATGCTGATCTACCTGGCGCTGATGGCTGAAGCTTTCATGGGCTACCTGCTGCCGTGGGGGCAGATGTCCTACTGGGGTGCCCAGGTGATCATCTCGCTGTTTGGCGCCATTCCGGTGATTGGCGACGACCTCACTCAGTGGATCCGTGGCGACTACCTCATCTCGGGTATCACCCTGAACCGCTTCT
>NZ_JAWRYI010001330.1:0-245 GCF_046534705.1 Pseudomonas sp. SIMBA_068
AAGGAACCTGCGACCGGGTTATGCACCGCCATCTCGCCGAGGGCGCGCATGATCACCAGGATCGCCAGGCCGCCGATGATGTAGGACAGCATGATGGCCGGGCCGGCCATTTCGATGGCCTTGGCCGAGCCGAGGAACAGGCCGACACCGATACAGGCGCCGAGGGCCATCAAGCGAATATGCCGTTCGCCGAGTTCGCGTTTCAGCGGGCCGCCCTGAGCGGTCTCGCCGTGGGGCAGTTGGTT
>NZ_JAWRYI010001331.1:0-245 GCF_046534705.1 Pseudomonas sp. SIMBA_068
GTCACGACCGATAGCCCGGCAAGTCATGTTTTGTCGCACTTTACGCACCTTATTTCCCCTTGCCTGGACCCTCCTCTCCATGTCTCTACGCAACATGAATATCGCCCCGCGCGCGCTGCTGGGCTTCGCGCTGATCGGCCTGCTGATGCTTGGCCTTGGTGTCTTCTCGCTGATACAGATGGGCAACATCCGCCAAGCCGGCGTGGCTATCGAGCAGGTCAGCGTGCCCAGCATCAAGATCCTCG
>NZ_JAWRYI010001332.1:0-245 GCF_046534705.1 Pseudomonas sp. SIMBA_068
GCGCCGCGCGCTACCAGCTCGGCGAAATTGGGGTTCATCTGCCAAAGCTGGGTCAGTTCGGGGCTGAATGACAGCGCCGCATCGCAGGCACGCCAGACCTGCTGACG
Organism: Pseudomonas sp. SIMBA_068; assembly: GCF_046534705.1. NCBI lineage: Bacteria > Pseudomonadati > Pseudomonadota > Gammaproteobacteria > Pseudomonadales > Pseudomonadaceae > Pseudomonas > Pseudomonas sp. SIMBA_068. The sequence continues at coordinate 108 of NZ_JAWRYI010001332.1, forward strand.
GTCGAAGTGCTGCGCCGAGCCCTGAACATACAGGCTGTGCTCAGGGTTGAAGTCGATGCTCCAGCGCACCGAGCCCGCGTAGTCCTTGGCATTGACGTCAGCGTTGTCACCTTGCTGGGTGACATAGGGGAAGACCGG
>NZ_JAWRYI010001333.1:0-245 GCF_046534705.1 Pseudomonas sp. SIMBA_068
GCCGATTGGCACCTGGCAGCCACCCTCTAAACGGGTATTCATGGCGCGCTCCGCTCTGACACAGACTTCGGTATCATCGTGATTCAGCGCCTGCAACAGGCCAATTAAGGTGGTGTCGTCCAGACGGCATTCAATGCCGACCGCACCCTGACCCACGGCGGGCAGGGAAACTTCGGCAGGCATCGCCTGACGAATGCGATCTTCCAGTCCCAGGCGTTTCAGCCCGGCGACAGCAAGAATAATCG
>NZ_JAWRYI010001334.1:0-245 GCF_046534705.1 Pseudomonas sp. SIMBA_068
GGAGGTCCAGGTGATCTTGCGGGCTTCGGCGCGCACTTCCCGGAAGAACTGCTGCGGGCTCGTCTTGGGCTTGGGCTCAGCCTTGGCCACAGGCGCAGCCGGGCTCGCCGCGGGCGTGCGCGCGGGGACGGTAGGCTTGGCGGCCTTGACGGGCCGGCGCTTAGTGGGCGCGTCGGCGCCCTGATCCTTAGCCATGGAGCGGCTCACTCACATCCTGGAACGGACCGGCTAAGCCGGCTTCGTCC
>NZ_JAWRYI010000150.1:0-357 GCF_046534705.1 Pseudomonas sp. SIMBA_068
CTCGCGCTCCCGGCCCTATTAACAACAACAATGGTGATTCTGATGTCCGCTCCTACCCGCCTGTTCGCTGCAACTCCTCCCGTACGCCTCGTGCTTGCCGTTCTGCGCTGATCCCACCCGGTTCGCCATTCCCTAGCCGCGCTACGCCTGGAGTTTCCCTATGCTGACTTTCCTTGGCTTTGCCATGGTCATTACGTTCATGTTCCTGATCATGACCAAGCGCCTGTCCGCGCTGATCGCCTTGATCATCGTACCGATCCTGTTCGCCTTGTTTGGTGGCTTTGCACCGGAGATAGGCCCGATGATGCTCGCGGGCATCACCAAGCTTGCGCCGACCGGCGTGATGCTGATGTTCGC
>NZ_JAWRYI010001335.1:0-245 GCF_046534705.1 Pseudomonas sp. SIMBA_068
GCGTAAACCGCTGGGGATTGCGGTCCTGATGATGTGGGTTGCGGCAGCGGCAGAAGTCAGTGGGCCGCTGCTTATCAGCTATTTTATCGACAATATGGTAGCGAAAAATAACCTGCCGTTGAAAATGGTTGCAGGGCTGGCTGCGGCGTATGTTGGGCTACAACTGTTTGCCGCCGGGCTACATTACGCGCAGTCGCTGCTGTTTAATCGGGCGGCAGTAGGCGTAGTGCAACAGTTGCGTACCG
>NZ_JAWRYI010001336.1:0-245 GCF_046534705.1 Pseudomonas sp. SIMBA_068
GGTTCAACCGAGTGCGACATTGAGGTCGCGCCAACAGAACGAAGGAGTGAGACATGAACACACCATTCTTGAAAATCGCCGGAGTTACCCTGTTGATGGGCCTGGCTTCGCTGCAGGTACAGGCAGCGTCTTCGGACGATTTCGTCGATGCGGCCACTGAAGCCGGTATCGCCGAAGTGGTCACCGCCAACCTGGCGCAGGAAAAGAGCCAGAGCGCAGACATCAAGCAATTCGCCCAGCAAATG
>NZ_JAWRYI010001337.1:0-245 GCF_046534705.1 Pseudomonas sp. SIMBA_068
ATCGCGTCACACTCACTGCTTACTAATCCGATTGCGTGACAACGTCACCTGATCGTCTTTGTCTTTTGAAAAGTGTGGAATGCTATGTCCTCTTCTCAGGAAATGTCCCCTGCACCGCGCGGCACGGTGTTTAATCTCTTTCGCCGCCTGCATTTTTATATCGGCCTGTTTATTGCGCCGTTTATTTTTGTCGCGGCACTCACCGGCACGCTCTACGTTCTGACGCCGCAACTGGAACAGGCTAT
>NZ_JAWRYI010001338.1:0-245 GCF_046534705.1 Pseudomonas sp. SIMBA_068
ATTGTCAGCCAAATGATTTGATCGTGATCGATGAAGTGCAGCGCATTTGGCCTCCGGTTTCGGTGAGCGTGAAGCCGACTGAGGATATTGAGAAGCTGCACGTGCATCGCCATTTCGGCGTGGATTTCATTTTGATCACGCAGCATCCGCAGCGTTTGAATAAGACGATCCGTGATCTCGTCGGACACCATGTTCACGTGCGGCGTTTGTTCGGCGGCCGAAGAGCGATGTTGTATGAGTGGGAT
>NZ_JAWRYI010001339.1:0-245 GCF_046534705.1 Pseudomonas sp. SIMBA_068
CTGATAAAGCGCAGTTAAAAACCATTGCAGAAAAACTATTAGGCCGCTTACACGAAATTGAATACGACGGTGTTGTAATTTACGATATTCAAGATGAGAGTAGCCGTACTAATCAGGCTCGTCCGTTTCCATTTAAACAAACGGTTGATCCGCGTGAGTACAGTAAGTTGCTAAAAGACTTATCACGCCTAGATGTAATTACCTACAAAAGCGTAGCGCAACGCGGTGAGGCTGAATTTAAAGAG
>NZ_JAWRYI010001340.1:0-245 GCF_046534705.1 Pseudomonas sp. SIMBA_068
GCGCCGGGTGGCATCATGTTCGGCCCGTGCGCTGGCCGCCAGTTGCTGACTGACAAAGGTGCCCCGGCGCTGCACGCTTTGCAGCCAGCCTTTGGTTTCGGCTTCCTCATAGGCCAGGATCACCGTCTTGCGGTTGACGTTCAGCAATTGCGCCATCTCCCGCGTGCCCGGCAAGGGCGTGCCAGGGCGCAGGCGACCCTCGCTGATCGCGGCCACCAAGCCCTCGACAATCTGCCGGTACGAAG
>NZ_JAWRYI010001341.1:0-245 GCF_046534705.1 Pseudomonas sp. SIMBA_068
GGGTATTCGGTTCATTATTTTTTCAAACCAACCCGTTATACCCGACAAAAAAACCAACAACGCGGCAAACATAAATGCTCCAACCGCCTCGTTTAGGTTATATCCCTGTGCGCTTGATATAAGCAAAGCAGCCCCAGTGGTCGACCATGCAATTAAAACAGGAACTTTGTAATAGTAAGATAAACCTATTGAGGTTGTTCCCATTACTAAACCTAGCATTAAAATCCAGCTCGCAACTAAATCAG
>NZ_JAWRYI010000151.1:0-356 GCF_046534705.1 Pseudomonas sp. SIMBA_068
CTGATCGTCCAGCCTCACCAGTGTCACCCTCATCAATGGCGCCCGCAGCATGTCGAAATCTTGCGCCGCATCGCCATCTACCAGCACTTGCAGCGCGCTTTCGGCAGCATCCCGGTCCCGCCAATCGAGTACGCGTACAGGCAAGTCCACTTGTCGATGAACAATCTGCAGGGGGTGTCCCAACTGCGCAGACGACCAGAATCCGGTGCGCAGAATATCGTGACGCGCAATCACTTGATTCCAAGCTTCAACGAATCGCTCGACTTCCAACCCTTCGACAGCGACCGAAGTCTGGTTTATGTAAAGCCCCGTTTCGCCACCCTGACCGCTGTAGAACAACATGCCCTGTTGCATCG
>NZ_JAWRYI010001342.1:0-245 GCF_046534705.1 Pseudomonas sp. SIMBA_068
GGCACGCCCAGCCTGAGCGAGGCCGAGGTCAAGTTGCGCTGGGAACAGATCAAGGCCGAAGAGCGCGCCGAAAAGAGCGAGCCTGAACAGCTGTCGCTGCTCGATGATGTGCCTGCGGCATTGCCGGCGCTGTCGCGGGCAGCCAAACTGCAGAAGCGTGCGGCCACGGTCGGTTTCGACTGGCCTGACGCATTGCCGGTGCTGGACAAGGTCCGCGAGGAGCTGGATGAAGTCCTGCAGGCCAT
>NZ_JAWRYI010001343.1:0-245 GCF_046534705.1 Pseudomonas sp. SIMBA_068
CGCTACCTGGTTTTGAAGACGGATGGGTTACCGTTCAGGATGCATCAGCACAAGGTTGCATGACCTGGCTTGCGCCACAAAACGGTGAACACATTTTGGATCTTTGTGCCGCCCCCGGCGGTAAAACAACGCATATCCTTGAGGTGGCACCAGAAGCGCAGGTTGTTGCGGTTGATATCGACGAACAGCGCCTCTCTCGGGTTTACGACAATTTAAAACGCCTTCATACCAAGGCGTTTTAAATT
>NZ_JAWRYI010001344.1:0-245 GCF_046534705.1 Pseudomonas sp. SIMBA_068
GGGGTTACGCTGGCTGTCTTCCCACTGGCCGAAAAAACGCGTAGCAAGAAACAGTGCCGCCGCCCAGGCGACAACCATCAGCACCCTGCCCGCGCGCTTGCCCGGCGTCTGGCTCATGGCTTGGCGCTCCAGCCGCCTTCCGGCGCATCGAAGCGCCAGACGATCGGGCGGGTTTCGCCATCGGCACGGGCACCGTTGTTGTTGTCCAGGCCAATCCAAGCGCCCTTGGCATCGATTACCAGCGC
>NZ_JAWRYI010001345.1:0-245 GCF_046534705.1 Pseudomonas sp. SIMBA_068
GCGGTTCATGACGCATACGGAACGACTGGTTTCGGATTCTGCTTGGCTGCCTCCAAACATGTGACGCGGCTGATCGCCGTGGTATGTAGCCCGAGGATCGGGCATTCCCTGATCGTTCGCCTGTTTCAAGTAATCCAGCAGAGTCGTCGCTCGTTGCTCCGCCAGCTCGCTCAGGCACTCCGCGCGATCAGCATTGCGGCCCAGGGCATCGAAGAAGAAACTCATGCGAATCGTCGCATCGCACG
>NZ_JAWRYI010001346.1:0-245 GCF_046534705.1 Pseudomonas sp. SIMBA_068
CGGTACCTGGCGGCGCGCATGAAACCTTAAGCGAGCTGGCGGTCACCACGCCGGATGCCGCCCGCGCCACGCTGGAAGCCCATCGTCACGCCTTTGAAAAGCAAGGTTTGAATGCCATCTGGCCACGCATCATTGCCCTGGTGGTTCAACCCGGCGTCGAATTCGATCACACCAACGTTATTGATTATCAGCCCGCCAAAGCGAGCGCCTTAAGCCAGATGGTCGAAAACTACGAAACGCTGATT
>NZ_JAWRYI010001347.1:0-245 GCF_046534705.1 Pseudomonas sp. SIMBA_068
TTCCGAATGAGGGACTTACTTTCGATGTCGCTGCTCGTTCTCTTAGCGAAAGCGGTGTCGCTGTGCTTCACAGCTGTAACGTTGAGTTGAGTGGTTGAAGCTGATCGAAAAATGCAAACTCTTTTACGCCCGCATTCGCGGGTTTTTTTGTGCCTGGAGCAAACCTATGACCACACCACGCGGTGTACGCAACAACAACCCCGGCAACATCGATTTCAACCCACGGAACGCTTGGCAGGGCCAAC
>NZ_JAWRYI010001348.1:0-245 GCF_046534705.1 Pseudomonas sp. SIMBA_068
GCAGGACATTCCGGTACTGATCAGGGAGTCCAAGGAAGGCATCGGCCGGGTGGCGCAGATCGTCAAGGACCTGAAGAACTTCTCCCGGGTCGACAGCGACCAGCAATGGCAGCTGGCGAGCCTGCAACAGGGCATCGACTCGACCCTGAACATTGTTGCCAACGAACTCAAGTACAAGGCCGACCTGGTCACCGACTACCAGCCGTTGCCGGAAATCGAATGCCTGCCCTCCCAACTCAATCAAG
>NZ_JAWRYI010001349.1:0-245 GCF_046534705.1 Pseudomonas sp. SIMBA_068
TTGCAGGAAGCCCGCTGGTTCATCAAGAGCCTGCAAAGCCGCAATGAAACCCTGATGAAGGTCGCCACCCAGATCGTCGAGCACCAGCGCGGCTTTCTCGAATATGGCGATGAAGCGATGAAGCCGCTGGTTCTGCACGATATCGCCGAGGCGGTGGGCATGCACGAATCGACGATTTCCCGGGTGACCACGCAAAAATTCATGCATACCCCACGGGGCATATATGAGCTGAAATACTTTTTCTC
>NZ_JAWRYI010001350.1:0-245 GCF_046534705.1 Pseudomonas sp. SIMBA_068
GGCTGTAGATCCCTCGCCTAATTATTTTAATGATGTCTACCTTGAACTGCCGAGGAAAACAATAAGCCTTCGAGGGGTTTCAGCATTAATCGGTATTCCTGGTTTGCTTTTTTGCGCTGGTTCGGTACTTTCTTTGTACTGGGATTTGTTCGTGTACGGATTGCAGCGTGACTGGTTAATGAATGTATTATTTCTGATTGGCTCGCCAATAATTCTATGGGCACTCATCCCTTACGCGATAGAGG
>NZ_JAWRYI010001351.1:0-245 GCF_046534705.1 Pseudomonas sp. SIMBA_068
CCACCACAACCCGCTAAAGATACTGCAGTTGCAATCAAACTAACTTTGAATAAGTCAGATAATTTCATTGTTCACTCCGTTAAAGTATTTAATTATTTTGTTAGCGCTTTATAAAAACTCAAGTCACTTTAAAGCACTTAATAATGCGTTAAGGTCACTTGAGTTATCAGCAGGGCTTACCTTACGGGAGCTATATGACACTGGAGTTACACTTTAATAAACATAACATGACAAAACTATATCAT
>NZ_JAWRYI010001352.1:0-245 GCF_046534705.1 Pseudomonas sp. SIMBA_068
TGTCCTGGTCGATCAGGTAGAACTCGAGTTCGAATGCGGCACAGATATCCAGGCCCAGGTCATCGAACTTGCTCACCACCTGGCGCAGCACTTCGCGCGGGTCGGCGAAGAACGGCTGGCCTTCGATTTCGTGCATGGTCATCAGCAACTGCGCGGTGGGGCGTTTCTGCCACGGCTCGTTGCACAGCGAGCCGGGGATGGGGTAACAGATGCGGTCGGCATCGCCGATATCCAGGCCCAGGCCC
>NZ_JAWRYI010001353.1:0-245 GCF_046534705.1 Pseudomonas sp. SIMBA_068
TTGCCATGCCCGATCCTGCCGCCCATCAGCGCCCCGCCCTGGCCTATCAGGGCGAGGTCCCCGAGGCGGCGCTGGCCGCGCATCTGGCGCGCCACCTCTCGCCCCGCCAATGCCCGGCGCGGCTGTTCCGCCTGCCCGCCCTGCCGCGCGGCGCGAACGGCAAGATCGCCCGCCGCACCCTGGCCGACACCCTGCTGGAGCCCGCACGATGACCGATCCCCGCCCCGTCCCCACGCCCGAGGCCG
>NZ_JAWRYI010001354.1:0-245 GCF_046534705.1 Pseudomonas sp. SIMBA_068
CGGCGCAAATGCAGGCAATCATCCGCTCGCAGCCCAGGTACTGGAAATACTCCAGGGCATTCACGCTCAACCCGGCAAAGGCCACGCCGACGCTGACCCGGCCACTGTGCAAAAGGTGCAGCACGTCATCCTGGGGAGCACTGAGCAGCTCGACTTCCAGCAGCGGATAACGCTCGGCAATCAGCTTGATGGCGGCCAGTACCCGTTGCTTGTCGATGTCATCCACCACCGCGATCGACAGCTTG
>NZ_JAWRYI010000152.1:0-355 GCF_046534705.1 Pseudomonas sp. SIMBA_068
GTTTAAAGTCTGCTAAAAGTGTTGAATCGTCACCTTTTTCAAATGGTGCACCTTGAATAATGTTTTTGCTTGAATCAATAACATGTGGAAACACAAACTTAGGTGCAATAATGCCTTTGTTTGCTCGTGTTTCTAAGTCAGTTACTAATTGGTCAAATACCGTAGGCACCCCATTTAAACGCGAAATGTAATCTTTTGCTTCTTTAACATTACTAATTGAATGTTGGTTTATTAAAAATGCAGGCACCATAGAGTGTGTACCAAACATTTGGTTTACCGGGTAGTTGTGGTAACGCCATTTAAAGTCAGCAATTGAGCTTTCTAGGTCTTGTTTTTTTAAGTCGTAGCTTACTTT
>NZ_JAWRYI010000019.1:0-16896 GCF_046534705.1 Pseudomonas sp. SIMBA_068
GACCGCGCTGCAGGCCCCATCCTGGGGCCCAGCGCTTGACGGGCATCCATGCCCGTCACCTCCCTTCGCAAGGCCTGTGTTCGGCCTCCTGAAGTCGCGAAGATCAAGATCAAGATCAAGATCAAGATCAAGATCAAAAGCCGGCGATATGGCCGCAGCCAGAAATACTGTTCACTACTGGCTATGCAGCAGAGCTGGGGTGCCGACCGGCGGATTGTAAGCACGGGAAGCAAATTTGCACCCGATTGCAGTTGCTCCACGCGACGTGGCGCCTTAGACTGCCGCCCCCTGAGAAAGAGTGCCGGTTGGCGCTTGAAAATTTCCGCTGCCGATGCCAAGGCGTCGGCGGCACCCGAATCGCCCCAATGCACATTTTTTCATAGAGAAATCGATGACCAAGGAACAGTTGCTGGCCATGTCGGCCGATGACTACATGAACGCTGACCAGCTGGCTTTCTTCACTGGCCTGCTGCAGTCGATGAAAGTCGAAACCCATGAACGCATCGAGCTCAGCCGTGCCACCATCGAAGGCCTGGACACTCCGTCGGACCCTGCCGATGTGGCGTCGGTCGAAGAAGAGCGTAGCTGGCTGGTCAATGCCATCGAGCGCGACCAGCGCCTGCTGCCTCAGCTGGAAATGGCGCTGGACCGTATCTCCGACGAGAGCTTCGGCTGGTGCGATGACAGCGGTGAGCCAATTGGCCTGAAGCGCCTGCTGATCAGCCCGACCACCAAGTACTGCATCGAAGCGCAAGAGCGCCACGAGCAGCTCGACCGCCACCAGCGCCAGGTATAAACCCGCGCGCGGTGCCAAGCCCCACGGAGCAATCCCTGGGGCTTTTTGTGTTTTTTGCTGATACCGGTTTTGTTGTCCCGAACGTAACAGTGCTGTACCGCGAAGCGCTGTTTTCTCCCGGCGGGCAGGCGTATCATAACGCTATCGTTAGGGTGCTAACTAAGTGCCGGAGGGCATGATGAATAGCCGGGTCGATGTAGCTGTGATGATAGGTTCGGGTGTGCCAGCCACCTTGCAGGCGCTGGGTAAACGCATCTGTTGGGTGGTGCTGGTCAATGGCGAGCGTCGGGGCACCGCCTTCGCCACGCGTGCAGAGGCACTTGAATGCCAAGCTGCCTGGCAGCAGCAACTGAAGAAAGGCCTGGCCGCCTGAAATTGTTTTTTGCCTCTCGACGGGTTTCGGTGTTTTCGGGCATATTTGTCCTACGGTAATACGCACATGGATGCCAGGGCTTGTCTACTTGCAGGCTCACCCCCATGGTTGCGTTTTCTGGTAAGTGATCTCAGGCATCACGCTTCCCAAGTCGGGAATGAGCCAAACGCCTTCGTTTGAGGGCGAATCTGGCAAACCAGAGTAAAGATTCCTGCACGCTGCATCGTCAGCGGGCACAGACATTTCGCATATCGCTTTATTACTCTTTTCGCCTATCGATAAGAAATGGCCGTGCCTCCCCGAGCTTGGGAGAGGGCGGGTTGTAACCGGTTGAGGATTACTTCATTGGCAGTCAGCACACTTGATACCCATGCGTTGTTCGCCTTAGGCGACTTGCGCGGTAAATTGGCCCAGCTGTTCCAGGGCCGCTTTATCTACGTTACCGAACAAACACCCGAAGGCCTTTACATGGCCGAAATCGACACCGAAGAAGCATTGGTGGTCGATGACAAGCAGCGCCTTGAATTGAAAGTCGGCGATCACTTCCGCGCTGCGGTGTTGCCCAGCCGTGAAGGTGGCAAGCTGGAAATGCGCTTTCGCGAAATCAAACTGAATGTGTATGGCGTGGGCGATTACGCCTTCGTTTCGGTACCCGAAGGTGAGGGCATCGTGTTGCGCGAGGGGCATGGCGTGATGCTGGTTTTCGCCGCGCAACAGCAGGTTCAGGAAGGCTTGGGCAAATTGCTAAAGGCGGTGACCGGCAAGGTTGCCAAATGGCGCAAGGGCGAGTTGACCACCTTCAAGGCCAGTGAATGACCGACAGTGGCGATGCGCCTGTCACGCGTGTCGAGTTTCATCGACAGCACCAGGCAGATGCCGTGGCCGAGGCCGAACGTTTGCTGGCCAGGCGTGGGGAGCTGCAAGGCGCCTGGTTGCACTGGGTGGCGGGTGAGTTGTACCGGCTCGGTCCGCCCCCTTATGCCGCCATGGTACGGCGGGAGCTGCAGCGCCTCAGCCAAGGGTGAGGCGGCGGCCCTTCAGTTGCCCCGGTCGCGGCCGCTGCTGACTTCTTCAGGCACTGGCTCTTTCGACATGCGCTTGCGAAACAACGCCGCCCGGGCCAGCAGCAGCGTGGTCACTGGCACGGTGATCGACAGCAGGATGGGAATCAGCCAAGCGTGCAGTACCGGTGCTTCCTTGAGCCATGAGAAGTAGATGATCGAAGCCAGCGCTACGCACCAGGCGCCAATGGTCGACGCCAGCGCTGGCGGGTGCATGCGCTGGAAGTAATCCTTCAGGCGCACCAGGCCTATCGCTCCGACCAGCGCGAACAGGCTGCCGGTCAGCAGCAGCGCGGCGGTGACCACTTCCAGCCAGAAGGGCAGTACCAGGGTTTCGGTCATTCGATCACCTCACCGCGCAGCAGGAACTTGGCCAGGGCAAACGAGCCGACGAAGCCGAACAGCGCAATTAGCAGGGCACCTTCGAAGTAGGTGTCACTGGCATAACGGATACCCAGCACCAGCATGGTCAGCATGGCCAGGATGTACAGGTAGTCCAGCGCCAGCACCCGGTCCTGGGCGGACGGGCCACGGAACAGCCGGATCAGCGCCAGGCCCATGGCCAAGGCGAAGATGAACAGGCTGGCAAGGACAGCATTGGCGAGCAGGCCTGTCATTGGAATATCTCCATCAGCGGGCGTTCATAGGTGTCCTTGAAGTGCTGGATAAAGGCCGCCTCATCGTCCAGATCGAACACATGCAGCAGCAATACGCTGCGGTCCAGCGCCAGCTCGGACCAGACCGTGCCGGGCACGACCGTAGTGATCATCGACAGTGCCGCCAGCCCATGTGCATCGTGCAGGGCCAACGGAATGTGCACGAACGCCGAGCGTGGTGGTTGCTTGCCAGCACGCAGCACGCCACGGGCAACCAGCAGGTTGGACAGGATCACATCGATGCCTACGCGGCCTATCAGCCGGGCGATGACCATTGGTCGACGCACGTGGGCATGCTGTGGGCGCAGTGGCGCCATCAGCAGTGGCGCCAGCACGCCAAGTGCGGCGCCCAGCAGCAGGTTGCCGGGGCTGACCGAGAGGTTCAGCAGCAGCCACAGGCCGAACAGCGAAACCGATAGCAGCGGGGCGGGGAACAGTCGGTTCATGGCTGCACCTGGATGTCGAGCGAGGTGGGGCCAGGAATCGGCCGGGCGGCCATCACGGCTTCAATGTAGGCATCGGGGGCCTGCAGGCTGGCGGCAGTGTCCTGGGTGTAGCGCAGCAATGGCTCGGCCTTGAGGCTGAGGATGATGCACAGGCCGAGCAGGATGACGATGGGCAGACACTCATAGCGGCGCAGCACCGGCGACGGGCGCTCCTCGGGCTTCCAGAAGCGCTGGATGCCGACGCGGCCGAAGGCGATCAGCGAGGCCATGCCGGACAGTATCAGCAGCGCCACCAAGCCCCAGCCCGCCGCACTCAGCGGCTGCTCGGCCGGCACGCCAAGACCCTGCGGGTTGAACAGTGCGCTGATCAGGTTGAGCTTGCCGACGAAGCCTGACAACGGAGGCATGCCGATGATCAGCAAGGCGCAGGCGATGAAGCTGAGGCCGAGGAAGGCCATGGTCCACGGGATGATCTGGCCGATCACCACCTTCTGCTCGTCGTCGAGGTTGATGCCCTTGGGTGGGTGCAACGACTCCAGCGGTGGCGGCATGGCGTCTTCCTCTTCGTCCAGCGGCACTTCGTTGGCCGAGCGCGAGCGTTCGACCAGTTCGGCGAGCAGGAACAGCGCGCACAGCGCCAGGGTCGAGTTGACCAGGTAGAACAGCGCCGCACCCGTCAGCGCCGATTGGGCAAAGCCGACGGCGCCAAGCAGGGTGCCGGCCGAGACCAGGATGCTGAGCGCCGCCATGCGTTCCAGGCGTTGTGCCGCCAGGATCGACACTGCTGCCACTGCCAGGGTGACCAGGCCACCGTACACCAGCCATTCGCCACCGAAATGCGCCGAGGCCCCAGCCTGCCCGGAGAACAGCAGGGTCCACAGGCGCAGCAGGGCGTACAGGCCGACCTTGGTCATGATGGCGAACAACGCAGCTACCGGTGCGCTGGCCGAGGAGTAGGCGGGCACCAGCCAAAAGTTCAGCGGCCAGATACCGGCCTTGACCAGGAAGGCCATGGCCAGGATTGCCGCACCGGCATGCAGCAGGCCACGGTCGGCCTCCGGTACCAGTGGGATCTTCAGCGCCAGGTCGGCCATGTTCAGGGTGCCGGTTACCCCATACAGCATTGCCGCGCCGATCAGGAACAGCGACGAGGCGAACAGGTTGATGGCGATGTAGTGGAGGCCGGCACGTACCCGTGCACGCCCCGAACCATGTAGCAGCAAGCCATAGGAAGCTGCCAGCAGCACCTCGAAGAATACGAACAGGTTGAACAGGTCGGCGGTGAGAAAGGCGCCGTACAGGCCCATCAGCTGAATCTGGAACAGCGCATGGAAGCTGGCCCCGGCCCCGTCCCAGCGGGCGCGGGCAAACAACAGGGCGCTAAAGCCGATGATCCCGGTGAGGGTCAGCAGCAGCGCCGACAGGTGGTCCACCACCAGGACGATCCCGAACGGTGCAGGCCAGTTGCCCGGCAGGTAGACGCCGATCGACTCCGCCTGGCCCTGGGTGCGCACCCACAGCAGCAGGCTGACCGCGACGGCCAGGCCGGCGAAGGTCGACAGCAGGTTGAGGCGGGCCTTGATATGCCGGTGTTTCTCCCCCAGCAACAACATCACGGCTGCCGTTAACAGTGGCAGCAGGATGGGCGCGACAATCAGTTGGCTCATGCCATTCATTCGTCACGCTCCCGGCCATCCACGTGGTCGGTGCCGGTCAGGCCGCGCGAGGCCAGCAACACCACCAGGAACAGCGCGGTCATGGCAAAGCTGATGACGATGGCCGTCAGTACCAGGGCCTGGGGCAGCGGGTCGGTGTAGTGCAGCAGGTCCTGGGTGACGCCATCCTTGATGATCGGTTCCTTGCCGATGAACAGGCTGCCCATGCTGAAGATGAACAGGTTCACGCCGTACGACAGCAGGCACAGGCCCATGATCACCTGGTAGGTCCGCGGGCGCAGGATCAGCCACACCCCCGAGGCGGCCAGCACGCCGATGGCGACTGCAATGACTTCTTCCATCAGGCGGCTCCTGCTTGGCTGGTTTTCGATGAATTGCCCGGGCGGTAAGCGCGCACCGACTGGTGCGCCAGGGCAGTGAGGATCAGCAGGGTCGAGCCGACCACCACGGTGTACACGCCAACATCGAAGAACAGCGCGCTGGCCACGTGCACATCACCGAGCAACGGCAGGTGCAAGTGGGCGGTATGGGTGGTCAGGAACGGGTAGCCCAGCAGCATGGCGCCGACCCCTGTCAGGGTGGCGCACAGCAATCCGGTACCCATCCAGCGCAGTGGGCGCAGGCTCATCTGCGCCTCTACCCACTGGGTGCCAGCCACCATGTACTGCAGGATGAACGCCACCGACATCACCAGGCCGGCGACGAAACCGCCACCTGGCTGGTTGTGGCCACGCATGAACAGGTACATCGACACCAGCAGGGCGATGGGCAGCAGCAGGCGCACCAGCACCGCAGGCACCATCATGAAGCCCAGGGCGGTGTCGGTGGCATGCCGCGGGTTGATCAGGTCGGTGACCACATCAGGCGCGAGCTGGCGTTGTTGCGCCGGCAACTGCATGCTTTCTTTCGGCGGGCGGAAGCGCCGCAGCAGGGCGAACACGGTCAGCGCCACGGCCACCAGCACGGTGATTTCACCGAGGGTATCGAAGCCACGGAAGTCGACCAGCATGACATTCACCACATTGGTGCCGCCGCCTTGGGGCAGCGCCCGGCTCAGGTAGAACGAGGAAATGTCGTTGGGCGTCGGCCGGGTCAGCATGGCGTAAGACAGCACGGCCATGCCGCCACCCACCAGCACTGCCAGTAGCAGGTCGCGCAGGCGACGCATGCGCGCGCGTTCCTGGCTGCCCGGTAGCGGCGATACGCCTTCGATACGCCGTGGCAGCCAGCGCAGGCCCAGCAGGATCAGCACCGTGGTGACCACCTCCACCACCAGCTGGGTCAGGGCCAGGTCGGGTGCGGAGAACCAGACAAAGGTAATGCAGGTCATCAGGCCGCAGACACTGACCATGATCAGTGCCGCGAGGCGGTGGTACTTGGCCTGGTAGGCGGCGCCGATGGCGCAGGCAATGGCGATCAGCCACAGCGCGACGAACACGCCCGAACCCGGAATCTTGGGCCGGTCGCCCCAGCTGAGCCCGCCGTAGAGCATGGGCGTGAGGCCGGCGAGGAAGGCGGCGAGCACCAGCATGAACAGTTGTGACTGAAGGCGGCGGGTGGTGAACAGGCGCTCGACGTGCCGGGCCAGCAACATCAGGTGCACCTGGCCGTGCTCGAACAGGCGTTTGCCATTGAAACGTTCGATCACCGGTGGGTACGGGAAGCGGCCCAGGCGCAGTTGCTTGCGCAGCAGCAGGTACAGCACGATGCCGCCGCTCATGGCCACCAGGCTCATGATCAGCGGCGCGTTCCAGCCATGCCAGATGGCCAGGCTGTACTCTGGCAGGGTACCGCCTACTACCGGAAGGGCTGCGGCGGCCAGCAGCGGGCCGACCGACTGGGCGGGGAAAATGCCCACCACCAGGCAGGTGAGTACCAGCAGTTCGACCGGCGCACGCATCCAGCGTGGTGGTTCGTGCGGGGTGTGGGGCAGGTCCTGCGCAGTGGGGCCGAAGAACACATCTACGGTAAAGCGCAGGGCATAGGCCACGCTGAAGGTACCGGCCAGTGTGGCGATCACCGGCAGCGTTGCTTCGACCCAGGCGGTAGAACTGATGAACACCGTTTCGGCAAAGAACATTTCCTTGGACAGGAAACCGTTCATCAGCGGCACGCCGGCCATGGAGGCGCTGGCCACCATGGCCAGGGTGGCGGTGTAGGGCACCAGGCGGATCAGGCCGCTGAGACGGCGGATGTCACGGGTGCCGCTCTCGTGGTCAATGATGCCGGCGGCCATGAACAGCGAGGCCTTGAAGGTGGCGTGGTTGAGGATGTGGAACACCGCCGCGACCGCGGCCAGCGGGCTGTTCAGGCCCAGCAGCAGGGTAATCAGGCCCAGGTGGCTGATGGTTGAATAGGCCAGCAGGCCTTTGAGGTCGTTCTGGAACATGGCGGCGAAGGCGCCGAGCAGCAGGGTGAGGGCGCCGGCACCGCCGACGATCCAGAACCACTCTTCGCTGCCCGACAGCACCGGCCAGAAGCGCGCCAGCAGGAACACCCCGGCTTTGACCATGGTGGCAGAGTGCAGATAGGCCGATACCGGGGTGGGCGCTGCCATGGCATGGGGCAGCCAGAAGTGGAAGGGGAACTGTGCGCTTTTGCTGAGGGCGCCGATGAGGATCAGGGGCAGCAGCACCGGGTACAGCGCATGCTGGCGGATGGTGTCGCCGGCAGCCAGGACCTTGTCCAGGTCATAGCTGCCGACCACATGGCCGAGCAGCAGGGCACCCACCAGCAGGCACAAGCCACCTGCGCCGGTCACCATGAGCGCCATGTAGGCGCCACGCCGGGCGTCTGCGCGGTGGTGCCAGTAGCCGATCAGCAGGAAGGAGAACAGGCTGGTGAGTTCCCAGAAGAACACCAGCTGGATCAGGTTGCCGGAAATGACCAGGCCGAGCATGGCGCCCATGAAGGCCAGGAAGAAGGCGAAGAAACGCGGCACCGGGTCCTGTGGCGACATGTAGTAGCGCGCATACAGCGACACCAGCGTACCGATGCCCAGCACCAGCAACGAGAACAGCCAGGCAAAGCCGTCCATGCGCAGTACCAGGTTCAACCCCAGGCTGGGCAGCCAGAGGAATTCTTCGCGAATCACGCCCCCGTGGGCAATTTGAGGGTACAGCAGTGCTACCTGGACGGTGCCGACCAGGGCCACGAGCCCGGCGAGAATGGACTCGGCGTTACGTGCGTTGTGCGGCAGCACGGCTGCCAGGCAACTGCCCACGAACGGCAGAAGCAATAGCACTATCAATGACATAGGGGCCTATTCTGGAGAAGTTTGCAAAGATCATACGTGCCGGGGAAGTGATCACCAACACGCAAGCTGTCGCAGAATCCTACAAACAGGCTGTGACAAGCTGTTTTTTTATAACAGTTTTTTACAAAGCATAGTCGCTGTTGTCATCTTTACAGACCGGTCTGGCGCTCGCCTTCACTCTGGACGTCCTGCGCTTCGACGGTTTCGCGGGGGCGGCGTACCTTGAGTTCGCTGACTACCACCGCGATCACGATCAGCAGGCCACCGAGCAGCGCCACGCCCGGCAGGCGTTCGCCGGCGATGCGCCCGACGATCCCGGCCCACACCGGTTCACCGGCATAAATGAGGGTGGCGCGGGTGGGCGAGACCGACTTCTGCGCCCAGTTCATGGCCACCTGGATCACCGCGCTCATGGCACCCAGGCCTATTGCGCTGGCCAGCAGCAGCCAAGAAAAGTCGGGGATGCGCTCCTGGGTCGGCACGATCATCAGGAACGCCAGCAGCGAAGCAGTCGCCAGTTGCACCACGGTGACCCGGCGCACATCGACCTGGCCGGCGTAACGGCTGATCAGGATGATTTCGGCGGCGATCGCGACGGCGCTGACCAGGGTAACCACCTCGCCCTCGCTGAAGTGCAGGCTGCCGCCTTCCGGCCCGGCCAGCAGCATCAGGCCGATGAATGCCAGGCAAATGCCGATGCTGGGCATCAGGCCAGGCCGGCGGCCCAGCACCAGCCACTGCAACAGCGGCACGAACGGCACGTACAACGCAGTGATGAACGCCGACTGGCTGCTGCTGATGGTCTGCAGCCCCATGGTTTGCAGGCCGTAGCCGAGCATGATCGACACGCCTATCAGCATGCCGGCCTTGAGCTCGGTGAAGGTCAGCCCGGGCAACGCCCGCGCCGAAACCACGCCCACGAACAGCGCTGCCGCAGCGAAGCGCAGGCCGACGAAGAACATCGGGCCGCTGACGGTCATTACGTTATGCACCAGCAGGAAGGTGCCGCCCCACAACATGGTGATGAACACCAGCACCAGTTCTGCCTTGCTCAGGCGGAAGGTAACGGCGGGCGTGGGTGTTTTGCGGGCCTGGCTCATGGTCTTGCGCACTCGGAGGGGGCGGCGCACAATCGCCGCAAAGTGGGCAGTATACTGCGCAATCTCTACCAGTGAGCAATATAGTGCACAAAGATACTTCGCATCGGGCATCGGTGCTGCAACATGTAAGCCTCAACGTACGCAGCCTGCGCCATGCTTCCGGGTTGAGCCAGACAGCGTTGGCCGAGCGCTCAGGGGTCAGCCGGCGCATGCTGGTGGCAATCGAGGCGGGCGAGAAGAATGTCAGCCTGACCACCCTCGACCTGATCGCCGAAGCCTTGGGGGTGGCTTTCAGCACCTTGATCCAGGCACCGGACCAGCGTGACCCCGGGCGCATCGAGGAACTGGCCTGGGCCGGTGAATACCCGCAGAGCAAGGCCGTGCTGCTGGGTAGCAGTGCGGCACGGCGTGAGGTGGAGCTTTGGGAGTGGACCCTGGCACCGGGCGAGTGCTATTCCAGCGAGGCTGATGCCGAAGGCTGGAGCGAGCAGATCTATGTGGCAGAAGGGCAACTGACGCTGGTCATTGAAGGGGTTGAGCATCGGCTGCTGGTGGGGCAGTTCCATGTGTTCCCTAGCAACTGCCAGTATGCCTACCGTAACGATGGGGTGGTGGCAGTGCGTTTTGTGCGTAATGTGGTGATCTGAGTTTGCAAGCGTTGGGGCTGCTGCGCAGCCCATCGCGACACAGGGCCGCTCCCACAGGGATCGCTTACGGTTCTTGCTTGCGCGTTACCCGTGGGAGTGGCCTCGCCGGGGCGCCGGACAGGTCGGAACGGGGGCGCAAAGCGCCCCCAAAGCTCTGATGCCGATCAGTTTTTCAGCAGCTCATCGGTCTTCACCACCGACGCATAGGCAAACGCCAAGGCGGCCATCGCCGAATCATGCACCTGCGCCGCCGGCACCTGCTTGCCGTCGAACTCCAGCGGCAGGGTAGCGCAGGCATCGTGTGCCACGGTCACCGTGTAGCCCAGGTCGGCCGCGGCACGGGTAGCGGCATCGATGCACATGTGGCTCATGCTGCCAACGATGGTCAGGGCTTCCACGCCATGTCGGTCCAGCGTGTTCTCAAGGTCGGTACCGAGGAAGGCGTTGACCTTGTGCTTGAGCACCACCGGCTCACCTGCCACCGGCTCGACCTTGGCGTGGATGGCCGCACCCTGCGAACCGGGTGCGAAAAATGGCGCATCGGCGCTGTCGAATTCATGCCGCACATGGACCACCAGGTCGCCGCGCTGGCGTGCCGCCGCCAGCAGCCGGGCGGCGTTGTCGGCCGCCTGGTCGGCGCCATCGAGGGTCCACTTGCCGCCTGGGAAGTAGTCGTTCTGGATGTCGATGATGATCAGCGCCTGCTTGCTCATGCTGCCTCCTGTGGCAGTAGTTGTCGGGAGACGTTAGTTATAGGCTGTTTGCACGGGCAGAAACCACTTGACCTTGACTTTGCTTGAGGTTTTACCCTGCTCGGCATCGCCAAGCATGCGTCCGTAACCAGGAGAACGTCGATGTCGGCAAACCCTCATGCGCTGTGGTTCACCCAGATGATCGAATACGAAGTGCCCAGCCTGTGCCAGCAAGCGCTGGCCCAGGCGCTGGTGGCGCGCAGCGAGGCGCTGGCCACGCGCTGCGAAGGGCTGCAGGGTGTCAGCATCCAGGCCAGTGACGATGGCAGCCGGGTGTTGCAGTACCTGCAATGGCAATCTCGCCAGGCGTGGGCGGCGGCGGCCGTGCACTTCGTCGAGGAGTCTTTCCTTGAACTGCTGGGCCAGCATCAGGCGCGGGGCGTCAACTTTGCCGCCTACCAGACCTTGCGCAGCCTGGTGCGTGGCGCTGATGGTGGCCTGCAGTGCGAGGTGGGTGAGCCTCAGGCATACCAGGGGGCGTAGTGCGGGTAGCGGTCCAGGCGGGCACCGATCACCATTTCGCTGATCCACGCCGCCAGGATCGAACTGTAGGCTTTCTGGCTCGCTTCGCTGGACAACGCGTGGTCGGCACCGTCGACGATGCGATGGGTAAGTGAGTGGGCGCTGACGAATGCCGAACGGTAGCTCATCAGCGTACTGTGCGGCACGTAGTCGTCCTGCTCGGACTCTACCAGCAACACATCGCCGCCGAATTCTGCGCACGCCGCCAGCGCGCGATTGTCTGCCGGGCCCAGCGATTGCTGGCGGTAGGCGCTCAGGCGTTGGCGGTCGAGGGTTTGCTTGGGGGTGTTCCATTCGTCGTCCCAGTACATGGCCGGCACCCTCAGGGCCAGCCATTTGACTGGCCGTTCGCGGGTCAGCAAGGTTGCCAGGTACCCTCCATAGCTGCTGCCGATGATGGCGATGGCACTGCTGTCTACGGCCGGATGGCTGAGCAGCCGGTCGTAGGCCACCAGCAGGTCCTGCAGGTTCTGTTCGCGGGTGACCGTCAGGCGTTGGCTTTCGGTTTTTTCGTGGCCGCGCAGATCGAAGGTCATGCACACGCAGCCCAGCCCGGTGATGTGCCGGGCACGGGCCAGATCACGCTGCTGGCTACCGCCCCAGCCGTGGACGAAGAGGATGCCCGGCATCTTGCTGCCAGGGCTGACCAGGGTGCCGACAATGCTGTCGTTGTCGACTTGCAGTTCAACGGTTTCACTCTGAACGGCCATGTTCGCGAATCCGTGCAAATTTGCTGAGTTGTCCGAGTTCACTGTCGTTTCCTTGGTAGAAGAGGGTGGCGTCAGCGGGCAGGTCGGGGGTGCCGAACACTTCATGGGTGGATGCACGCACCCGCTGCAATGCCGGGTCATCGGCAAATGCCTGCAGGGCCAGCAGCTCGGCACTGCTGGCACCGCCCAGGCGCCAGGATTGTTCGAGCACGCCGCTGCGCAGGTGGCCCTGGGGGGTCAAGCCGCGGGCGATGTCGTAGTTGCGCCGCGAGGCGATGAAACCGGGGAAGTGTTGCTCGGCGGCCTGCTCGTAGGCGATCGCCTGGTTGATGGCCAGGCGCACGTAGTCTTCCAGTGGTAATTGCAATAGCGCCTGGTAATCGCCACGTACCACCACCAGGTCGGAGCCGCCATACACCTCGGTGCCCTGATGGTCACGGGTCAGTTGCTGGGTGCCGTGATAGCTGCAGGTCAGGCCGGCGACGCGCACCTGGCCGACGCTGAAGGTTTCTACATCGCTCAAGTCTTCTTCGAGCACCAGCCCCCACAGCGCCAGCATCTGGTCATCCATGCCCGCCAGCAGAGGCTCTAGCGCGTCCGCACTGGTGATGACCTGCTGCCCCCGACCTGCGCAGGCCAGCACGGGCTTGACCCTCAGGGGGCCGTCGAGCAGCAGCAATTGTGCGGCGCTGCGCGCATCGGCTTTACTGAACACGGTATAGCCGCGCAGCAAGGCGTCGCTCGCCTGTCGGGCGAAGTCGTCGGTCCAGCCCGGCGGGAAACTGGCCCCGGCTGGTAGTGGGTGGGAAATCGCCTTGGTCGCCATGTAGGGGTGTGGCACCAGGCCGCCGAACAGGTCCTGCTCGCTGCGAATGCCCAAGGTGGCAGGGTGCCTGGGATCGACGAGCGTTTCGGTAGGTAGGTAATAGTAGTTATCAGCGGCGGTGGGTGCATGAGCGGGATGGACGTGCTGGCAGCCCAGCAGGCCGGCCAGGCCATCGGCTAGCTTCAGGTGCACGGCATGCTCATGGTCAGGTGTATGTTCGCGGGTATCGAGCAGCACTACGCCGGCTTTCGGTGCGCTGGCACTGGGCATGGTCATTTGCCTGTGTGCAATGAATGTACTGTGTCTGAAGCCGGTGTCCTGGGGAAGTTCAGCGGAACTTGATCGGTGGTCCTGGTCCTTTTGTAGGAAGCGTCCTGTTGGCACAGGGCGTGACGGGCAATGCATGCCGTGTCCTGGTCTTCCCGATTGCAGGGCTCTGGCGGCTGTTCCATTATCAGCGCATTGGATCAACCGTGATGTAGCCGCAGGAGAGCGCATGAACGTCCAGACCACCCTTGAACAAAGCGTGCCACAGCGCCTGGCGCATGTGCGCCAGGCCATGGCAGCAGGGGGCATCGATGCCTTGCTGGTACCTTCGGCCGACCCCCACCTTTCCGAGTACCTGCCCGGTTACTGGCAGGGGCGCCAGTGGCTTTCGGGTTTTCACGGCTCGGTCGGCACGCTGGTAGTCACGCCCGCTTTTGCAGGGTTGTGGGTCGATAGCCGGTACTGGGAGCAGGCGGATCACGAGCTGGCCGGTAGCGGTATCGAACTGATGAAGCTGCTGCCCGGCAAGCCCGGAGCGCTGGAGTGGCTGGGTGATAATGTCGAGCCCGATGGCAACGTCGCGGTGGATGGGGCCGTCATGGCGCTGGCGTCGGCGCGCCAGCTGGGTGAGCGGCTCAAGGCCCGCGGGGCAAGGCTGGTGACCGACAAGGACCTGCTAGCCCAGGTCTGGGTAGGGCGCCCGGCGCTGCCCGCCAACCCGGTGTATCAGCACTTGCCGCCGCACGCCACGGTAAGCCGGGCGGAAAAGCTCGCGCAATTGCGCCGGGGCATCCAGGCCAAAGGGGCTGACTGGCACTTTATTGCAACTCTGGATGACATCGCCTGGCTGTTCAACCTGCGTGGCAGTGATGTTTCGTACAACCCGGTTTTCCTGGCCTTTGCCTTGATCAGTCAGCAGCAGGCCATTCTGTTCGTGGGCCAGGACAAGGTGGACGCGCATTTGCGTCAGGTGCTGGCGGTGGACGGCATCGAGGTGCGCAACTATAGCGAGGCAGGCAACGCCCTGGCTGCTGTTCCGGTGGGGGCGCGGTTGTTGGTGGACCCTGCCCGTGTCACCTGCGGCCTGCTGGGGAACCTGGCGGCAGAGGTGGTGCTGGTCGAGGGGCTCAACCCCACCACCCTGAGCAAATCCTGCAAAGGTGCCGATGACCTGGTGCATATCCGCCATGTCATGGAGCAGGACGGTGCGGCCTTGTGCGAGTTCTTCGCCTGGTTCGAGGCCAACCTTGGCCAAGAGGTCATTACCGAGCTGACAGTTGAGGAGCAATTGAGTGCCGCACGTGCCCGGCGCCCGAACTTCGTGTCGCTGAGCTTTTCGACCATTGCCGCCTTCAATGGCAATGGCGCCATGCCCCATTACCGTGCCACCGAGCAGTCGCATGCGGTCATCGAGGGTGATGGCTTGCTGCTGATCGACTCTGGCGGGCAATACCTGGGTGGCACCACCGACATCACCCGTATGGTGCCAGTCGGTAGCCCCAGCCACGCACAGAAGCTGGACTGTACCCGGGTGCTCAAGGGCATGATCGCCCTGTCGCGTGCCACTTTCCCGCGAGGAATACTGTCGCCGTTGCTCGACGCCATTGCCCGGGCGCCAATCTGGGCTGACCAGGTCGATTATGGCCACGGTACCGGGCATGGTGTTGGCTACTTCATGAACGTGCACGAAGGGCCCCAAGTGATTGCCTACCAGGCGGCACCTGCACCGCAGACCGCGATGCAAGCGGGCATGATCAGCTCGATCGAGCCGGGTACGTACCGCCCGGGGCAGTGGGGTGTCCGTATCGAGAACCTGGTGGTCAACCGTGAGGCGGGCAAGAGTGCCTTCGGCGACTTCCTGCGCTTCGAGACCTTGACGCTGTGCCCCATCGATACCCGCTGCCTGTTGCCCGAGCTGCTGGCCAAGGAAGAGGTGGAGTGGCTGAACGGCTATCACGCGAACGTGCGTGAGCGTCTGGCACCGCTGCTCAAGGGTGATGCGCTGGCCTGGCTGCAGGTGCGTACCGCGCCCCTGTAAGGGCAAATGAAAAAGGGCAGCCTGTGAGCTGCCCTTTTTTCTACTTGCAGATGACGATCATGCTGCGGCTGGTGTAGCCCGCCGGGTTGATGCCGAACAAGTAATCACCGGCTTCTTCATCACTGTCACCAGAGCGGGCGATGACCCGGTATCCGCGCGTGCTGCAGGAGCTCTCGGCCTTGCTGTAGCAGTTGTCCCATGAGGAGGAAAGGCCGGAGCAATTGATATGCAGGCCCTTCTTGCCCCTTTTGACCTCAGTCTTGGCTGTAGCGGCACATCCAGCAATAGCCAAGATGGCCAGGATGAGAAAAATACGTTTCATTCCTGTCCTTAAATGCAGGGCGGATCAGCTGCCTGGCCCTGTCGTTATCGCTTCGCTTCTTCCTGAAAATATTCCCAGCGTCCGTGTTCGGTCCAGTAAATAGCGCAAAGATGATGATTCTGTGACAGCTTAATCAGCGAGACGGGCGGCTACAATCACTAATCCTGTCTCAAATGAAAATATTTCTCATATCAGTCTGCTGCAACAGCCGGTGTGGGCTCCTTGCGCATGGACAAGGTAGTGCCAACCGACGCGGCGATGATTGCCCCGATCGCCAGCCATTGGGTGAGTGTCAGCACCTCGCCGAGGAACAGCAGGCCGGACAGTGCGCCGAACGCTGGTTCGATGCTCATCAAGGTGCCGAAGGTGCGTGCCGGGATACGCGTGAGGGCAACCATTTCCAGGCTGTAGGGCAGGGCGGTGGACAGTACCGCAACGGCCAGGGCCATGGGGATCAAGGCAGGTGTGAGCAGAGCGCTACCGGCGTGGGCGATACCGATGGGGGCGACGAACAGGGCGGCGACTACCACCCCCAAGGCTGCACTCTGGATACCGTGCTCGGCCCCGGCGCGTTGCCCGAACAGAATATAGAGGGCCCAGCATACACCTGCGCCCAGGGCGTAAGCAGCGCCCACCGGGTCGAGTGCCTGGCCGCTGTGGCCAGCTGGCAGCAACAGCAGCAGGCCGGCGATGGCCAAGGCAATCCACAGGAAGTCGATCGGCCGGCGCGAGGAGAAGATCGCCACTGCCAACGGCCCGGTGAACTCCAGGGCCACGGCGATGCCGATCGGTACTGTTTGCAGGGCCATATAGAAGAGGAAGTTCATCCCGCCCAGTGCCATGCCATAGATGACCACGTTGCGCAGGGTGGCGGCGGTCATGCGTACCCGCCATGGACGCAATATAAGCAGCATGATGATGCTGGCGAAGATCAGGCGCAGGGTGGTGGTGCCTTGTGCGCCAATGATGGGGAACATGCTTTTGGCCAGGGAGGCACCGGACTGGATCGATGCCATGGCTATGAGCAGCAGGCCGATCGGGAAGAGAGTGGCGGCCAGGCTGCGGGGCTGGGTGTTCATTTAGGTGCGGCGATCCTTGGGCGGGGTAGGGGTGAGCAATATAGTGCGCAATTGCTGGGGCGCGTGATAGCCCTCAAGTGGATTAGCCACAAATATTTCAAATCATTGAAATTAAAGGTTGACCTGCGTAATGACCGCCCTATAATGCGCACCATTCCAACGGGGTAGCGAAGTAAAGCTAGCCACCCGGTTGAGTCAAGTGTTTGAAGCTAAACGAGTTTCTCGCAAAAAACTTCAAAATAAACGCTTGACAGGCTCTGAGGAGGGCGTAGAATGCGCGCCTCGGTTGAGACGAAAAGCTCTTAACCAAACGCTCTTTAACAAATTGAATCAAGCAATTCGTGTGGGTGCTTGTGAGTACGGACTGAT